>CAZCAV010000057.1:0-14644 GCA_964496795.1 uncultured Oscillospiraceae bacterium
CTTTTCTTTGTTCTTTCCATCTTAGCAGATTGTCTATTATTTTAGCAGGCTCCCATGTGCGGATTGAATCAGTCTACCATTGATAACATCGTGCGAGGTATTACCAAAGACCCGCGGATGACCACGATTCATCACATTGCGAACGGATTAAACATGACGGTTGCCGAGTTCCTTGATTTTCCGGAACTTAACGATTTTTCCTTTGAAGAGGAGAAATAATCAATCACAAAGAACAATCTCCCTTAACGCCGCTTCTTCTGCCTGCGCTTTTATTGCGTTCATCGCGCCAGCCCAAGTCATCTGGTCGCGGGCTTTTAAGGCTTCATCGATGTTCTGACGTTTTGCCGTTGCCTCTACTGTCCGAGAAATGAATTCACGGGTGAGCGCATCCGTTTCATTGAGATGAGCAACGAGCTTTCCGCTGAGCAGCAGAGAAGAATAATAACCCTTGCGATGCTCTTTGAGGTACCGCTTTCGCAGTATGCCGTATTTGCCGTAAGCGGGTACTTCCTCATCCAACGTCAAAGCGGGAATCAGATAATCACCGTTTGCAATATAGTTCAGTTCCATCGTCAGCACCTCCTTAGGTGCTGTGATCATGTTCGTTGGGGGAAAATACCTTTTCGCTTCAAAGAAATAAAACAACTGATGAAACTTTAGTCATTCCACTACGTCCATACAAACGCCGATTGTGCGGATTGGTTATATAGAAAATGTGGTAAAATGTAGTAAAATCGATCGAATGTGCCGATTTTGAAGCCGCAGATTTGGGTTCCAATACCGTTCAAAATGACCCCGTTTTCGTACTTTTATGAGTCGGAAATTAGCAAGATTTTTGAGATAACGAAAGCCCGAAAACGCTTTGTTTTCGGGCTTTTTTGGCGTTCCCGAGGCGATTCGAACGCCTGGCCTGTCGCTTAGGAGGCGACCGCTCTATCCGGCTGAGCTACGGGAACTTGTTATGGTTTTTTTGTGCAGCTCGGGGGGTTAGGAGGCGACCGCTCTATCCGGCTGAGCTGCGGGGGCATATTCAACAGGGCTGCAAGTAATTATACGGTTGCGGCGGGAGCCTTGTCAATGGCGCGGGCGGCGAAATCGGCAGCGAGCGCGGCTACGCGCGCGCGCTCCGGACCATAGGTGCAGCCGTGCGGCGAATCCTCCAGCATCACAAAGCTCAGGGAGGCCGCGTTGACCGCGCCGCGGCGCAGGATATCTATGCTTTTCGTGTCCACCTTGTCGTCAAAGCGCGCGTTGACCGAAAGCGTGGGACAGGTGATGTGATCGAGGCTGCGGCACAGGCGGCGGGCCAGACGATCAAGATCGCGAAGCTTGACCGTGGAAAAACCGTCGTACATCTGCGCATAGGGATTCTTGCGCCATGAATCTTTATCGTCGCCGTCGTCGGGATAACGCACAAAGGGCAAAAGCGGGCTGATCAACCGCGCTGCCCGCAAAAAGGGTTTCATGCGAAGCGGCGCGCAGATCATCATCAGGCCGTCCGTCGGTCGGGAAGCGGCCAGCAGCCCCGCCAAAACGCCGCCAAGCGACAGGCCGAACACCAATATCTTTGTGCAGCCCTCCTCCCTGAGCCGGTCATAGGCGGCCTCCACGCAGGAAAGCCACTGACTGCCCGTGGAAGCGTTCAGCGCGCGCACAGTCTCGCCATGGCCGGGCAGCATGGGCGAAATGACGGTATAGCCGCCGGCGATCAGCGCGTCGGCCACAACACGGATATTGGCGGGTGTGCCGCCGATGCCGTGCAGCGTGATGCAGCCGACGGAATTGCCCTTGTGAAACAGCGGCTGCGCCAGCTCGTTGGAGAAATCCGGGCGGTCGTCCAGCACGCGCTTGTCCGGCACATATTCCCGTATGGCCTGAATGATGGAAGACATGCAGCTACCTCCAAAACACCTATAATAGCTTTCGGGTCTGGCGGTACACATCGCCGGAGCCGACCGTCACCACAATGTCGCCGGACGCGGCATGGGCGTCCAGATATTCGCGCGCCGCCTCGAAGCTGCCGACATATACGGCGTTGCGCGTGGTATTGTTGATCGCCGCCACCATATCGCGCGCATGCACAAGGCCGGTATCCTTCTCGCGGCCCGGGTAAATATCGGTCACCAGCACGGTATCGGCGTCGTCAAAGCAGGTCACCTGTCCCAGAAACAGCGTGCGCGCGCGCGTAAAGCTGTTGCACTGGAATACGCAGAAAAGCTTGCCGTGCGGCATGCGGCTCGCCGCGTCGAGCGTAGCCCGTATCTCGCTCGGATGATGGCCGTAATCGTGAAACACCTTCACGCCGTTTCTCTCGCCATAGTATTCAAAGCGGCGTTTTGTATTGCGGAACGCGTGCAGCGCCTCGGCGCAGATATCAAAGGGAATGCCCAGCTCCGCGCAGACCGCCGCGCAGCCCAGCGCGTTGACCACGTTGTGCATGCCCGGCACGCCCAGAGCGATTTCGCCCTGCGGCTTGTCGCGAAACATCAGCGTAAAGCGCGCCGCGCCCCGTTCGTCGAAGAGAATGTCTTTGGCGGTATAATCGCCGCCGCTTACGCCATAGGTGACGACCTTATGCTTCTTATCGTCGCAGAGCGCCATCACGCGCGGATCGTCCGCGCAGGCCAGAAATGCGCCCCCTTCGGGCAGACGCTGCAGGAATTTGCGATAGGCGTCCACAATGTGATCCATATCGCGGTAATAGTCCAGATGATCGTCGTCGATATTATTGATCAGCGCCACGGTGGGATGCAGGGTCAGAAAGCTTTCGACATATTCGCAGGCCTCCGTGATGAACAGGTCGGAACCGCCCACGCGCACGCCCCCGCCAAGCATATCGACATAGCCGCCCACATGCACGGTCGCCTCCGCATGCGCAAGCTCGTTGATCACGGCGAGCATGGAGGTGATGGTGGTCTTTCCGTGACAGCCGGCCACGGCCACCACGCGCTCAAAGCGCTCGGATATCTGCCCCAAGGCCACGCTGCGTTCCAGCTCGGGAATGCCAAGCTCCTTTGCCAGCACGCGCTCCGGATTGTCCGGCTTGATCGCCGCCGAATAGACCACCAGATCGGCGTCCCTGACATATTCGCCGGTGTGGCCGACGGTATAGGGGATGCCCGCCGCGTCGAGCGCGTCGGTAAACTGCGTACGCTCGCGGTCGGAGCCGGTTACGGTATGGCCCTGCCGCTTGAGTATCTGCGCAAGCCCGTTCATGCTGCACCCGCCGATGCCTATAAAATGGATGCGTTTTGCGTCGTCGATTTCCGCCATAATTCGCTCCCGTCCAAAAAATCAAAGGGATAACTTAGTTATTATACGCGCAAGCCGGTGTTTTCGCAACCCTGACGAGCGGCCGGCATGCCGCCGCATGCAAACGTCACGCCGTTGCGTCCGCCTGCTCCGCCGTCCGCCCGCCGGCCGGAGCGCTCCGCCACAGATCACAGCCGCTCTTTTTGATAAAATCCGTGTGAACGCGGACTTTTTCGTTTCATTGTGACAATAATTGTTGCAAAGCTGTTACATCATGATGTATAGTAAGTTGATGGTTTATCAACGTCTGTATCGTGAAATTGTGGCGATACTGGTATGCGGAGGGATGCTGCTTTTGACCTGCGGTTGCACGGCGGCGCTGTCCGGCGCGTCCGCGTTGGCCAGGGACGCCAACGCGCGCGCAGAGGACACGGAGAACCGGCCCATCCGGCTGGTTTTGCCCGAGGCCTCCGGCACGGTCGTCTTCAGCGGCGAGGGCGTGACCATCGACGCGTCGAATACCTCTCTCGGCTATTTTATGGTCAAGAGCGAGGAAAACGAAAGCCGGCTCAAGCTGCGCGTGACCTGCGGGGACGCGGCCTATACCTACGATCTGGCCGACGACGGCGTATACGAGACCTTTCCCTGCCAGATGGGCAGCGGGACCTATCTGCTGCGCGTGATGGAAAACGTGGAGGACGATCTTTACGCCCAGCTTTACGCGCAGGAGATCGAGGTCGTCATCGACGACCCGACCTCGCCCTTTCTCTTTCCCAGCCAGTATGTAAGCTTTGACGCCTCCAGCAGCCTGGTCGCCAAATCCTATCTGCTGGTGGACGGTCTGACCGAGGATGCGGATATGGCCGCAGCGATCTATCGCTTTGTGGTCAGAAACACGAGCTATGACTATGACAAGGCCGCCACGGTGCAAAGCGGCTATCTGCCCGACCCCGACGAAACGCTTTCAAGCGGCAAGGGCATCTGCTTCGACTATTCGGCGCTGCTCGCGGCCATGCTGCGCGCGCAGGGCATTCCCGCGCAGCTCGTGATAGGCACCGTCATGCCGGAAAACATATCCCATGCGTGGAACCGCGTATGGTTAGGCGGCGAATGGATCTGGATGGACGCTACGTTTGACGGCACGGATCATCGGGAAACGGATTATACGGAGGAACGCGTTTATTGACGCGGATAAGGAGGCTTATGGCGAAGAACGGTACGTTAAAAACGCTTCCGGCGGAGGAAACCGCACTGTTCTGCGAGCAGATAGCGATGCTGCTCAGGGCGGGCATCCCGCTCTACGACGGTGTGGAAACGCTGGCCGACAGCTATCGGGAGAGCCGCTACGGCGCCCGTTTTCAGGGCGTCTACGACCGTTTGGTAAAAAGCGGCTCGCTCTCGGACGCCGTGCGCGACGCCGGCATATTCCCGTCCTATATGTGCGCCATGACCGCCATCGGGGAGCGCGCGGGCAAGCTCGACGAGGTCATGGGCGCGCTCTCGGAATACTATCGCTGGGAGGCGGAGCTGCGCGCATCGATCAAAAACGCGATACTCTATCCCGTGGTGCTGGTGCTCATGCTCGCGGTGGTGATCGGCATACTGATCGTGAGCGTGCTGCCGGTGTTCAGCCGCGTATTCGAGAGCCTGGGCGTAACGGCGGGCAGCGCGTCGGCCTCGGCCATGCAGATCGGCATGGCCATAGGCACGGCGGTGCTGGTGATGATCGGCGTCCTGCTGATCGCGCTGATCGTGATACTGCTGCTGTTAAAGAGCCGCCGGCGGACGAAGGTGTTCGGCTGGCTCTGCCGCGTCGTGCCGCCCATGGGCCGCGCGGCCGAACGGCTGTCGGCGGGCCGCTTTTGCAGCGTGCTTTCCATGATGCTGACGGCAGGCTATCAGCTCGACGCCGCCATGGAGCTCGCGCCCACGGTCGTGACCGACGCGCGCTATGCGGAAAGGGTCAGGGCCTGCGCCGCGCGCATGAAGGAGGGCGTCCCGATCGCGGAGGCCATGACGGAGGCAAAGCTGTTCGACGAGATGCACGGCAAGATGGTGCGCTTCGGCTCCGCGGCCGGTCAGCTCGACAGCGTTATGGCGCGGCTCAAGGACCTGTACATGCAGGAGGCGGACGACGGCATTGCGGCGCTGGTATCGATGATCGAGCCGACGCTCGTGACGATACTTTCCATTGTGATCGGCGGCATACTGCTTTCGGTCATGCTGCCGCTGTTATCGATCCTGTCCGCGATCGGCTGAGGAGAAAAGCGTGCATCTGTATGAAAAGCACAACCGCATAATCCATCGGAGCCTCTGGCTCGGCGTGGCGGTGTTCGCGGCGATGATCGTCCTCTTCGCCATCGTCTTTTCACGTCTGAACGCGCGCAGCGCAGAGCGCGAGGAGGCTCTGATCGAGAGCGCCGTCCGCCGCGCGGCGGTCACCTGCTACGCCGTCGAGGGCCGCTACCCCGAGAGCCTCGACTATCTTCTTGAAAACTACGGCGTGATCGTCGATCAAAACCGTTACGCCGTCCGCTATGAAATATTTGCCGCCAACGTGATGCCGGAGGTATCCGTCGCTCGGCTGGGAGGCGCGTCATGAACGGCCGGAGGATCAGCAACCAGGGCATAGGCGCGGTGCGCGGCATGTTCATGTTTGCGCTGCTGGCCGCCTTTGCGCTGCTTTCCGTGATGGTGGTGCTCGTGGGCGCGCGGGTGTATCGCGCGGTGGAAAGCCGCGGCAGCGAGAATTATGAGACCCGCACCGTGCTCGCCTACATCGCCGGCAAGGTGCGCGCGCTCGATGCGGAGGACCGGATCGAAGCCGTCTCCGTAGGCGACGCGCAGGCGCTTATGCTGGGCGCGGACTACGGCGGCAAGGCCTACGCGACCTATATCTATGTCTGGGACGGACGGCTCATGGAATATTTTGGACGGGCGGAGCGCGAGTTTTCGCCCGCATACGGTGATGAGATCGCGGAGGCGGCCGCTTTTTCCGTCACGCTTGAGGGACGGCTTTTGACGCTGTCCGTCACGCGTCCTGACGGCGGCGCGGAAACGCTCCGGCTGTATTTGCAAAGCGGGGAGGCGGGCGCATGAACAAACGCTTGACCTTCAGTCCGGTGCTGCTTGAGCTGATCGTGGTCATACTGTTCTTCGCTCTCTCGATGAGCGTGGTCATCCGTCTGGTCGCGGCCGCGGATGAAACCAGCCGCCTCAGCGAGCTCACGGGCAGCGCGCTCATCGCCATGGAAAACGCCGCCGAAGAGATCAAGGCCGATCCCGCGTCCGGCCCCTTTGACGCGAACGGCGCATACTCTCTCACGCGCGAGACGGAGGACGGCATTCTTCTCAGCATATCCGTATGGAAAACGGCGGGCGCCGGCGGCACGCTGTACAGTATCGAGCTCAGCGCCACGGCCGCCGGCCGCGCGCTCGGCCGACTCAGCGCCGCACGCTATGTCAGCGGGGAGGTGGAAGCATGAAGCGGCCGCCCTCCAACGCCGGCGTGGGCGCCTCAAGCATCATGCTCATCATCGTGGTGCTCTGCCTGACGCTGTTCGGCGTGCTGTCCTATGTGACGGCGCTGAACGATTCCGCCCTGACAAGCCGCACGCTTGAGAGCACGCAGGTCTATTATGAAACGGACGCGGCGGCGCAGCGCGCGCTCATGGCCGTGGACGCCTGGCTCCTTGGCGGCCGCGAGGGCGCGCCCGAGGGCGTGGAGCTTATGGACAACGGCGACGGCAGCCTGTCCTTTTCCGTTTCGACGGACGGCGCGCACGCGCTCAGCGTCCGCCTGCGCCCGCTTGAGACCGGCTATATCATTGAAAGCTACCGCTACGAAAACATCAGCGACTGGTCGCCCGATACGGCGCAGGAGCTGTTCAATTAAGGAGGAAAGTCCGTGACGGATATTGTGGATCTGCTCAAGCTTGCCATGCAGCAGGGCGGCTCGGATGTGTTCATTATTCCCGGCGCGTGCGCCAGCGTCAAGCTCTCGGGCGCGGTGCAGCCCGTCTCTGACGAAAGGCTGTCGCCCGACGATACCATGCGCCTCCTCAAGCAGGTGTATGAGATAGACTCCGCGCGCAGCATGGACAGGCTGCTGCAAAGCGGCGACGACGACTTTTCCTTTTCGGTGCGCGGCGTCGGCCGCTTCCGCTGCAACGCCTATATGCAGCGCAATTCAATGGCTATGGTGCTCAGGATCGTTTCCTTCGCGCTGCCGGAGCCGGAGAACTTTCATATACCGCCTGCGGTCATGGCGCTTGCGCGCATCCGCAAGGGCCTTGTGCTGATCACCGGCCCCGCCGGCAGCGGCAAAAGTACGACGCTTGCCTGCATCATCGACCGCATCAATACGGACTATCACGACCATATTATAACCATAGAGGATCCGATCGAATTCATCCATCCGCACAAGGCTAGCGTCGTAAGCCAGCGTGAGATCGAGCATGATACCCTGAGCTATAAAACGGCGCTGCGGGCGGCGCTGCGGCAGGGCCCTGACGCCATCCTTGTCGGCGAAATGCGCGACTTTGAAACCATACAGACCGCCCTGACCGCCGCCGAGACCGGACAGCTCGTGCTGAGCACGCTGCACACGATCGGAGCGGCCAAAACCATCGACCGCATCATCGACGTATTCCCCGCCAACCAGCAGCAGCAGATACGCATGCAGCTCTCCATGGTGCTGCGCGCGGTCGTTTCCCAACAGCTTGTGCCGTCCGTAAGCGGCGGCCTTGAGCCGGCCTTTGAGATCATGGCGGTAAACAGCGCCATACAGAACATGATCCGCGACGGCAAAACGCCGCAGATGGATAACGTGATCTACTCAAGCGCCGATCAGGGCATGCGCACCATGGACAGCGATCTCGAACGCCTGCAGCGCGAGGGCCGTATCAGCACGGAAAACGCGGTGATGTACGCTACCAATCCCGAGCTAATGACGAAGAAATTGAGGTGAATGCAATGCCGGAATCCAAAATCAAGATCAAGATGTTCAACAGCTTTGAGATCATCGTGAACGGCAACGTCGTGCTTTCCCAGCTCAAGCAGGCAAAAAAAACCTGCCTTTTCCTTGAGTATCTGATCATTAAAAAGGACCATGCCGTGTCGCACGAGGAGCTTCTGGATATGCTCTGGTCGGAAAAGGAAAGCAGCAATCCGGCCACGGCGCTCAGGACGCTGCTGCACCGCTATCGCAATCTTGTGGAGCAGAGCGGCATCCCCGAGCTGGAGGATTCCATCGTCACCTCCCGCGGCTCCTATCAATGGAACCCGAATCTCGACTGCGAGATCGACGTGTTCGAGTTCGAGCGGCTCTGCATGGAGGCACGGCAGCAGACGCTGCCCGCACGCGAGCGCATAGAGCGCTATCTGCAGCTCATGGCGCTCTATACCGGCCCGTTGCTTTCCAACACGCCGGACGAGATCTGGGTCGTGCCCAAGTCGGTATTCTATCACGATCTGTTCCTCGAAAGCATGTTTACGCTCATCGACCTGCTCAAGCGCGAGGAGGAGCACGATATGATCGTGCAGGTCTGCCGCAAGGCCATGGACGTGGACATGTTCGACGAAAGGCTGCATCTTGAGCTCATGATGGCGCTTGTCAAAACCGGCAAAAAACGCGAGGCGCTCTCGCAGTACTATTTCGCGACCGATCTGCATTACAAGCAGCTCGGCGTGCAGCCCTCCGAGGAGATCCGCGCCGTCTATAAGCTGATCGTGCAGGCCGATCAGGAGATGGAGGCCGATATTGAAAAGGTACAGATCATGCTGAGCGAGGACGAGGACCGCTACGGCGCTTTCGTCTGCGAATATGAAATTTTCAAGGAGATCTATCAGCTTCAGCGCCGCATGGTCGAGCGCTACAACAGCACGATGTTTCTGGCGCTTTTGACCGTCAGCAACACCTATGAGCAGAGCTTTGAGCCGCTGGTGCTGGATACTATCATGAAGCATCTGCTCCAGGTGTCCAGAAAGAGCCTGCGCCGCGGCGACACCGTATCGCGTTATTCCGCCATGCAGTATGTCGTGCTGCTGCCCGCCGTGACCTACGAGACAGGCAAGATGGTCATGGAGCGCGTAAAAACGGCCTTCTACGCCGACCAGGTGAAAAGCTCCGTGATGCTTACCTACAAGCTCCGTCCCCTCTGCATCAGTAAATACGAGCCCAGCCGCAGCGCGCCCCGCGACTGACGGGCGGCGCTCCCCGCCCCTTATAAAAGCTCAACGCCCCGTTCCTGTTTGGGATCGCACCGCCGCGCGATCCCTTTTTGGCGTTCGGCCCGCAATATTTCTATAAAAAGCACAAATTGCGTCGAAGCAGTCTAATCGCCCCGCCCTCCTGCATAGTATGACACAAAAAGGACCACCATTTATGCAATTCAATGCAAGGAGGACAAACGGTGAAAAGGAAAAATATCCTGAGCATATGCGCGCTGCTTCTTTGCCTGTCCGCGGCCATCCCTTCGGCCATGGCAAAGGGCAACGACAAACCGGAACAGGCTGCGACGCCAACGCCGGCGGCCGTCACCTACGATCATGTGGACGTGCGTACCACCGGCAAGATCACGCTGACGGTGGGCGAGGTCAAGACGAGCTATACGCTCACGGTCACCAGTCTCAAGGTGTACATAGGCGATACGGAGTTGGCCATGACCGGCCCGCATAAGTCCGAAAGCGCCACCTATCCCACCGAGTATCAAAGCAAGCGCGGGCTGTCCATCGCCGAGGGCACGGCCATACGCGTCGTGTGCGCCTTCAGCTATGCGGTGGACGGCGAAACCAAAACCGGTCAGGGCTCCTTCCAGTTCACCACGGCCGATACCAACTGCGAGGCCCAGAGGAAGGGCGTGGACCTGACCGTCACGGCCGCGCAGATCGAGCAGGCCTGCGCTACGCCCACGCCCTCTCCCACCGCTGCGCCGACTGTCACGCCTACCGCCACGCCCACCGCAACGCCTACCGCTACGCCCACTGCAACGCCTACCGCTACGGCCACCGCTACGGCTACCGCTACGGCCACCGCCACCGCAGCGCCTACGGTCACGCCTACCGCAGCGCCTACGGCCACGGCCACGCCCGCGCCGACCGTGCTGCCGAAAACCGGAGAAACGGCCGACATGTGGCTGATCATACTGGTGCTGAGCGGCCTTTGCGCGCTTGCCGGCGCAGTGCTGCTGATCCTCCGGCGTGCGTACCGGGAATAAGCGGCGGCGGCCGCCGCTCTGGCCCGCGCTGCTGCTGATGCTGGCGGCGCTCGGCTGCCTGGCGGGCGCGGCTGTCCGCGTCCGCCGGGCCGCGCAGGCGGAGGCCGACCTGGACGCGCTGCGCGCGCGCAGCGCCGCGCTTTCCCAAATCGTTTATATTCGTCCGGCGGGCGGTGCAGAGGCGACTGCGCCGCCCGCTTCCGAGCCCCCTGCCAAGCCTTCGGCGGACCCCGCGGCGGAGCGCATACAGGGCCTGCAGCGCGAAAATCCTGAGCTGGTCGGCTGGCTCACAATGGCCGGCGCGGGCGTGGATTATCCGGTCATGCAGAGCCCCGCGCGCCCCAATTTCTATCTGGATCACAACTTTGCGGGCGAGGAAAGCAAATCGGGCCTCCCCTACATTGACGAAGCCTGCGACGCAGCCGGCGTCAACCGCATCGTCTACGGCCACAATATGAAGAACGGCACGATGTTCGGCAGTCTCTCGCGCTATCTGGATGCGGACTTTTTTGCCGCCAACGCAGCGTTTACCTTCGATACGGCTTCCGGCCGAGAGAGCTATCGGGTGATCGCCGCCTATCAGGCGGTCATCGACGAGAGCGCCGCCTTCCGCTTCTATACCTATACGAACGTCACGGACGAGGAAAGCTATATAACGTACGTCTCCAATGTGATCGCCCGAAGCGAATACGGCGCAGCCCAGCTTCCCCGCTGGGGACAAAAGCTTTTGACCCTCGTCACCTGCGTGCGCTACCATCCGGACGAGCGGTTGGTCATTGTGGCCGCAGAGACCGAATAGGCGCGCTCCTTGCTTCCTGTCTTTTCGCCCGAACGGAAAAAGAAGGCTCATAATTGTACCAAAAAATGAAGAAAATAAGAAAAATCGTGAAACAATACACGTTGCTTGCGCGCAATCGTCAGGCTGTGCTATAATCAGTCGTATATATAGACAAATTCGCGCGTAGCCGGAGGCGTTATGGCTTGAAACCCGCGGCGATACTGGACATCGGAAGCTCAAAGATCGTTTGCCTGTGCGGCGGCTTTGTCCACAGGCAAGGCATAACGGTGCACGGGGTTTCCGTATGTCCCTACGAGGGCTATACGGACGGCGCGTTCCTGGATCACCGCTCGCTGCACAGCGCGGTGGCCGAGGCCGTTCAGGCGGCCGAGCAGGAAAGCCGCATGCGCATCCGCGAGATCGCGATCTCGGTGCCCGCCGCGTTCTGCAAGCTCAAGCTCTCCGACGCGAGCGTGCCCATCGGCCGGCGCGGCAAGCGCGTGACCGGCGCGGACATCGACGACCTGATATCGCTCTCGCTTGAGTCGGCGCGCGCGCCGGACTATGTGCTTATGCACAGCACGCCCATCGCCTTTACGGTGGACGGCAACGTATCCGCCGCCGTGCCCGAGGGCGCAAAGACCAACGAGGTTTCGGCGCTCGTGTCGCACATGTATGTCCAGGAGGAGTTCGTGCGCACGCTCGAGCAGGCGCTCTCAAGGATCGACGTTGAGCTGTCCATGTGCGTGTGCGAGCAGCTCTGCGCGGCGCTGGCGATCATTCCCGAAAAGGAACGCCTGCGGCCCTCCGTGCTCATCGACGTCGGCTACCAGCAGACCGACGTGAGTCTGGTCGAAAACGCCGCCCTCACAGCCGTCAGCTCGTTTCCGGTGGGCGGCAAGCATTTTACCTCCGATCTGGCCTTCGGGCTCGATATCCCGATGGAGGCGGCCGAAACCGTCAAGCGGCGCTATGTATTCATGCAGGAGCCGCTTTCGCGCACCGAGATCGTGCGCATGCCCTCGGGCATAAAGCGCGTCGATCGCGCCGTGATCGACCTGATCATGGAAGCGCGGGCCAGCGAGCTGACAGGCCTGATCCGCAAGGCTCTTGGCCACATCGGCGTCATGCCGGAGGCCAGTCCGGTCACCTATGTGACCGGCGGCGGTTTTGTTATGATGAAGGGCGGCACAGACTATCTCAAGCACAGTCTGCAGCTGCCCGTACGGCGCGACATGCCATGGGTCGAGGACATGAACACGCCCAACTATACGAGCGCTTTCGCCGCGCTGGATTTTGTCCTGCGGGCGATGGGCGAGGAACCCGAGGCGGAACAGGCCGAGGACGGCTCGGTCGTAGGCAAGCTTAGGGAGCTTTTCACAAAATAAGGGGGAGCAAGCATGTTTGAGCAGGACTTTGAAAACGCATCCTTTGCCAAGATCAAGGTCATAGGCGTCGGCGGAGCCGGCTGCAATGCGATCAACCGCATGGTGCAGTACGGTCTGCGCGGCGTGGACTTTATCGCCATCAATACCGACCGGCAGGCGCTGTATCTGGCCAAGTCGGAAACCAAGATCCAGATCGGTGAAAAGTTGACCAAGGGGCTTGGCGCGGGCGCGGATCCGGAGATCGGCCGCAAAGCCGCCGATGAAAGCCGCGAGCTGATCATGGACGCGCTCAAGGATACGGACATGGCCTTCATCACCGCCGGCATGGGCGGCGGCACCGGCACCGGCGCCACGGCCATCGTCGCCGAATGCGCCAAGGAACTGGGCGTTTTGACCGTAGGCGTCGTAACAAAGCCCTTCTCCTTTGAGGGCAAGGTGCGTATGCGCAACGCCGAGATCGGCATCGCCGCCCTGAAGCCCGCCGTGGACACGCTCATCACCATCCCCAACGATAAGCTCATCGACCTCGTCGGCCGCGCCAGTCTGCCGGACGCGCTCCGCGTCGCCGACGACGTGCTCCGTCAGGGCATACAGGGCATCTCCGACCTCATCGCCGTGCCCGCCATGATCAACCTCGACTTTGCGGACGTGAAAACCATTATGAAGGAAAAGGGCCTCGCGCACATGGGCATAGGCAACGCCTCCGGCGAAAAACGCGCCGCCGAAGCCGCCCGTCAGGCCATCGAGAGCCCCATGCTTGAAACCAGCATCAACGGCGCGCGCGGCGTGCTGATGAATATCACCGGCGGCCCCGACCTCAGTCTGCTCGAGGTCAATGAGGCGGCCGAGCTCATCAGTGAAAACGCCGACCCCGAAGCCAATATCATTTTCGGCGCCGATATCGACGAGGCCATGGGCGACGCTCTGCGCATCACCGTCATCGCCACCGGCTTCGATTCCGAGCTCCGCTCCAGCGCGCAGCAGAGCGTGCCTCTCTTTGGCGGCACGCCCTTCTCGGCCAATTTCAGCGCCACCGGCGCCACCAGCTACGCGCGCAGCGAGCCCGTCTACACCGCGCCCGCCGCCCCGCAGCCCCAGGCCCAGCAGGCGCAGACGCAGCGCCGGGCCGCCGATCCGCAGATGTTCTCCAACGCCGCCTATACCCCGCGCCGTCCCGTCGTCGCCGACGAGCCCGTGGCCGCGCCCGTCCCGCCGCAGCAGGACCCCGCGTTTTCTGAGACCGATATCCGGCGCGATTATAACGAAAAGCCCAGAAACAAGCTCGACGTGCCGGCTTTCCTGCGCAAATAGTCCGATCCCCCCTGTAAAAAGGGCCCTGATCGTCTCAAACCGTATATGTAACGGAGAGGAACTTGCGTTCCTCTCCGTTGTTGTTCTGCGGCTCTATGGTATGGGAGCTGGCGCGGACTTGATTTCCCCTGCAACAGCTTGACTTTCTTTTGCTTCTTTTCTTTCTTCCGAAAGATAAAGAAGGGAGAAGTCCTCCGCAGGCTCGTTACCTGGCGCGGCTGGCGATCTCCTTGAGGAGCCTTGCGCGGAACTCGTCGAGGCTCATCGTGCCGAGGTCGCCCTCCCTGCGGGAGCGGACGGACACGGCGCCACTTTCAAGCTCCTTGTCGCCCATCACAAGCATATAGGGCACCTTCTGCATCTGGGACTCGCGGATCTTGAAGCCGATCTTCTCATTGCGCGTATCGGTTTCGACGCGCACGCCATAGGCGGAGAGATCGCGCTCAATGGAGAGGGCGGCCTCATTGATGCGGTCCGTAATGGGCAGCACGCGCACCTGGACGGGCGCAAGCCATGTGGGCAGCGCGCCGGCATATTTTTCGATCAGCAGAGCAAGCGTACGCTCATAGCAGCCGATGGAGGTGCGGTGAATGACATAGGGGTATTTTTTCTGACCGTCCGCGTCCACATAGACCATGCCGAAGCGCTCGGCAAGCTGGAAATCGATCTGTATGGTGATGAGCGTATCCTCCTTGCCG
>CAZCAV010000058.1:0-13897 GCA_964496795.1 uncultured Oscillospiraceae bacterium
ATTCATTCTGCTTTTGAGACCTTTTTTCTGTCTATTTTATTGGGAATGGCTCAATCTCATAGACATATTGTGCCCCTTCCGGCATGGTCACGGTAATGCTGTCGCCATAGTCTACATTCTTGAGTGCCTTGAGATGATTTCGGTTACGGTGCCCATATATTACGCAAACGCCGTCCTGTCCCGGCGCTGCGGAGGTGGTCAGCCAGCCGGGACCGTCTTCCAGCGTGTCTTCCTCCACGCCGCTTGCCACGCCGATGTTCTCCGTAGAGATGGTCAGCGCAAAAGCATCGTCACTGTCAACAGATGGTATTACTGTCTCATCCGCCGCAGCCGTCGCCTCCGGAGAGGTGGTTGGTTGCTGCGTCGACGTGGGAATCGATTCCGGGGAAGGGGTCAAATCGGCCAGTTCAATGTAGACTATTTCAGGCGTGGAGGTCAGCGGCGTTGGTGTACATCGCGTCACCAAGGCTTGCGTCCACCTGCTTGATCGACCAATACCGAGGAAATGGTCCCGAAAGCCGTTGCGGACGTTGCTGGCTACGCCACAAGTTTCGGCTACTCGGTTACATATTGGGATTATGTTCATGAAATCGCCGCAGATCGCAGTATTTCCGAGTTGATTGACCTGTCCGTTTCAAGCACGGAAATCGAAAACATACTCAGGCAAGCGGGCTTTGTCGGCTATCGTTTGGACGGCGCTTTGGAATGGTGCTGCAAGGCGATAGGGATGCTTCGCGCGTTATAATGCGAAAAGCGAATTGCGGGAGATAGCCCAATCATGGTCCAACATCGACAAGCACTTCCCATTTCCCATTGCGCTTGCCGTTCACGCGGCGGATAAAGCCTTTTTCCTGTAGGGCTGTTGTCCGCCTTTTGATAGTGCGCTCTGATTGCCCTGTTTTTTCTGCAATTGCTCTTTGTGTCATGGTAGGGTCAACCGAAATAACCCTAAGTACAGCTAATTCTTCCAAAGTGCAATTCAAAGAGCCACATTGGCACTTTGAATTGGCAGGAGTGGCACTTTGGACATTGGTTTCCTCATAATCAACGTGCATCGTTCTGTTCTTCAAATCGTTGTGCTTGCCCGTGATGAGGTTCTCAAAGAAACGCTCCAGATATTCCGTCGTGGCATGAACACCGTGCTGCAAGTCGTTGTAGTTCGCCCGCACGAGGGCGTTGCGGAAATACCATGAGTTGTCCGCAAACACATCGTTGCTGACCGTAAAGCCGAAGGTCTTGAGATACTTAATGATGAACACGGCGGTTGCGCGTGTATTGCCCTCGCCGAAGGGATGAATCTGCCAGATGCCCGCTGTGAACTTGGCAATATGACGTACCGCATCTTCAGTGGACAGACCTTCATAGGAAAACTGCTTTTCCTGCTTGAAATCATAGTCCAGTGTTTCGCGGATGCTGTCGCAGGAAGCGTAGGTCACGGTATCGCCTTTGAGTATCCATTCCTTCTTTGTGATGTTGTAGGTGCGGATTTTTCCGGCATGGTCGAATACGCCTTCAAAAAGGCGGCGATGGATGGACTGCCATTCTGCGGGCGAAAACTGAAACGTCTTCTCGCCGAGCAGCGCTGCAATTCGTGCGGAAACGATATCCGCTTCCTTTGTGCCGGCCTCGGTCTCAAGGCGCTCACCGCGCTGCTCGTAATAGCTTTCGATTCGCCTTTGGGCGGCCGCAATGTCGATTTTGCCCTCGATATGCTTCTTTGCGGTTTCAAGCAGATAATCGGACGTTTTTAGGCCGTCAACATCCTGCAAGCCGATGGCAGTCTGCCATGCCTCGCTCTTTTCCGCCCGATCCGGCTCGCCCTGACGGATATAGTCACTTAACTCGATCTGCCAATGCTTATCCGGCATATCTTTGCGCCTCCATGTTACAACGGTCAGAGCTGTTCGCCCGGTATGATCACCATGATGTCGTCCATCGTGCAATCAAGCGCAATGCAGATACGCACGAGGATATCGACATTTACATTTTTCCCCTGATTCAGCTTTCCAACCGTATAGTTGCTTATGTTGGCTGCCGCTTCCAGGTCTTTTTTTTTCATGTTTTTATCAATCAAAAGCTTCCACAGCTTTTTATAGCTCACCGTTGCCATCGCGCATCCCTTTCTGTTTGCTTTTATATTATTATACCACAAAAAAGCAGATTTCGCAATCTGTATTCAAGCGTTCTCTTTAGTATTGATAAATATTGAGATATTATCCTGTGACGGGATGCCTATTACTATTAAACAAGAAAGAAAAAGGCAATAGAATGATTCGTTAATGCAGGCTCTCGTTTTGTATCTTTCCGGCAAGATAAACGATCAGCTCCTGCGGCGTGGGTTTCCCATCGAATGGCATGGATGCCCAATATGCCTTCACCGCTGGGTCGGGGTTGTTGTATCCCGCGTCTATTGCCTTCTGCACCTCATCTATCACTTCCTGCTCTGAAATGCCTTCCTTATTGGCGATATGGCGAATGATTACGTTGATATCTTGCTTCATGCTACACCTCATAATAGACTATGTATAGCCTAATAGTAGCACGCATAGCCTATAAAGTCTATCGCTTTCGGATACGCTAAAGAAAAGTGTATTCGGGGGGTATCGGTTCATGGAACAGACAGTCAACGCGGTCAAAAACAGGATTCAACAGCTTTGCGCTGAAAGAAACATCACTATAAACAAGCTCGCTAATCTGAGCGCATTACCGCCCTCTTCTGTGAAGAACATTCTGTATGGAAAGAGTAAGAATCCGAAGCTAATCACAATAAAAATGCTCTGTGACGGTCTTGGCATTACTTTGAGCGAATTTTTCAGTACGCCCGAATTTGACTCGCTGGAGCAAGAGATCAAGTAGCATCTGATTGTCGTATCATAGGGAAAATGATATAATTAAGCAGTATCTACGTTCATCGAAATTAGTACATACAAAGGCGAAGTAGAATGAAACGAGAACTTAACCAGTTTCTGAGCTTTGTAATTGATAAAGCGCAGTTAAGAGTTGCACTCGGAGACAACTTACATGCAGTCAGTATTACTAACCCGGTAGTTGTGTCGGCAGATAATGTGATTAAGGGCATTCAGCTTTATCGAGGGAACCTCATCACATTGAATCGATTGATAGAATGGGTAAATGTTATTTGGTTTACGGATTTGTTTACGTATGACCCGAAACAGGAAGAAGCAATTGCCAGTGTTATGGAAATTCTTGAAACCATGGATGAACCAGACGCAAATGTGACGGATAACGAGCTTTCAGAAATGATAGATTGCCTTTCGCGCAATGTCACATTTTGCAGAAAGTGATATATGGAGGTATGTAATGAAAATTCGCGATTTTACCGAAATGTACAATCTGCATGATAGTTTGCTTGAATGCATCGAAATTGACAATACAGAAAAATCCATCCGGCTTGTCGTGGACTTCTGCTTTTGGCAACAGAGCAACTACGATGACGCTTCTGCCGAAACAGGCATCGTTACGATACTCTTCACCGGTGTAGAAAAGCTTGTATACTCGCCGGTAGCGATAAATAGCGACGAAATCATCGGAAGCACGGCAATCGACAACAATACGATAAGACTTGAAATGGTGAATGATATGACGAACGCTTGCTATACTATTGAAATTCAAGCAAACGATGTTAGCTTATCACAGCAGAAATAGGTCTTTGATTTGAAATATCTACACGATCACAAAATGCGCGTCCATAACAGGCGCGCATTTTCGATACCGCTTGCATTTTTCACTCCGCTCACTCTCGGTCACACACAATCTCCCTCACCACCATTTCCTCCGCCTGTGCCTTGATCGCGTTCATCGCGCCCACCCACGCCATCTGATCGTGGGCTTTGAGGGCTTCGTCGATACCCCGTGCGGCGGCAAGCTGTTTTACCGTCCGAGAAATGAAGTCGTGTGCCTGCTCGTCAATCTCATGCAGATGCTCATTAAACCTGCCGGAGAGTAAAAGCGTGGAATACGTTCCCTTCCGATGCTCCTGCAAGAAGTGCTTCCGCATAAGGCCGTATTTTCCGATAGGGTATTCTTCCTCGGGCAGTACCAAATCGGGAACATAGGTATCGCCCTGTAAGGTATAGCTGATGCCAGTGCTTTCGTCCGTGATCTGCTGCTTCATATCGCCAAATCTCCTTTTTCCTTCATCGTACCTAAGGATAATCAACAAGACAAATGTGCGATTTTTCATGAGTGGGAAAACGCCGCTTCTCTATGGTATAATGATACATGTATAACCAGTTATATGGGAGGCTTGTCCGGATACGTTGAACATGGACGGATTCGCCAATATAGATTAAGCGATCTGCGGGGCAAAAGGAGGTACACAGATGAAAATGCCAAATATGAAATGGGCTGTGCTGATAATCTTGTTTCTTTTTTGTATTACAGCTTTATCAGGTTGTGGGACAGAAAAAACGCTCTTTGCTCTTTGCGGCAAGGATATAGAGACCTGGGCAAAAGCCTTTGATTCTTCTGAATATAATACCTTAATTATTTCTGTGACGGATGGCAGTCAGAGCCAAAAATCAATGACGGTCACCGATGCGGATACGATCCGGGAAGTCTTTTCCGCGCTGAGCGCCGTCCGTGTGAAAGGCAAACCCGATCAAGGCCCCATTGATTTTATGGTCCAGCCGGTATCAACGGTTTTCAGCTTTCAAGCGGGTGACGGGAGTGCGGTCAGTTTCTCGTTTCTGGATAAGCACTTTGCTATCGGAGACCCGATCGGTGCAGAAGGACTTTTATATGACTGCACCGGAGTTGACGGCCTATTCGCTTTTGCTGCCCAAATATCCGATGACACAACGCTGCCGACCGAGACTGGCGGAAATGGTTTCTTTTCCTTTTTCGGTGATAAACAGGTCTCGGATTTTTCAGCATCATTTTATACGCAAACACCCGCTTCCGTTTCCTATACATTTAACGGGGAAGCATCAGGCGAGCCAATTTTGATTACAGACCCTGACAAGATTACTGCCGTATATGAAGCATTGGCGGAAACCACTGTCACCGGTGAAGCGGATACCATGTATACCGATAACGAGCATATTATCGAGTTTGCCTTACAGGATGGGACTACCCTGTCATTCCGTTTTAACGGACATAATCTTGAGTGGAACGGGAATGCCTATGCGCTCGACGGTGATACACCGCTCTGGGATATTGTACGCCAGCTTTCAGAATAACAGAAGCATTATCTTCACCGTGCGATAAGACTCAGTCAATGCAGGCATATCCCACCGCCGCGAACACCCGTATCACCTTCCCGGCCTGTCCCGTTTCGACGGACAGAGTGCAGTCGTGGTCGTAAATATTGGTATCGCGGTCGTATTTTCTCACCCTGTCGCGGGTGATGATCTGACAGCAAAAAAGCCCGTTTACCGGGGGCTTGTCCGGCCAAATTGCGGGATGCGCCATAGTTATATCACCTGTAGGGACGGAGGAATTGGGGCACTGGGAAATGCTGGGAGTTATGATTCGTCAGTGTATGCGCGGCTGCACTTGTCAGGAACTGAATGATGCCGGTCTGGCGGGCTATTATGTGCTGCATAATCATGGCGTATATCCCTGTGATCCCGCGGGCGTCCCCTTCTCAGCCACAGCTCTTGCCGTCACCGGCGATCCAGTCGCCGATTTGGTCGAAGATCTGGCAGCGGAGCAAAAGGCGCGAGCGACATATGAGCATTTGATGAATATGACTAAGAACGAGCAATTACTGGATCCGCTCGCATTTTTAAGGGAGCGCGAGGTTGTGCATTATCAGCGTTTCGGCGAGTGTCTGGAAATCGTACAGAACTGCATGGGCATGCGCGGCTGCTGCCGCTGCCAGCAGCGTAGGAGATAGTCGCTTGCCATAGTCTTATGCTCCATGAGCGGAGCGTCGTGCGGCGTTCCGCTCTGTCTTTTGGCTCTGAACCTGGCAGTGTCGCCGTTTGACTCCTATCCCAATTGTTTCGAAGATAAAAAGTCTGCCATTTTGTCATGATTGATGGTGTTTATTTCCATTATTTCGTACTATAGTTTATTTATAAACGTTAACAGAAATGCGCGCTCACGAAACATATCCCAATAATGAATTACTTAAGAGGATGAAACCGACATGGCAACCGTAGAACAATTGGTCAAGCAATACGAAACCGACAAGGATTTACAGGTCGAAGTACAGCAGATCGTCGCAGACGGAAAAGTCAGCGTACAGGAATTCATGGCTTTTGCAAAAAAGCATGACGTTGAAGTATCTCTTTCGGATATCCCGAAGTATCTGGCGGAAGCCCGCAAGATGGGATTCAACGTTTAAACTTCCTTTTTCCACAGTTTCTCCATAAAAAGCGCAGGGGTGATGATAGAAAAAGCATCCCTGTGCTTTGATGGTTTTGCCCAACTGCCGGCATTACGCCATAAATGAAGCTCCGCGCCCATACTTTTATCGGGCATGGAGCTTCATTTCTTCTTAACGACGCCGCCTATCTATACAGCGGTCCGAAAGCGGCGCATGCCCGATAATCGGCGCCCTCGATATCCCGGGTGCCAAAGGCGCTCCAGGCAGACGGACGGAAAATACGCTCGCGGCTTACATTGTGCATGCTGACCGGTATGCGCAGCATGGAGGCCAGAGTAATCAGCCGCGCGCCGATGTGTCCGTAGCAGAATGCGCAGTGATTTGCGCCCCAGTTGGCCATCACGCTATATACGTCCGTAAACGCGCCCTCGCCGGTCAGAATTGGTGCAAACCAGGTCGTCGGCCAGGTGGGATCGGTACGCTTATCAAGCTTGTCATGCACCTCGGGGTCCAACTCGCAGGTATATCCCTCGGCAAGCTGCAGAACCGGTCCAAGACCCTCAACAATGTTCAGGCGCGCCATCGTCACCGGCATGTCTCCCCTGGTGCCGCCGATGAAATGGCTCGAATATCCGCCGCCACGGAAGTAGAACTGATCCGCGGCGCACCAATCGGCAGCGTTGAGGCAGGCCTTGGCATCCGCATCGGTCATCTCGTAGAAGGGTTTAATGGTCGGCTTGCCCTTCTCGTCCTGCGCAGCGCCAGTGCCGTCCAAGGCGGCCGCGCCGGAATTGAGTAAATGAATGATGCCGTTTTTAGCGTTGCCATGCAGGCGGCGCCCCGTCAGGCGGTGCACCGCATAGGGGCTCCAGTAGGTGCGCACGTCGGCAAAAATACCCGGGCGATCGGAAACCAAATGCTCCATCAGCATCGTGAGCGCATTCAGCGTGTCATTCTCTGTACCCAGTACAAAAGCTTCCCGCGGGCCGTTCCAGTCAAACTGCGAGTTCAGCAGCGCTTCCAGAAAGTCAAAATTCGGTTTATAATCCGTCCACTGGCGTTGTCCCTGTATACCGCCCACAATCGCGTTGTGTCCGTTGCTTTCTTCAATGAAGCCCATTTCCGCAAGCTTGGGATTGCCTATGAGCAGATCGCGCACCACAAGATAGTTCTTGATAACAAATTCCCACTGAGCATCCTTCACCTCCCGTGAGAACTGCATATCCTTCGGGTTCTTATCAAAGCCCTCCGGGCAATTCGCTTTCGTCCATGCCAGCGCCTTGTCAAACTCGTCGTGATCGTAAATGCCCTTATCGATGCGGCGCAGAATCTCCGTTTCATCCACCGATT
This sequence comes from uncultured Oscillospiraceae bacterium, assembly GCA_964496795.1. Taxonomy (GTDB): domain Bacteria; phylum Bacillota; class Clostridia; order Christensenellales; family CAG-138; genus CAZCAV01. The sequence goes on from CAZCAV010000058.1 coordinate 7,646, forward strand.
CCGAGCGCAGGCCAAAATAGCGATAGATCATATCCTGATTCAATATGCTGCCCGCAATCCCCATGCACATGGAACCGATCTGCAGATAGCTGTTCTGCCGCATTTGCTTGGCGGCGATTCCCGTCTTTGCAAAGAGAAGTATCTTTTCTTTGACGTCCTCAGGAATCTCTGCATCGTCGGCGTCTTTTACATCGTGCCCATAGATGCCGAAAGCGGGAAGCCCCTTCTGCGAATGCGCCGCAAGCACGGCAGCCAGAAATACCGCGCCGGGACGCTCGGTGCCGTTAAAGCCCCATACGGCTTTAATGGTATGAGGATCAAAGTCCATGACCTCCGTGCTGTAACACCAGCAGGGAGAAACGGTGAGCGTGACCTCCACGCCTTCTTTTTCAAACTGAGCCTGGCAGCGCGACGCCTCCGCCACGCCGCCTATCGTCGTATCGGCAATAACGATCTCAATGGGACTGCCGTCCGTATAATGCAGATTCTCCTTGATAAGCTGCGCCGCGGAGCGGGCCATGTTCATGGTCTGCTCCTCCAGTCCCTCGCGCACGCCGTTTCGCCGGCCGTCAATACAGGGGCGAATGCCAAGCTTGGGATATGCGATCTGATTCCGATTCATGTTCTCTCCTCCTTCAGAATTTCGTATTCTCCGAGCCGTCGAATACAACGGCGACTTTTCATATTGCCTGATGCCGCAGACGCATGAGCTTTGCCCGGGCAATGCGGACGCCGCCTCAATAGATGATTTCCGCTTCCTCCAGCATAGCGCGAATGTTCTCCGGCGGTACGTCGTCAAGAATAACGCCCTGGCTTGGGGATATCACAAGGCCGGTTGGAAATATGGCGCGCAGCTCGCGAACCTTTTCCCGTACCTGCTCCTGCGTACCGTTCGGCAGCAGTTCCTGAATATCCACGCCGCCGCAGAAACCCACCTGATCGCCATAGGCGGCCTTGATGCGCCGTGGATCCATACCCGCCGCCGTCGCCTGTAATGGATGAATGGCGTCTGCGCCCGCCTCGATCATGAGCGGCATAGCGTCGAACACCGCGCCGCAGCTATGGTAGATAACCTTAACGCCATAGCTGTGCGCCTGTTCGATTATTCTTTTGGCGCCCGGAACCACAAAGCGGCGGATCATTTCCGGCGATATCATGAGATTGAGCTGGCTGCCAAAGTCATTGGCAATGATGATGGAGTCCAACATGCCGTGGCAGGCCTGAAACACAATCTCATTGGCTCTTAGATAGAACTCCACGAGCTTCTCATCCACCGCCATATAGATCTCAGGGTTGGCAACCATATTCATAAGCGCCGTCTGCATGCCAAAGGCCGCACAGGCGTCCTGAAAATGCGCGCTCCATACCTGCGCAAGCGTCGCCCTGTCTCCCGGAGCGGCCGCGCAGCGACGGCGGCATTCCTCGGCGTCAATGTACTTTCTGGGATCCGGCCAATCAAAAAATGCCAGATCCTCCAACTCCTCCGCATCCTTAAAGCAGCCGTCCGCGGTCAGCGTGCGATGCTCCGGATCCACGTTCGAGCCGTTTTGATACCAGTCGAAGGCCGCGGCAATATGACTGGCATAGCCTGAATCATATGGGATGTCAAACGCGTAAACGTCGTCTCCCGCGGCCAGTTGCAGCTCGTGCCAGTTTTTGACGCCATACAGACCCGTCAGAGCATCCATTTCGGCGCCGGCGGGCGCGCTCATCCAGACGGCCGGCCGGTCGACGGCTCGCCGTTCAATGGTTGCGTGAAACCGTTCCTTTCCAGTCATATGGACCTCTTTTCAGTCATACCGGCCAAACTCAAGGCCGGTATCATACATGGCAATAACATTTTCCACAGGCGTCATCTCCAGCAGATAGTCGTGGCTGGGCGAGAGTATGTAGCCGCCGTTCGGCTTCATTGTCAGCACCGTATCACGCGTGATCTCGCGTACGGTTTCCACCGGACTTTCGATCAGCACACGCACTGAATCCACACAGCCGTTCAATATGATCTTATCGCCAAAATCCCGTTTCAGATCCGCAGGTGCCATGTTGCGCGTTGCAGGCTGGAGGCTTTGCACCGCATCGAGTCCGCACTCGATCATAGCCGGTAAAAGCGGTTTAAAGCTGCCGCAAACGTGCATCTGCGTGTACAGGCCGTAACTGTGCGCCAACGTACAAAGGCGCTCCAGATTCGGCGCAATGAACGTGCGGAACAATCCCTCGCCGACAAGCGGACCAGTCATGCTGCCAAGGTCGTTTCCACAGAAAAATATATCGATGACGTCCGCTGCCTCATCAAGCAGCCGCTTGGTCGCGCCGTAATAATACTCTCCGAGATGCCGCATAACAGCCTCGACCTTCTCTGGCTCCTCATACATGAGTATCATCATATTCTCCATGCCAAGCAGGTCGATAGCGTCATGGAAAAAAGGGCTCCACTCGCCGCACATAATGGCGAATTCGCCGTTCCAGTTCTCCGCCTCGGCACGGATATGCGAAACGTCCGTCCAGCTCGGGTCCGGCCACGGATAGGCTTCGATCTCTTCCAGCGTCGCATCCTTTAGCGGATGCCCGACCGGCTGTCCATAGCCGTAGCCATGACGCTCCACGCCGAAAATGTTGGTGTTTGGCGGCAACTCGGGGCCATTATAACACGAGTATACGCGTCTGAAATCGTCGTGGAAGCGCAGAAGCACCGCTTCCTCTGAATCCACGTCAAGATAACGCTTCGCCTTCTCAATAAACTCGGGCGACGCGCCGCACCACATGGGAATACGATCCGCTTTTTCACGCGCGAAGGTGGCGCGCACACGCTCTCTGGAAGTCATAGCAACACCTCATTCTGAATTGGTCAGGATTTGATACACTCAGTATACTGAATCCGGACATCCTCAAAAAGAGAATATTTTATGGCTAGTGTTTATATTTTTTTCCTTTTATTCATACAGGCTGTCCACCGTCTCGCGGGCGATTCTTGCCCAACGCCACAGCCTTTCCGGCTTATAATCAACCGTTGAAATATCCTTCATGACGATTTCGATCGAGCAGCCATCCGTCTCCCGTATGATCTGCTCTATCTCACGGCGTGCGCTCTCATCGCTGAATTCTCCGACGGAGAACTTGGCAGGACTCGGCTTGCAGCTCATCACATACCGTCCTTTGCAGCGCGCCGCGGCCTCGGGAAGCTTGTTCCAGGGGCTCATGCTCACCTTGCGGAGATTCGGGATGCGGTCTAAAATATCCATCTTATGCCAGAGCGGCTCACAGCAGCCATAGTAAGTCACGCCGAAGCATTTGAGCCATTCCATCTCATATTGCAGGGAAAACTGCCAGTGCATATCCGGACTGACGGTAGTGAATATTTGTGCGTTTCCGCAGCCCCACATCTGTTGCGTATCACAGCGCACCGGCGCTTTCTCGCGCGGCTCAAGGCAGCTTATCAGGCCGTAGCCGCCGCTTCCGACACGGCAGGAGCTGTTATTGCTCGCCCAGACGCCCAGCTCGCGATACTTCTGCATGCGCAGCATCGCGCAGTCCACATAACGCTTTACAACGGCTTCGACAAATTCCGGCTCCTCGATTAGGTTCAACATGGTCTCATTGATGCCCATCACACGAATCAAATAATCCCATGGCGTAAACCAGAGCCCGCGTGCGCCGACGATCTTTACATCCATTATGCCGTCAAATATCTCGCGCATCGTATCCGTGTACTGCGCCGTTCTCTCCATATCCAGATAGATCCTCGGCTCCCTGATCTTCTCTACGTCATCCATGGTTAAGATATAAGGTTTAAAATGCCTTGAAACGATCTCGCTGTTGCGCTCGGTCTGGATGGTGTCCACGTCCTCATCGATGCCAAAGCCGCTGTCATACACTACAAGCGGACTCTCCAGATAGTCCTCGACGATGCTGTCGCCCAGGCCGTGATCCACGCAGTACAGCTCCTTGCGCAGGAAATCCTCCAGCTCGGCGGCAAATGGATGCGCGCAATGAATATCCAGCTCATGCTCGCCGTTCAGCTCCTGCCAGCATATCTCGTCCACATAGATCGGCGGCTTGATCATGCCAAGATCATTGGTCGCCCGCCATAGGCGACGTCTCTCCTCCATCACCGGCAGGGAGGCAAGGGCGTGCTTCTTTTCTGCCAGCGCGCGCAGTACGCGCCTATCCTCCTCCGGTATCGCCAGCGCGTCCTGGGGTAAGGGCCCGAGCTCCGGCTCGCCGGATACGGTCTGTCCAAAACGGTCGGCAAGGTTCAAATAGCGGCTCATACAGCATTCCTCCAGATAGAATAATCGATATGTTTTCTGTCTTTATACTAGCCTTTTAATCACCGTAATTCCATGGCAGGATGTGCGTTCAAGGTTGCAGTATGTGACTTTTTTTATATTGCGCCGGAGATTGCCGCATAACGGAAACGAAGGCGCGTGAAAAGGCCTTTACATCGGTGTAGCCAAGCGCTGCCCCGGTTTCCGCAACCGTCGAGCCGCTCAGCAGCAAATGTGCCGCCTCATTGATACGCGCCGTCAGCAGATAACGCTGCGGAAAAATCCCGACCCAGCTTTTAAACTGTCTGGAAAAGTAACTGCGCTCCATGTTTGCCGCCTGCGCCATATCCAGCACGCTCACAAGAGAATCCTGACGGCACAGCGACCAAACACGGCCCAGACGTTCATCCAGAGGCTCAAACGGCTGTCCCGCTTCCTCCTCCAGAACGGACAGGAGCACGGAAAGCAGGCTCTCCAGCCTGGCGGCGCTTTCCCCCCGTTGCTCAGGCATCGCCTCGATCAAAGCGCCGGAAGTTAAGGCCGTCAGCACGGACAGCAGATGCCACGCCGCGCTTTGCGGACGGATATCCGTTTCCTGCAGCTTGCGTATAAAACAGCCGGGTACGCGAACGTGCTGCCAGAGTACAAAAAAGGGCGCCTCGCGATCATGCCAAAGCGTATATGGCCGAAACTGCGGCAAAAGATATAAGCGGCCTCTCTCCAGTCTGCGCCGGCCGTCGGCGTCGCTGTAATGGCATGTGCCGCCCAAAACATAATACATGCGGCAGAACGCCGCAGTCTCATCCGTCATGCCCCAGCGTTCTCCGCATACAGTATGTCCATAGCCCAAAAGATTGACGCCCTTCATGCGCTAATCCAGATGGAAAAACTCTTCCATTTCCGCCCACCATTCGCCGTCCTTCCGGCTCTCAAGCGGCTTCTGGCAGGGCATGCAAACGTCCCACCATTTCTGCGTCATCGGGTCGGCTGCCATCTTGGCCATATCCGCGGCGTAGTCGTCGCCCGTATATTCATAATAGCCGAACAGGTAGCCGTCGTGATAATAGATCGAATAGTTCTGTATGTTGCAGTCCTTAATGGTCGCCTTGACCTCCGGCCAAACATTTGCATGCAGCTTTCTGTACTCCGCCAGATGCTCGGGCTGCACGCCGATGACCGAGCCGTAGCGTTGCAGTTTACTCATATGCGCCTCCTGTACAATAGTCGGAAGGGGCGACACAGGCCGCCCCCTTCCATTCAGTTTAATGGTTTACCACTGCGGCGGATAGAAACCGTCGACGTTGCTCTGGTCGATGATATCCTGCGCAAGATAGCCGATAGCCGGTACATCCTCGCCGGAGAAGTACTTCGCCATGCTGTAAACAACAGCGGCGCCGTCGCCTTCTGCGGTCTGGTAGTTGATGGCCAGCAGGTCGCCGGACTTGACAAGGTCCATGCCCTGCTTGGAGTTGCCGGCGGCGACGACCAGCACGTCGGTGCGGCCGGCTTCCTTCAGCGCGTCAATGGTGCCGATGGCCTGAGCGGAGTCATCCGCCAGGAATATGGCCTTCAGCTCATCGCCAAAGCGGGTGATCCAGTCGGATACGACCTGCTTGCAGGCGACCGCGTCGAAGCCAGGGGTCTGGATGTCGAGGGTTTTGATGTTGGGGGCGATCTTCTTGAACTCGGTGATGGGGCCGTAGGTGCGTGCAAAGTACGGCGAGGTGCCGGCGTTATGCGTAATATAGCAGATGCCGCCTTCGTAGTTCATGGCCTCGGCCAAACGGCCTGTCAGCAGTCTCATCTGTCCCCAGTCGTCGGGACCGGTCCAGCTCACCATGTACTTCATGGCGTCGGAGGTGGGCAGCGTGTTGGTGCCAAACACGGGGATGCCCGCATCGTTGATCTTGCGGAACTGCTGCACGGCGGACTCGGCGTTCAGCGGGATCAGGCCGATGGCGTCCGGACGGGCGTTGATGGCCTGGTC
>CAZCAV010000059.1:0-13193 GCA_964496795.1 uncultured Oscillospiraceae bacterium
AACAACCTACAAGAACGGAGAAGGAACCATGCTTCAAAACAATCTTATCGCAAAACTGCTGGATATGGAACACATGATTTTGAAAGAGGTGAAATCATTTTCTAATCAACTCGTGTTGCACGTTGAGATGGAGCGGCGTAGCTGTGAGTGTCCGACATGCCGGACACTCGTCGACGCCGTACACGATTACCGTCTGCAACATATCAAGGATAGTCCGATCCAAGGAAAGACCGTAGTCTGGCTCTATCGTAAGCGGCGATATCGATGTCCCTGCTGTGGAAAACGGTTCTACGAAAGCAATTATCTTGTTCCCAAATGGCACCGCATTACGAACAGGCTGGCGTTGCTATCCATGAACACGCTGGAGGAAAAGCGCTCGCGTAAGGATGTTGCACGCAGCTGCGGTGTGTCGGCTTCCACGGTTGAACGCTGGCTTCAATTAGTTGAATTCGGCAGACCGGCAAAACTCCCTGACGTCGTTTCCATTGATGAATTCAAAGGGAACACGGAATACGGCAAGTTCCAGGGCATTGTTACCGATCCTGTTCACAAAAGAGTTCTGGATATCCTGCCTACTTGCCGTGAAAGTCAATTTGACCAGTATTTCTCTAGCTTTTCAAATCGAAAGCAGGTGCGCTGCTTTGTATGTGATATGAGAAAAGAGTATGTCTCCATGGCCAAACGACGCTTTCCCAATGCAACGATCGTGATCGATCGTTTCCATGTCGTTCGCTATTGCACTTGGTCGGTGGAGAATGTCAGAAAACGTGTGCAGAAGAAGCTTCTGCCGGAGCAGCGCAAATACTTCAAGCGCAGCCGCAAGCTGCTGCTTACACACATGAGCAAGCTTTTGCCCGAAAGCAAAGCAGCTGTTGAGAGAATGCTGTTGTTTGATCGCGACCTTAGAGAAGCGTATCTGCTCAAAGAAATATTCTATGATTTCATGGCGTCCACGGACAGGAAAGCGGCCGAAATGAGACTCAAGGCATTCCGGCTTCATGCTGCCGTTGCAGATATCCCTGAGTTCTCCACTTGCCTGACCATGCTGCAAAACTGGGAAAACTACATCCTCAACGCTTTTGACTGTCCCTATTCCAACGGCTTTACCGAGGGCTGCAACAATACGATCAAGGTGCTAAAACGCATTGCCTATGGCTACCGCAGCTTTCACAACTTTCGACGTCGAATCCTCCTCACCCTCAATGCAAAGGAGCCATCCGCTCCTTCGCGAATGGCTCCCCATGTTGCTTAGTCTACTGGCTCTTACCCCAACTATTGACATTGAGCCATCATATTGGGCCGGAGGCTCTGTTATCTTCTACTCTATGGTGATTTGCAGCGCGGGCGGCAGGGATCTCAGCAGGGCGCGCGCCGCATCGCCCGCGGATTCATAACTTTCCTGTCCGGAGAGCGCATGCTCCGCCGTCCGCAAGACTCCGTTCACCGCCGAGGGCGTCAGCCCCGCGCCGCGCAGGGCGGCCAGGGCGTCATAGCTCTTTTGCCAATCCGCAAGCTGAGCGCGTACATACTCCGCAAGCGCCGGATACGCGTCCTCCCAATCCTCATAGAATTCCTCGGCCGCTTCAGCTGCTTCTTCAAGGCTCTCCGCGTCGCACAGCTCATCAAGATCATCCATGACTTCGTCACGATCCGCATCGCTCAGCTTCAGGCCCGTATTCAGCAGCCAAAGAACGCTGTTGCAGCCGATCACCGTGCCCGCAAACACCGTTCTGAACGCCTCCGCAAAGCCACTCAGGCCATCCACAAACAGTACGCCCATGCGCCGCATGCCGCGCTGATACAGATCGCCGGCTATTCGAGCGCCGATATCGGCGTCATCATCCGCGGCAATGTAGAGACCGAGCAGGCACAAATGGCCGCTCGCGTTCACGCCGAACACCAGATACATCCGCAGCAGCGCCGTCAGCCCGCCGGCCGGCAGTACGCAGAACGGGATCGCCAGCACGAACACCGCCGTATAATAGCTGGCAAGACTCGCAGACGCGTGGATATTCTTAATGAATACCAGGCCGTAAGTCGGGTAATTCGTATTGATCTGAATGCCGCCGGAAATATCTACGATCAGCGGATCGGCCTCGCTGCCGATATCGCCGAATACATCAAGCGTCAGGCTGTTGCCGCTAATCACGCCGCCGCCGATCGTGCCGCCGGAAACATGGATGGTAATGTCGCCGCCGCTGATATTGCCTGCCAACAGATTGCTCTGGTTCTCAATGCCAATGTCGCCGCCGGCGTGCCCGCTGATCGTGTTGGCGTTAACGACGATCGGATTGCTCCCGTTGCCGAAATCGCCGCTCACATTGAAATCTAGCGTATCGGCAATCAGCGTCGCGCCCGGCTGCTGCGTCACGCTGCCGCCGGCCGTGATACCCGCCGAGCCGCCCGTTGCTATATCGCCCAGCGTCAGGCCGCCCTCATTGTTGATAAATACATTCTCTCCGCTTCCTGAGAATTCGTTGACATCCAGATCAACAGGCTTCTGCTCGCTGCCAACGCTGCCATGAATGGCATTCAAGTCCGCGGCGTTTGCATCGATCATCGGCCGGCCGCCGGAGGACAGATCGGTAATATCGCCGTCTGTGGTCAGGCTGACGTCGCCGCCCGCCGTTATGCCTTCGATGTTCATGTCGCCCGAGCCGATCAGGTTCACATCATCGTCCGTACCCGAGCCGGCGACAATCTGTATGGTTCCGCCCACATCGGCTCCGATAGGCTCGTGAGGTATACCGTCGTCGTCAAGATTGCCTACGCCGCCGCCGGCCGTGATAACGAGATCACCGCCCACAGTGATGGTAGCATACTCCTCATGCGGCATATCGGATCCCGCCGCATAGTCCGCGCCAAAACCAGGCGTCACCGGATGATTGACCTGCTCGCCGCTGGCGTTTGCAAGCGCCGCGCCGGCCGCCGCCACAGCGGCCGTTGCAGCGGAAGTCGGAGCTTGGGCCAATGCCGTTTGCATATCGCTGTAAACCTGCGAAGCGTCGCTCACGTTCGTTTCCGCCTGATCGCGCGCGGCGATGGCGTTGTCTAAAGCCGTCTGAGCCGCGCTCAACGCCGTCGTGACGTCAGCCGCCGTCGGATTGCCGTGCAGCGCCAAAAGCGCCTCCGCATAATCACGCTCCTGCGCGCTCGCGTTTTCATCGGCCAGAGTATTCAGCGCGTCTTGCAGCGATTGCTGCAGGTTGTAGGCGCGCTGCGCCTGCTCCTCGGCGTCCCTGAGACCGTCGAGCGTTTCACGCAAAGCTTCCACGTTGCTCTGCGCTGCCGACAGATCGTTCACCAGCGCCAGAAACTCCGCACTGTACAGCGCGTCTTTATCGGGATCCGCCAGGATCTGCTGCGCAAGCGCCGTCAACTCGCTTTCGATCGCCGTCAAAGCACGCTGTTTGCCGTTGAACTCCTCCTGAGCGGCAAGGTAGGCGTCGAGCGCATCCTGCACGAGCTGATTTTCAAGCGGCTCCGTATCGTTCTTCTGCGTTTGAAGCACCGCATCCTCATAGGCCTGCTTCAGCGTCGCCAGATCGGCCTTCGCCAGTGCAAGGTCGCTAAGAGCGGTGTCGCGGCCGGTCAAAGCGCTGTCAATGTCACCGCAGAGCGCATCCGCGCCTGCCTGCTTCCGCTTCGCTTCATCGAGCTCCGCCTGCCTGACGTTTGTTTCCTCATAAACGCTCAGCGCAGTGATCTGTGCGTTCAGCGCGTTCTGCATAACCGTCAGATTGTCCGCAGCATCCTGTAAACCGCTCCATTGCTGCGCGGCCAGATAGCCTGCCAATGCAGCGTCGGCGTCGATATGCGCCTGCTGCGCTTCCGTCAAGGCCGCTTGCGCCTGCGCGCGAGTCGTGCGGGAGGCCTGTATCCGCGCTATGGCGTCGTCAATGTCCTGCTGAGAAACGCCCTGCGGAGGATTCTCCACCAGATCATAGTCGTCCACAAGCGACTGTGCGCTTTGCTCAGCGGCGGCGGCGTCCTGCGCGGTCTGCGAGAGCCGGCTCGCCTCTTCGTATTGCGTCTGCGCCTCATCGCGCGCGTCCTGAGCGGCCAGCACGTTCTTCACTGCCTGAAGCGTTTCCTCAGCCTGCGTCAGACGGCCTTGCAGTTCTGTGTTCGTCGGATCGGCAGTCAGAGCGTCCCTGGCGTCCATCACAGCCTGTTGCGCGTCCATAAGCTTGATGGCGATCTGCTGCGTTTGCCTTGCCTGATTCAGCGCGGCCTCCTCCGGACTGCCGGCTACCTGACCCGCCGCATCGTAAGCCTCCTGCGCGGCGTTGGTCGTCTCCAGCTTGGCAAGTAAATTCAAGGATTCCGCAATGGCGGCATGGATATCGACAAGATCGTCATCCGATACCGTAGTAAGCTGTACGTTGTTCTGATCGAAAGCGCTGCTGAGCGCCAGCTCTCCGGAAAGCAGATTGCGCGCGGCCCGCAGCGTGTTCTCCGCCTGCGCCAGCCGCTCTTGCAGCTCCGCATTGCTTGGGCTGGCAGCCAGCGCCATCTTCGCCGCCGTTACGGCGGTTTCCGCCTGATTGACGCGCGTTTGCGCAGCCAGCAGCGTGGAAGCTCGCTCAAATATGTCGGCGGCGTTATCGCGCGTGGTCTCAGCGGTCGCAAGATCCTGCTCGATCTGCGTCAGAAGCGCTTGCGCGGACGCAATATTGTCGGCGGTAAGCTGTCGCTCCGCCGAAGCCGCAGTCAATGCGGCCTGTGCCAAGTCATAATCCGCCTGTGCCTGATCGACCGCTGCCTGCGCTGCCGCGAGCTGCTCCGTCGTAGCGTTCGGGTCGCTTTGCAGCAGAGCCATGGCCGCCTGCGCATCCGTAAGCGTCTGGCTGTCCGCCTGGAGCTGTGTCTGGGCGGCCGTCTCCGTGGCGAGCTGTCCGGTCAGTATTGCCTGATTCCGCGCCAGATAGGTATCCAGCGCGGCCTTCTGGTCGGTCAGCGTATCCACCGCGGCCTGTGCGCTGATGGAATCCTTCTGCGCTTCAGAGGCCGCCAGTATCATCTGTCCAAGCGTCTGGCTCGGTTTCGCGTCATAGATTGTGCCGTCCACGGTGAGCGTCGCATCGCCTATGGCCGCAAGGCCCGCGAGGTATACATCGCCGGAAAGCTCCACGGCGTACACGTTGTTGCCGGACAGTGTCAGCGTCCCGTAGTGCGGCGTCTGCGCGCTGTCATTTCGGTTGCCGTCGATCACAAGCGGCGCGCCCGCAGCGCCGATATCGCCAAGCGAACTCACCGATACGGAATCGCCGGCCAGCATGCTGCCGCTCGTCGTCACCGCATTGAGATCGTTAAGCGTCATGCTGCCCGTGGCCGTAAGCGCAAATACGCTTGTTCCGCTGTCAGCGTTCAGCACGAGGTCGTCGGTCGCGTCGATATGAATACCGCCGGGCAGCGCTGCGTTCATTTCACCGGCGACATCGACCGTCAGCGTTGTGCTGTCAATGGATCTGGTCACCAGGATATGCGCCTTGCCCTCCGCATCCGTATACATGGACGCCGTATAGCCGGCCGCTGCCGCGCCGGACGCATCTCGCATCTCAAGCACGCCCTGCGCATTGAAGCGGAAGCTGTATTCGCCGAGTGAATCCAACGTGATGCGCGCATAGTTGGAGTTAAGTATATAGCCCTCCGCATCTATGCGGATAACGCCGTCATAATCGAGCGGAACGGTCATGTCGTGGCTCTCGGTATAGGCGTCGGTTCCGATCGTGCCGCCGTTGGCGATGCTGACATTCCGGCCGGCGGTAATGTTTTCATCGCCCGCCGATTTCTGTGCGTCGCTGCGCGTATCCGTCACATTGCCCTGCGTCTGCAGCGACAGATCCGCGCCCACGGTCATGACGCCTGCGCCAAGATCGCCCGTCAGCTCGCGGATATAGGCGCTTCCACCGGCGTCGATGTTGGTCTGCGTCGCCTCCGCGTCATAATCGACTCTAAGCCAGTCATAGCGTGTGGATACCGGCAAGGCCCAATACTGAATCGGGTTGCCGTTTTTGTCCAGTACAGGCAGGCCGGATTTATCCAGCTTATCGATCTTCTCCAGAACATAGACACAATTCGGGATCTGCGTAAAGCTTCCGACGCCTGCCACAGCGCCGCCGCCAAAGCGTGTGCCGAATTCCGTATTGAACACGGTGTATCCCGCGGGTGTGATCACGGCCTTATAGAGTTCCTCATCAATATTGATGAGACGAACGGGATGATTGGCGCGCTGCTCTGTGATCAGAGGGGCGGATTCGGAGCCAACGTCCCCAGCGGCGCTGAGCGTGATCATGCGCGCGTTGATCGCCGCGGCGGCGCTGTCGCGGTTTATCAGCATTCTATCCGTAACGCCGTCTACTGTAATATCGCCCCAGATCTCAACCGTGCCCGTATAGGCGTTGTCGAGTATGCTGCCGGCAAGCGCGGATACTGTCACATCGCCGCGCTCCGAGCGGATGCGCGCGATCGTGACGTCGCCGCGGTCTTGCGTAAGCGTGATATCTCCATCGGCATAGATGTAGGCGTCGCCAGTGCTCTCGCCAATCGTGAGCGAGAATGCACGGGCGGGAATATCCGTATAACCGTCGTCTGGCGTCGCGCTTTCGATCATGGCCCTGAGATAGAAGTCCTGAATATCCGCATCGGTCAGCAGACTGCCAAGCAGCGCCCCATCCAGCGCTATGATCTTCGCTTTCAGCAGCGCGGTCAGCACGTTCGGAAGCAGCGTGTCGCTGAGCTTGAGCACGTCCTTCAGGGCGTCGATCGTTACGCTGGCAAATATGCTTTCGTTCCAGGCGGTGGCAGGCGCAGGCGGCTGCTCCGACAGATCCTCGGTCAGCTCGGCCGCCAGCTCCGCGCCAAAGAGCTTTTTCAGCGCTCCCGCGTCCAGCTTCTGCGTCGCGCCCTGCGTATGGATGTAGGCCCACAGCTTCAGCGGATCGATGTGGTCAAATATGTCGCGTCCTGCGCGGTCAATCGCCCAGAGCGCCAGCTCCTCATCGGTCTGCACGTTCAAAAGGATCCTGAAAAACTGCTCGTCGCTGTACTTCAGATAATCGCCGCTGAGCAGCACGTCGTAGCGCTCCGCATCGTTATAACCCGAAAGCAACGCATAATCAGGCAGCATGCTGAGATAATCGCCTATGGCCGTAATATCGAGCGCGCTGATGAAGTAATCCCGCACCTGCTTGATATGCGGCGTCACCGCTGCGGGAACGTCGATGATCATGCGCTTTTCAGCGCTGCCGATATCGCCAAAGTCGCTCTCGAAGCGCAGCGTGGAGCCGTCGCCCGTCATCACGATCAGCGGGCTTGTGCGCGCCGTATCCAGCAGCGCAATATCCTGATACGCGGAGAGCGAAACGCTGCTGTCTGCAGCGGTGATCCTGTTGAAGAGAAGCTTTGCGTCCGTACTGTCGAGCGTCAAAGCGCTGCCGGCCGCCAGATCAGCCGTGCCGAACTCAACGTTTCCATAGGCAGTTCCGGTCAAAGAGGCGTCGTTCAGGGATATGCTGTCGATCAGCAGCTGACCATCCGTGCTGTACAGCGTGGCAGCGCCTCCGTTGGCCGCGGTGAAGCTCACAAAATCGATATCTCCGTCAGCGGTGATATACAGCGTGCCCGGGTCGCCGACCTGCGTTGCATCGCGCGTGTAGGACAACTCATCCGTTTCTCTGTTATAATTCAGGTCGCTCGTAAGACCGTCGACCACGACCTCGTTGATCACGACCGCGCCGGTCACGCCGGCCACCGTACCGTCGCTGTTGGCGTCAAGCAGCAGCGTCGCGCCGTCCTCGACATACAGGGTGGTACCGTAGATATTTCCGTTTTCCGTCACGACAAGGTAGGTGGCCCCGTTGGTCACAAAGGTCGGGGACCAAAGCGTGAAGTTGCCGTCCACAGCAAGAATGCGCTTGAACATGCTCGTGGCAATGCGGCCCGGATAGCCGGAGTTATCGTAATCCTTCACAAGACCCACGGCCTTCATCTCGATCTCGTTGTTATCGGCGCCGATCGAGCCGCTGCTCTCGGAGAATATCGAAATGTCGCCTCCGGCCTCGAGGTTAATCAGACGTCCCGCCGCGGTCTGGCTGATATCGTTGGTGTCCATAATGCTGCCCGCGGGATCGTCCATGTGTATCTCGATATCGCCGGCTTCATTATTGGCGTTTTTCGCCTGTGTAGCGCCCACATATTTGAGCTGATAGGTAACACCGGTTACCTCCTCTATATGCTGGAGGCCCGTTTCCTGACCGGCGGGCAGCTCGATGGTACCGTCGGAATACACCTTCTTGCCGTCGGGCAGCGTGACTTCGGTACTGTCATAGGTATAGGTCTCCGTACTGCGGCTGACGTTGACACGCCAGATCACGGTATGGATCGTTTCTTGCCCATCGGTCGTGATGATGCGCAGCATCCGCACGCGAAGCAGTTCGCTGAGCACATTGCCGGTAACTTTTCCGCTGGCGTCATATTCATCGATCTGACGGTAAATATTGACGCCGTCGCCAAGCGTACCGCTCCAGCCGGTTCCGACAAGCTTGCCTTCGGAGTCGTATGCGCATGCGGTCGCATATTCAACGGAGGAAACCGGCGTTTCGCTCCAGTCATAGCTGCCGGTGGCGCTGTTGTACATGCCGGTATAGTAGCGATCCTGTATATCGCGGGCCAGCGTATCCGTCAGGCGCTCAAGGTATATCTGCTTATTGGAGCGGGACGTAGCATTGATACGCACAAAGAAGAGCGTATTCTCGACGGCTTTTCGATAAGCGCCGTCCTCAAAGGCATAGCGAACGGCTATATACGCGTCTCCGGTAAGCAGCGCGTCCCTGCCCTCCGGCAGCACAGACGTACCGATATAGACCAGATCGTTGCCGATCAGTCGGTACAGATCGCCGTTCCCCCAAATATTGAATACGCCCGTGGAAGGATCGTAATGCTCATAGCGCAGCAGCGTGCCGTCGGCGTCCAGTATTTCGGCGCCGCGATACAGCCATGTGTTCGCCTGCGCGCCTGTCAGCGGCGTCACCTCGGCGACGGCGCCTATATGCGAAAGCACCCATTCTCCATCGTTTCTGAGCTGGAGCGCATATGCGTTGCCGTTGGAATCGATATAATAGCGGCTGGAACCCATATCATAGAGCACCTGAAGCGCATGCTCGCCTCCGCCCAGTACCGTCAGCTCGCCATTCCCCTGCGTTTCAGTCTCAAACTTATGCCCAGCCGTGATGCGGCCGCTGTAATTGTCCTCGTCCAGCAGCCATACGCGCCAGAGCTCGCCGTCGATCGCCGCCAAATCGCTGAAGCCGCCGCCCGCGGCAGGCTGTCTGCGCACGCCGGTATAGTCCAGTATCTGCGCGATGACTGCTCCGGCCGCGTTCTTTCTAAGGCTGTACACAAGGCCGTCAGGACTTGTGTAAGTATCGTCGTCGCCATCGCCATCCGCCTTGAGATACAGCGTCTTGATAAGTGCGGTCTCGTTCAGATCCGCCGGCGCGATTACGATCTTCGTGCTGTCGCCCGGATCAAACACGCAGTTCAGCGCTTCCAGCGCCGTCTGAACGGAGCTGGAGGAAGGCGTCACATCACTGCCCGTCAAGCCCGTGTTTTGCGGGATGCTGGCGAAGCTGAGCGTCAAAGTGTAGGAAGCGGCTTCCTGAACGGTGGCGATCGTTTCAAGGAAGATGCTTCGCGCTCTCACATTCCATGTGTCGCCGCTTGGAATCGTCTCAAAGGACAGCGTGTACCAAGCGCCGTCAGCGTCCTCATAATAGGTCTCCTGCGTGCCGTCCGAAAGCGTTTCCGTATGAACGGTATACAGAAGGCTCAGTACGCCTTCAGCGCCGTCCACGCGGTAGAGGTTACCGTAGCCGTCGAGATAGTAGGGCGCGCCGTCCTTGATATAGAACTTGTTCAGATACTCCGCGCTGTTTCTGCCGAGAAGCTCCATCAGCGCATCGTAGGTATACAGGACGTCGCTTCCCGACGCGCGGTTGACATAGAATGTTTTAACGCCATCATAGGTGGTTTCCGTATCGCCTGCCAGCGTAAACCGCGCATTGTACAAGGGCATCTCCCCAAGCAGCTTCTGGAGGTCGGCCGAGCTTAAGCTAAGCTCGGCAAACAGCAGCGCGTACAGGTCGTCGATCCCGCCGGCCTTTGTCAGCAGTGCATTACCGTCGGCATCCGCATAACCGCAGAGGCCGTCCAGCACGCGTTGGAGCACCGCGGCTCCCGAAATGCTTGGAATGCCAGACGCAAGCGTTTTGGAATACTCCAGCTTCCCGTTCGCTTCATTCAGGACGTATACATCCTGATAGCAGAAGGATACGCCGTTGATCGCGACGGTTTTCTCGTCCGTCGTATAGGTATAGCAGTCATTGTCCGCGTCATAGACCAGGTTGTACACGATCCTGAGCGCATCGCTTGCGCTGAGGGCGTCGGTATACAGATAGGCGACGTCGATAGCGCCGATATGATCGGTGCCGACGATCAAATCCGCCTCAGCAGTCGTTCCCGCACGGCCAATGAAATAATAGCCGTCGCGATTGGCCATGAGCCACTGAACCGCTTCGCTGCCCAAGACGTCTGGATAATAGCTGTCGGAGCCGGACAGGAGCTCGGCGGATATGCAGACGAGCACGTCAACTCCGCCGTCGGTTTCAGTCAGCACCTTGCCGTCGCCGTCCACATCGATAAAGAAGTAGACGTTGCCATCCGCATCGCGATACTTCTGGTTCAATGGCGCGATGAGGGAGAACACCTTGAGCGCCATGTCGCCGCTTCCGCCAAGCTCGGAGACTCGCTGTCCGTTATAGGTATAGTCGGTGATGCAGCCATCGTCCACAACTTCCTGCAGCGAACGATTCGCGGACAGATCCTGCTCCGTAAAGCTGATCTTCTGACCCTTGTAAACAAGCGTGGCGTCGTCAAGTCGATAGTAGTGATCCGCGCCGGACAGCATCAGGCCGGCAGGGTCGAAGGTCGTTGCCGTTGTGGTAAATCCGCCGTCCGTCGTCGGGAACATCATGGCCAGCGCCTGGCCGGCAGTCAGCTTGTTATTATAGTAGTAGGTCCTGCCCGCGGCCGTATTTGTCCAGCGATACACAAGCTGGCTCTGTACATACGCAAGCGTATCTGCGCCCGAGATCGTCTTGATCGTGTTCTCGCGGGCGTTAGCGTACACATAGGAATTCAGTGCTCCGCTCACGCGGTTGTAGATCAGGCCGTTGGCGTCCGTATAGGTGCTGCCGGTGCCATACAGCATATCCAGCGCGGCGTTCTTGTTCGCGTCGGATGCGCTATGATAGATGGACGACGCGTAATTCACCTCTGTCGTCGTCGTCGATGCCGTTGTGCCGTTATTCGTAGTCTTGGTCACATAGTAATACATTTGACCGGCATCCGTCAGCGTTTTAAGCGCGGTCAGTATCTCGGCCTTTTCGACGGCTGCCGGTACGGCGTCTCCGTAGCGCTGGAACAGATAACGGCTGTTCGCATCGGTCTGCTCATACTCTATGCCTTCGTAGCGATATGTGGTCTCTGTAACAAGCTCGCCCGCCTGATAAGTATAGATGTACCCGCCGGTTCCGTCGGGCACCGCGCTCTTTGTAAACGTCTGTGTCTCTGCGACCGTCTCCACCTGCGTATACAGGAAGCCGTTCAACGTCACGAGGGAGTAGGTCGTCGTCGTGCGCGTCTTTGTGACCGTCTCACCGGAGATTGCGCTTGCTCCGGTCGGCGCATTCAGATCGCCGCTTACACTGCTGTTCGGGCCGGTGCCTGTATAGTTGCCGTCCAGGGAAAGCGCGGTCCTGACGCTTGCGTCGTTAACCGTATTGCGATAGCCGCTGCTCTTGATCGTGAAATAGTCGGCAGCATCCACCCCGCCAAGGACATACTGCGCATCCAAGCTTTGACCGGCTTCAACGTCAATCACGTTCGGCATATCGGCCGGATGATTCGTGCCCGCATAAACCAGATCGCCGTTACCGTCGATCCAGTAGAAATCGACTTCAGCCGTATCGGAATCGCTGTTGTCCGCGTCTGCCTTCGTCCGGAAGAAAAAGCCGTCCTGGAAAACATACATCAACGAAGCTGCAAACGCGGCATCCGATTTGCTCCAGCCCGCGGCGCTTGTCAGTTCCAGCTCGCCGAACATCAGGTAGATCGTTTCTCCCGTCTGTGGCTGTGTGAACTTGTAGCCTATGGTCATCGCCTTGAGCTCCGCATAGGCTTCGGCCGCGGTGATCGTGGCGTTGTCCGTTGAAGGCAGGAAGGTCTCCGTGCCGTCCGCGTTATTGATCACGAAGCCACGATACTCCAAATTGCTCACAGAGCCGTTGGTCACAAGCTCATAGCGGTTATTCGAGCTGTCGGTGTAGAGGTACGACCCGTCCGGGATCTCATAGATCAGCCTCAGCGCCTGCTCCTGCGTAAAGCTGCCGTCAAT
Source organism: uncultured Oscillospiraceae bacterium (assembly GCA_964496795.1). Classification (GTDB taxonomy): domain Bacteria; phylum Bacillota; class Clostridia; order Christensenellales; family CAG-138; genus CAZCAV01. The sequence goes on from CAZCAV010000059.1 coordinate 12,458, forward strand.
CACCGTGGCCACGCCGGCAGCGGTGCGATAGACCAGGTCAACGCCGGCGCTCGCGCTGCTGAGCAGCCAGGCAAGCACCTGCGCGCCTGAAATATCCGCGCTGATGGAGGCCATGCGCACGACCTCGCCGTTATAGAAGCGGTATTCGCCCGCATACGCGCCATATGCCGCATTCAGGGTCAATACGCCCGTGCCGCCGACTTTGAACAGCGTCAGCGCCATCTGCCCGTCCGTTACCGTCTGCCCGCTCAAGGTATAACCGGTGATGTAGCCGTTTGTATCCTTTACAGCCGTGACATAGTAACCGCCCTGTATCAGTTTGAGCGCCGCATCACCTGAATAGCTGTCCGCATTGCTGCGCTCTCCGGTATATACGAAGCTGTCGCCCTCAAGCCGGTAGATGAAGCCGTCCTCATCCACATAGATCGTATTGCCATCCTCATCGATGGTCAGCTTATCGGAATACTTGCTGACCTGACCAAGCTGATCCATGAAGATGTAATCCGATTCGTAGACCGTTCCGTCATAGCAGGCTGCAAAGGGGCGCGTGCTGCCGTTGCAGGTCACAGCTATGGAGGCGTCGTTATTGATCATAACGATCTGGCCGCCGCCCGTGAGCGTACCGCCCGCGCCGTACAGCGCCGTCACATACAGTACGTCCGTGATCCGGTAGCCGGAGGTATTGCCCCTATTCCCGAATTGATGGACAAAAAAGCATTCGTTATAATGGAAAGGA
>CAZCAV010000060.1:0-12687 GCA_964496795.1 uncultured Oscillospiraceae bacterium
GATTCATTCTGCTTTTGAGACCTTTTTTCTGTCTATTTTATTGGGAATGGCTCAAAGCGGGCGGGCGATACGGCTCTTTTCATTACGGCATCGCGGCCGCGCTCGCTCATGCGGAAGTAATCGCGCGCGTCGAGTATGCCCACAACGCCGTCGGCGGTTTCATCACAGACGGGGTAGTGCGAGTGACGGCTCTCCCGTATGGCGGCAAGCCACTCCTCGTCGCTCTCATCCAGATACAGCATATCCACCTGTGTGCGATGCGTCAGAATTTCGCCTACGGTAATATCGTCGAATTCAAATACGTTTTGGATCATCTCGCGCTCCGTGTGATCGATGGTGCCTTTTTCGCTGCCGACGTCTACCATCATGCGAATGTTTTCCTCGGTCGCCTCCTCGTCCTCGGCGTTCGGGTCCATTCCCAGAAGCCTTAGGACGCCGTTTGTGGAAACGGTCAAGAGCCATACGAGCGGAGCAAACAATCGGGAGATAAAGGATATCAGGCCTGAGAGCCCCAGCGCCAGCTTCTCGGCGTTATTCATGGCGATGCGCTTTGGGACAAGCTCTCCAAAAACCAACGTGAAATAGGAGAGTATAAGCGTAATTACGATGACGGCGATGGTGTTCAGCGTGGCGGCGGGGATATGGACGCCGGCTTTCAGCAGCGCATCAACGATGGGATCGGAAAAATTATCCGCGGCAAAGGCGCTTCCAAGAAAACCGGAGAGCGTAATCGCCACCTGTATGGTAGCCAGAAAGCGCGCCGGCTGGCTTGTCAAATGCGCAAGCCGGACAGCGCGTTTGTTTCCCGCAGCGGCCAGACGGTTCAGCTTAACGTCGTTAAAGGTGATCACGGCGATCTCGACGCAGGCAAACACGGCGTTGAGCGCAATCAGCGCCAACTGTAAAAGAACGGGGAACAATACCGAGTTCATAAATGGGGGGCTTCCTTTCGTCCACAGCGTTGATGCGCAGATTATAACATATACGGAGGCTTTGTGCGGTGCAAACGCACATTTTTCCCTCAGTTCACAATCGTTTGGCCGAAGCATGCTATAATCAACTCAAGAATAAGGGGTACAGGTATAAATAAAGGAATTTGTGACGATGGAAGCGATGGAGAAAATAGTTGTTTGGGGAGATTCTTTAGCCAAGGGTGTTGTTTGGAACGCACAGCGCGGACGTCACGGCTATTGTGAGCCAAACGCCGCCGAGATCGCGGCAAGCAAGCTCGGCGTCACGATAGTAAACCGCGCGCATTTCGGATTCACGGCGCCGCAGGGCCTTGCCCGGCTGGATCACGATCTGAGCGAAGGACTGAGCTGCGATTCGGCGCTGCTGGAGTTCGGCGGGAACGACTGTAACTTTGATTGGGCGGCCATTTCCGAGGATCCGGATGCACAGCACGAGCCAGCTACGACGCCGGAACAGTTTGAAGGCACGCTCCGGCGCATGGTGCAGCGGCTGTACGACGCGGGTATCAAGCCTGTTCTCATGACGCTTCCGCCCATTGATGCGGAGAAGTATTTCCGCTTCTTTGTCGGGACAAAGCTGAACGGCGCCAATATCCTGCGTTGGTTGGGCGACAAACAGCAGATATACCGCTTCCACGAGATGTATTCGCTGCTCATTGAGCGTGTCGCACGCGAATGTCAGGTAAAGCTGCTGGATCTGAGAACGAAGTGCCTGGAACAGAAAAACTATATCAGAGAGATGATCTGCGACGATGGGCTGCATTTGACGGAGGCGGGACAGCGCTTTGTGGGCGAACAGATCGCAGAGCTGGCGCATATAGGAGCGTAAAACGGGTCAAGGCCCGTTTTCGTTTGTTTTATCTTTACATTTTTGCGATTTATGATAGAATGCAACAAGTATTTCCCGCACTGAGGTTGTTTTTACGCGCAGATTGATCAGACAGGGTGCTTCCGACATGACGTCGGGCAACATATGGACGCAGCTTTTGGAATTCTCCATCCCGATGATGATCGGGCTGCTGTTCCAGCAGCTTTATAATACCGTAGACACCATCGTGGTCGGGCGCTTCGTGGGCAAGGAGGCGCTGGCGGCCGTGGGCAGTACAAGCAGCATCATCAATACGCTCATCGGACTTTGCGCGGGGCTTGCGACGGGCGCAAGCGTCGTCATATCCCAGTGCTATGGCTCGCATGATGACAAACGGCTTTTCAATGCCGTGCATACGACGATTCTGGTTACCTTCATTATGAGCGTGCTGGCCACTGTGGCCGGCGCGCTGCTGGTAAAACCCATGCTGCGGCTGATGGACACGCCGGAAGACGTGGTCGCGCAGGCGCAGCAGTACTTGACGATTTACTTTTTGGGCGTTTCCGGTCTTCTGATCTACAATATGGGATCGGGCATATTGCGCGCAGTCGGTGATTCCACGCGCCCCCTGTTTTTTTTATGTTTTTCCGCCATCGTCAATATTGTGTTTGATCTGGTGTTTGTGCTGGCGTTCCACTTGGGGGTCGCGGGCGTGGCTTACGCAACGATACTTTCACAGGCCTTATCCGCGCTTCTGGTACTGTATTCGCTTACGCATGCGGATGCGCCGTATGCCATTCACTGGCGCTGCCTGTGCATTCGCAAGGACATGCTCAGCGGTATACTGCGCATCGGGCTGCCGTCCGGCCTGCAACAGGCGATCACGGCGTTTTCAAACGTATTTGTACAGTCCTATATCAATTATTTCGGCTCCGCCTGTATGGCGGGTTGGGCCAGCTATAATAAACTGGATGTGTTTGCGGTCATTCCTCTTCAGAGCATCAGCCTTGCGTCTACAACGTTTGTTGGCCAGAATTATGGCGCGGGTCAGATGCCGCGCGCCAGAGAAGGCGTAAAGAAAGCGCTTTTGCTGTCTGTCGGCATGACGGCGGTTCTTTCGGCGGCCCTAATCATTTGCGACAAAACGCTTTTGAAGCTGTTCACCGCGGATGCGGAGGTCATCTATTATGGCGAGCGATTCATTACGATGGCGGCGCCCTTCTATGTGATGTTCTGCTTCAATCAAACGTTTGCAGGCGCGCTGCGCGGCATAGGCCGCGCCAGAGCGCCCATGATCATTATGCTGGCCTCCTTTGTGGCGTTCAGACAGATATACCTGTATACGGCTAAGCAGCTTGGCGGGGGATTTGTGACCGTTGCGCTGGCGTATCCGGCCGGATGGGTCGTATGCAGCATCTTGATGACAGTAGCCTATCTGCGTTCAGAGCTGTGCCGAGGGCCCGGCGTGACCGCTGATATGTGCGCGGAGACGGACAAGCAATAAAAAACACAGCGGCGCTTTGGAGAGCGCCGCATCAAATCCAATTATTTCTGCTTATTATAGGCGGTATCAGGCAGGGGCAGCCGCGTCCGGAATATTCCGTCGCGGTTATAATAGGCGTTTTGTACAGCGGGAGCGGTTGGAATGGTGCAGATTTCACCCACGCCCTTGGCGCCTCGGGCCAGGCCGTCCGGCGTGGCGACGCCTACGACAGCGACGTCCACAGGCGGCGTTTTTGCTGCGCGAAACAGGCCGAGCGTGCCGTACTTCTTTAGGGGACGGCCGTTTTCGAGCGGGAAATCCTCGCTGAGCGCATAGCCAAGCCCCATCACGACTCCGCCTTCAATCTGGCCCTGAAGCGAAACGGGATTGACCGCGCGGCCCACGTCATGCGCGGCCGTTACGCGGCGCACGGTTCCGTCGTCGTCCAGCTCTACAACCTGTGTGGCATAGCCATAGGCGATGTGCGAAACGGGATTCGGTACATCCGAGCCAATGGGATACGTGTCTCCGCGATATTCGCCGAGAAACTCGCGGCCGTTCAGCGCGCAAAGCGATCCCTTCGGCTGAAGGGCGGCGGCTACGGCCCTTGCGGCGCGCACGGCGGCCTCGCCGGTAAACAGCGTCTGGCGGGAGGCGGTCGTATTGCCGGCGTCAGGCGAATCACAGGTGTCCGGCGTGTGATAGACGATGCGATCCAACGGAACGCCGCTGGCTTCATGCACCATTTGCATGAGCACCGTGCCCATACCCTGACCAATGCAGGCGGCGGAGGAATGTATGTTCAGCCGTCCGTCCTCAACAACGATACGGCAGCGTCCAACGTCGGGAACGCCCACGCCCAGACCGCTGTTCTTCATGGCGCAGGCTATGCCTGCTTTTGGGTCTCGCTCGAGTATTGGCCGCACCGCATCCAGGGTCTCCACAAGCGCGGTGGTATCATCGGCAATCTGACCGTTCGGCAGCACCTGTCCGGGACGGATGGCGTTGCGGTAGCGGATTTCAAAGGCGGATATGCCGGCAAGCTCCGCAAGCTGATTGAGATTGCATTCCGTGGCAAAGCAGCTTTGCGTTACGCCAAAGCCGCGGAAAGCGCCGGCAGGAGGATTGTTGGTGTAGTAAGCCTTGCCGTCGATATCCACATTTTGGTAATTATAGGGGCCGGCCGCGTGCGTGCAGGCGCGCTGCAGTACCGGCCCGCCTAGCGAGGCGTAAGCGCCCGTATCGGCGATCAGCTCGGCCTTCATGGCGGTGAGTATGCCGTTTTCGTCACAGGCGGTTGTGAACAGAAGCTCCATGGCGTGGCGCTTCGGATGGATGAGCATGCTTTCCTGCCGTGAAAAGCGCACCTTGACAGGCCGCTTCAGCAGCCATGCAGCCAGCGCCGCGTGGTGCTGAACGCTCATATCCTCCTTGCCGCCGAAGCCGCCGCCGACCATCATGGCGCTTACGCGAACCTGATCGCGCGGAAGGCCCAAGAGCTCCGCGCATTCACGCTGTGTCTGATAGATGCCCTGATCGCCGGAATAGATGCGCAGGCCGTCGACCTCGGGCGTCGCTACGGCGCATTCGAGTTCCAGAAAGGCGTGCTCGGTAAAGGGCAGCGAATAGTGGTTTGTGACTACATGCCTCGAACGGCGGATCGCGCCCTCGGCGTCGCCGCGGCAGACGCGCTGATGCGAGAACAGATTGTCGCAGCCCTCGTGTACGGCGGGCGCGTTTGCAGCCATAGAGGCGGAGGGGCTGAGAATGGGCTCAAGCTCTTCATATTCGATATGAACGAGCGACTTTCCCTTTTCCAAAGATTGGGCGTCCTCTGCAACAACGAGAGCGATAGCGTCGCCAAGAAAGTGCGTGGTTCCGCCCACGGGGATCATAACGTCATAATCGCGCACGATGTGACCGATGATCTTTTGCCCGGGCACGTCGTCGGCGGTCAGCACGGCGACGACGCCTGAGGCGGCGCGGGCCGCCTCCGCATCGATCGACAGTACTCTGGCGCGCGGAAAAGCGCTGCGTACGGCAGAGGCCAGAAGCATGCCGTCCAGATAAAGATCGTCGGCATATTTGGCGCGTCCAAGCGCTTTATCGGCGGCGTCCACGCGCATGAGGCAATCGCCCAAGTCCCCTTCGACGCTGTCTGCGGGGACAGGAAGATTCTCGCGCAGCAGGCGGGCGGCCAGCAGCACGGCGTCCTCAATCTTCTGATAACCGGTGCAGCGGCAGATGTTGCTGTTCAGCGCCGCCTTGACCTGTTGGCGCGTCGGATTGGGCTGCGCGTCGATCAAGCCTTTGGCTGAGACGACCATGCCCGGCGAGCAAAAGCCGCATTGCACCGCGCCTGCTCTGGCAAAGGCGTATCCGTATACGTCCTTTTCACGCTCGGAAAACCCCTCGACCGTGACGATGGACCTGCCCTCAAGCTTGTCCGTCTGCTGTATGCAGGATCTGACGGCACGACCGTCGAGCAGCACCATGCAGGCGCCGCAGGCGCCCTCCGAGCATCCGTCCTTCACGGAAAGAATATGCAGCTCATCGCGTAAAAAACGCAGAAGCCTTTGATTGCGCACCGCTGTGACGGATTCGCCGTTGACCTGGAATGTCGCCATGAGCTCTCTCTGCCTCGATCTATATCAGATAGCTGTAACCGGCCAACACCGTCTGGATCAGGCGCTCGATGTCCGCGTCGATTTCGCCTGTGCCAAGGCTGGCAACGCGCACATCGCCTAAACGCAGCTTGACGCGGTTTTCGCCGAGCGGCAGAAAGCCCTTGTTTTCGCTGGCGTCAAATTCCGCTTCCGTATGGAAAAGCGTAAATTTGTCCTGATAAGGGGCGCTGTCGTAGGGACAGAACACCAGACAGTTTCCGCATTCGTTGCACATTTTGTCGATGTGCAGGATCTGCGGAAAACGTTTTCCGGGCACGCTGACGGCCACGTTCGCGCGATTCGGGCAGACCTGTGTGCAGAGCGTGCAGACGGTGCTGCACGCAAGGCAGCGGCCCGCTTCCTTTTCGGCGCAGTCATAGTCTTTGAGGACGCCCTGCTTTTCATAACAGGCGCTGGGGAATATTCTGGCGCTGTCGGGTATTGCGTAGCTGTATGCGCCAACGATAGCGTCGGCGGCTCGGCGCGCGTCGGCAATGCCTTCCACCACCGTGGCGGGACCGCGGCGCGCATCGCCGACAGCGTAGATATGCGGCACGCTGGTTTCCAGCGTATCGGCATTCACCTGTACGCGGCCGCGCGCATCCACCGAAGCGCCGCAGGCGTCAAACACGGTGGGATCGACCGATTCGCCGATGGCGGAGATCAGCGACGTGCAGGGCACGGAGATCATCCGGTAGGTTTCGACGGGTGAGCGCCGCCCGCTGGCGTCCGGCTCTCCAAGCACGCATTGCCTGCAGAAAAGACTGCCGTTTTCCAGCCTTTCAGGAGCGAGCAGCTCGCGGAATTCCACGCCCTCGTCCATAGCGAGCCGCAGTTCCTCCTCATCGGCGGGCATGTAGCGCTGCGTACGGCGGTATACGATCCGGCAATTCTTTACGCCGGCGTGCCGTTTAGCGGCGCGGGCTGCGTCCATGGCGGTATTGCCGCCGCCGATGACTACAACGTCGCTGCCAAGCTCCATGGGCCGTCCCGCCTTATCGGCGGCCAAAAAGTCGAGCACATTGATGCTTTCGCCCGCCTTGAGAGCTACGTTGCCGTGCCTCCATGCGCCGATAGCTACAACGACGGCTTCATAGCCTTGATTCAGCAGCTCCGTGGCGGAGGGAGCGGGGACGCCGAGGCGTACATTGACGTTCATGGCCGTGAGGAAAGCCTCGTCCCGGGATATGGCGTCGTCGCCGATGCGGAAGCGGGGTATGACATGCCGTACGATGCCGCCGAGCGCATCACGCTGCTCAAACAGCGTGACCAGCATCCCCTGACGCGCGAGGAAGAACGCGGCCGCCATACCGGCGGGGCCGCCGCCGATGACGGCAGCGTAGCGACCGCTGGCAGCGGCCGGCTGCAGCGTGGGCAGCACCGCGTCGAATCCGTTTCTCACGGCAGCCAGCTTGACGTCGCGGATATGGATGCCGTCCTCATAGGCATTGCGCGTGCATTTATCCGCGCAGTGGTGCGGGCAGATGGTGCCCGTGATGAAAGGCAGGGGATTCTTTTCCAATATGAGCTTCAGCGCGCCCGCGGCGTCGCCTTTGCCGGCAAGCGCAATGTATTCGGGTATATCCTGACCGATGGGACAGCTGTGCGCGCAGGCGGCGGTAAAGCAATCCAGCAGCGGCACCTTATCCGCGATCTTGCGCGCCGGAGCCGGTTTGACAGACTTCTGGCTGCGCGCGCTGCTTCTGGCACATTGCGCCAGATCATTGAGCTTGCCCACCGATACGCCGTCGAAGGGCTTGTATTCGTGCTTTTCCAGCGCTTCGGCAATCTGCTTCTGGCGCTGATAGCCGCCGGGCTTAAGGAGCGTGGTCGCCATAGTGATAGGCCATACGCCGGCGTCGAAAAGCTGTTCGATATTGAATATGTCAGCTCCGCCGGAATAGCTTAAGCGGAGCTTGCCGTCGAATTCCTGACTGACGCGCCGCGCGAGCTCCATGGTCAGCGGATACAGAGAGCGGCCGCTCATGTACATCTCGTTGCCCGGCAGCTCGCCGGCGGCGATGGTGACGGGGAAGGTGTTGGTGAGCTTCAGGCCAAAGCAGAGACCGTTCTTTGCGGCCAGCGCCAAAAGCCGGTTGAACATGGGCACGGCGTCGGCGTACTGAAGATCGTCGCGGAAATGGAAATCATCGAACACGATATAGTCAAAGCCAAGCTTGTCCAACGTCCGGCGTGCAAAGTCATAGCCGAGCAGGGTGGGATTGCACTTGACAAAGGTGTTGAGCTTTTTTACGTCAATCAAATAGGAGGCAATGCGCTCGATTTCCTGCGGCGGGCAACCGTGCAGCGTCGAAAGCGTGATGGAGGTGCAGACATGCGGATTGACGGATTCGATATAGGCGGCGTCTATGCCCGGCAGACGGCCCAGATTCTGCATGGCCCAGTCCTTGCACTCAGCCCATGCGGCGGTACCGGAAGCGTCCTTGAGTCCCTCGATAAAGTCGTCGATCTTCTTGCTGGCGATGCCGTCGAAGTTATATCCGACGCTCATGTTGAACATGAAGCCGTCGGGGTCGCCCAGATTCCAGCATTTGCTGATGAGCTTGAGCGCAAACCATGCCTTGACATATTCAGAGAAGGCCTGCTCTACGCGCAGCTCGGTGGACCATTCCACGTTATAGCATTCGTCTTTGGCAAGAATGCAGGGCTTGGATACGGGAAGATCCTCGCCGTCGAGCGTCTGCACGGTTTTCAGCTCAAAAAAGCGGCTTCCGGCATAGTAGGCGGCAATGATGTTCTGGCTGAGCTGCGTATGCGGGCCCGCTGCCGGGCCGAAGGGGGTTTCCAGCTTTTCCGAAAACAGAGGCAGGAACCGATCGCCGGCGGCCACATAGGGGCGGCGCACGCCAAACACGGAACCGGTGTCATGCTCCAAAAGAAGCCAGTTCATGAGCTCACTAAAGGGAATGGGTGTCATACGGTCGGACATAATAGCCTCCTTATTCTTAACCGTTGATGGACGTCCAGAGCGTTTGCGCGCTTTGGCGGCATTTTGCCATAAGCTCCTTCTCGTCGACGCCGCAGAGCACGCGATCCTGCATGAGCAGCTTGCCGTTGCAGACGGTGGTGGTCACGCTGCGCCCGTTCATGCCAAACAGAATATGGCCGTTGACGTTGCCGGCGTCCATGGGCGTAAGCGGGTCGTAGTCGGTAACGATCACGTCGGCATAGGCGCCCTTCTTGATCACGCCGAGCGGTTTTTCAAAGAAGCGGCCGGCGATTTTGGCGTTGTTTTCAAACAGCATGGCCGGAATTTCGCCCCAGGCCACGGTGGGGTCGCAGAGGTTGTGCTTGTGGATGATGTTGCCTACCTTGTAGCTTTCCAGCATATCGTTGGTGTATCCGTCGGTGCCGAGGCCAAGGAGTATGCCCTCCTTGAAAAGCTGTATCACAGGTCCGCAGCCGACGGCGTTGCCCATGTTGGATTCGGGGTTATGCACGACCATCGTATCGGTATTCTTAAGAAGCTCCATTTCCGCACGGTTGATGTGCACGCAATGAATGGCCAGCGTATTCGATCCCAGAATATCGTTGTCATAGAGCCGGTTGACGATGCGCTTGCCATACTTTTTGAGCGAATCTGCCACATCCGAGGGGCCTTCGGCTACATGCACATGGAAGCCGGCCTCGTCGCCGCCGTGCTCTCTGCACAGCGCCAGGGTTTCGTCGCTGAGCGTAAAGGCGGCGTGCAGACCCATCATGCCCTTGAGCATATCCGTCTTGTCCGAAGATGCACGCCGGATGAACCGTTCATTTTCCAGTACGGACTGCATCATCTTTTCTTTGCCGTCGCGGTCGGACACCTCATAGCATAGGCTTGCGCGCACGCCAAGGGCTGTTGCGGCCTCTGCAATGGCGTCGAGACTGTCCGGTATTTCGCAGTAGCTAGCATGGTGGTCAAAAACGGTGGTGACGCCGTTTTTGATGCAGTCCGCATAGACGGCGTACGCGGAAAGCCGGTCGTTCTCCAGAGTAAGCTTACGGTCGAGCGTCCACCACAGACCCTCCAGAATATCGTTGAAATTCTTTGGATTATAGCCCTTGACGGAAAGACCGCGCGCAAAAGCGCTGTAAATATGGTTGTGCGTGTTGATAAGACCCGGCATGATAACGCCGCCCTTCGCGTCAATAAACTGCGCGTCCGGATACAGACGTTTCATGTCGACAGTGGCCCCGACGTCCACAATCAGATTGCCGTCGGCGACGACCGCGCCATCCTCATAGTATTGTCCGTTGTCTCTGGTGATCAATCTGCCGTTTCCGATGAGAAGCATGGCTGTTGCCCCCTTCACGATATGTTTTTCAAGGCAATTATATAATATGAAGAGGTCCATATGCAACACAAAGCCGAAAAGAATCGGAAAATATTTGTGTACAAAATAAATTTTTTTTGATACAATATTACCAACAAAAGATTCAGCTTGCACCGGACTCCTATTCACCGTATAATGTGGCTATCTTTTTTTTCAAACACAGGATGCAGGGGAGGGCAGCCAATGGAACGTATTTCAGGCTATCGCTGCACACTTTGCGGACGCGAATATCCGTTTGGCCCGGAGCTCATGACCTGCCCGGTCTGCGGAGAAAAAGGCATACTGGATATTGTCTACGACTATACCGCAATCAAAAAAGTACTGACCCGGGAATCGCTGCGGTCCGACGCCGACAACAGCATGTGGCGCTACAAAGCGCTGATGCCGCTTACAGGCGACGGACTTTCTGATTATCTGCGCATTGGATGGACGCCGCTGTATGCCTCGCGTACTCTGGGGCCTTCGCTTGGCGTTAAAAAGCTGTATATCAAGGACGACGGCCTGAATCCTACCGCTTCGCTCAAGGATAGGGCTTCCGGCGTTGCGGTGGCCAAAGCCATTGAGCTGGGCTACGATACGATCGCCTGCTCATCAACGGGCAATGCGGCGTCCTCATGCGCCGGAAATTCTGCGCGCATGGGTCTGAAAACGGTGATATTTGTTCCTGAGCGCGCGCCGGGAGGCAAGGTGGCGCAGCTCTTGATATTTGGAGCGAACGTGATTTCTGTTCGCGGCGATTATCGGCAGACATTCGAGCTCAGCCGTGCAGCGATCGACAAATGGGGCTTCTATAACCGTAACGCCGGCATCAACCCGATATTGACCGAGGGCAAAAAAACCGTGGCGCTGGAAATTGCCGAGCAGCTGAGCTGGCAGCCTACCGACTGGGTGGCGGTCAGCGTGGGCGACGGCTGTACCATCGGCGGGGTTTATAACGGCTTTTACGATCTGTATCAGCTTGGCATGATCGATCGCATCCCCAAAATTCTTGGCGTTCAGTCCACCGGCTGCTGCCCCTTTGTCGAAGCCAGTGAGCGCGGCGGAGAGCTCCGGCCTTTGCCGGAGGACACCTTGGCCGACAGCATTGCCGTGGGCGTGCCGCGAAATCCGAAAAAGGCGCAGCGAGCCGTAGAAAACAGCGGCGGACGCTGGCTGGCGGTAACAGACGAAGAAATATTGGCGGCTATGCGTCTGTTGGGCCGCAGTGAAGGCGTGTTTGGCGAGCCGGCGGGCGTTACGGCGACAGCCGGCGTGAAGAAAGCTGTGGAATGCGGGATCATCCGCACCGATGAGACCGTGACGGCCGTCTGCACGGGAAGCGGTCTGAAGGACGTCAAAAACGCCATGGCCGCAGCGGGAGAACCTTTCAAGTGTGATCCGGATATCCATGCGCTGGAAAGAAGCGGCAGGATAGAATAAATGGTTGTTTCATCGAAAAATCGGTGTTACAATAAAAACAAATCTAACTAGGAGGAAATTCTAATGAAGAAAGCATTGGCAATCGTGCTGGTACTCATGATGACACTGGTAGTCTTCGGCTGCACGGCCGAGCAGGTCAACGATGCCGTCGATCAGGCCCAGGATGCCGTCACCGAAGCCGTTGAGCAGGCTACCGAAGCGGCAACGGAAGAAACCGCGCCCGAGGAAGCGGCGCCGGCCGTCAAGGCGGGATTCATTTTCCTGCATGACGAAAACTCCACCTATGACCTGAACTTCATCAACGCGGCGAAGGAAGCCTGTGAAGCTCTGGGCATCGAGTACATTCTGCGCGTCAACATCCCCGAGGGTCAGGAGTGCTACGACACCGCCTGCGAACTCGTGGACGCCGGCTGCTCCATCGTATTTGCGGACAGCTTTGGTCATGAGGATTTCATGATCCAGGCCGCCAAGGAATTCCCGGATGTGCAGTTCTGCCATGCTACGGGCACCAAGGCGCATACCGAAGGCCTTGCGAACTTCCACAATGCCTTTGCGCAGATCTATGAAGGCCGCTATCTGGTTGGCGTCGCCGCCGGACTGAAGCTGAACGAGATGATCGACGCCGGTCAGTTCACTGCTGACGAGGCGAAGATCGGTTACGTCGGCGCTTTCACCTATGCCGAGGTCGTCAGCGGATATACCTCTTTCTTCCTTGGCGTACGGTCCGTATGCCCGACCGCCACGATGGAAGTCACCTTCACCGGTTCCTGGTATGACGAGTCTATGGAGAAGGAAGGCGCCAACAAGCTGATCGCCAACGGCTGCAAGCTGATCTCTCAGCATGCCGACTCCATGGGCGCGCCCACGGCCTGCGAGGCTGCCGGCATCCCCAACGTGTCCTATAACGGCAGCACCAAGGCTGTCGGCCCGAACACCTACATCATCTCTTCGCGCATCAATTGGGCGCCGTACTTTACGGATTGCATCAACGCCGTAATCAACGGCA
>CAZCAV010000061.1:0-12370 GCA_964496795.1 uncultured Oscillospiraceae bacterium
ACACGATACTTTCCTGCGTTGGTGTCGGGAAAATAATTTCGGGGGATAACCTAGAATTTATCAACCACGCGTCTGTTTTGTGAATATTCCTGAAATACTGCCGATTTTGGCTGTTTGCAGTTATATTGCAACCGTGTGACGGGTGGCCGACATTGTCTACCATTACTGCCAAAATTCGACTTTGTTCAAGCTATTATATAATGGGTGGCCGACATTGTCTGCTTTATACGCCATCGTCGGGCCGGAGGAACGCCAAATGTTTGAGAAAGAGTCGCCTGATTCGCGGGATGATCTTCTCCTGCGTCTGCAGGAGAGAGCAAGCTGCACCTATCTGTCCGACCTGCACCTGCCCATTTTTCGCAGCAGGATACAGACGGCAGTCCTGGATATCTCAGCCGAAGAATTCTCCGTTTCCGCCTGGAATGCAGCTCTGCGGTATATAGCCGGCTGTTCCGGCGAAATAACCAGCGCCGTTGAAGCCCGCGCCGAGCTGCTGGCACGGCTGAATCAGTAGAAGCGATAACGGCTCAGCTCTTTGGCCGGCAGCAGTCCCTGATCCGTCGCCACGCCCTTCACCAGCTGCGGCGGCGTAATATCGAAAGCCGGATAAAAGCCGTGAACGCCCTGCTTGCAGGTGCGCCGCCCCATCGCATGCAACACCTCGTCCGGATCCCGTTCCTCAATGCGCACGCTCTTCTCATCCGGATGCGTTCTGTCCGGAATGCCGGACGCCACATACGGAACGCCCAGATAGTCTGCCGCCAGCGCGATCTGAAACGTGCCGACCTTATTGACGATATGGCCGTCCATGCAGATCACGTCCGCCGCCGTGGTGAACAGATCGACCGATTTGGTTTTCAGCGTCCAGGCCGGCATATTGTCCGTAATCAGCGTAACGTCAAAGCCCATATCGCGTATCACGCTTGCCGTCAGACGCGCGCCCTGCAGATAGGGCCGCGTTTCCGGCGTGAAAAAGCGCGCGTTATTGCGGCGCTCCCGCAGCGTTCTCAGCAGCATGCCCAGATCGGCGTCGGCATAGCACTGCGTCATGATGGCGCCGCCTGCGGGCACCTGATCGGCCAGAACCGCGCCTATGCGCGCAATTTTACGATACCGGTCGTCAAACTTTTGAACGGACTGATCCACTATCGCCTCGCAGGCGCTTTCGCCCGCGTTCAGCGCCGCCAGAGCGACGCGTTCCGCGTCATCCGTCCAGAGCCGCATTTTACGCTCCGTTGTGGGCCGCGCCGTCGCTATCGCATTCGCAGCGGCGCGAAGATAATCCCGCTGTGCCTGAGCGGGCCTGCGGCGGCAGGTGTGCGCTGCCAGCGCCATGCCCATCGCGGCCGCGTGAAAGGGCCCGTAGCTTTGAGTGACCATGTCCCGAATGGCCTGCGCCACCTCATTGAAGCTGCGGCACACGACGAACCGCTCCGCCGCCGGATAGACGCGTCGATCCAGTATCCGCACGGTTCCGCCGCGATACCAGGCGATGTTTTCGTATTGCAGCAGAAAGGCCAGATCATGATCCTCGCGCATAGTAGTTTCCTCTTCCGTTTTTTCTAAACTTCAGTATACACAATCCGGATCAAATATGGTATGATTTTCATGATTGAGGTGATGCTACATGAAATGCGCCATCATCGGCGGAACGAATATCGAAACGCTTCCGCTGCCCTATCAGGAAGAGGCTGTGGCGACGCCCTACGGCGACGTCGTTATATTTCACGCTCAGCTTGACGACGGACACGAGGTGCTGTTCCGCTCGCGTCACGGCGTGTTTTACAGCTTTGATCCGCAGCATGTCAACTATCGCGCCAATATCTATGCGCTGCATAAGCTTGGCGTCACGCATGTCGTCGGCATTACCTCCGTTGGCGCCTGCGACTATGCCTATAAGCTTGGCAGCCTGTGCCTGATAAACGATTTTATGGATTTCACGCAGAACCGCGTTTCATCCTTTGACCGCGAGCACCGTCTTTACGAGCATACCGGCATGGAAAACGTGTTTGACTCCGACCTCAACGAAACGCTTGAGCGTCTGATCCTTGAACGCGATATTCCCTATTCCGGCCGCGCCATCTACGCCTGCACCGAGGGCCCGCGCTTTGAAACTGCCGCCGAAACCCGTATGCTGCGTATGCTCGGCGCGCAAATCATCGGAATGACCATCCTTCCGGAGGCGCCGCTTGCGCGCGATCTCGATATGAAATACGCCGCCATAGGCATCATCGGTAACTACTGCACCGGTATGTCCGCCGCCGTCCGCGACGACGATATCGATGAAATCGTACGCGGCATGCGCTCGCAGGTGTTCGATATCTGCTTCGATCTGATACGGCAAAGCTGAACGCAGCATTCGCATCTACGGAGGTCGATGAAAGCCATGCAGCCGGAAAAAGAATACCTGCTTGCGGTTAACGGAACGCTTATGCGCGGTCTGGAGTTGGAGCAGAACCTGCTGCGGGTCCGCGCCTGTTTCCTGTGTGAAGCGAAAACGGAGAAAAGTTACCGGTTGTGGAGCGTGCAGGACGCCTATCCGGCTATGCTGCGCGTCGATCCGGCCGATCCCTCGGCCGCCGCAGTCGCCGTAGAGCTTTGGAGCGTCCCTGCGTCCGGCCTTGCCGAGCTGTTGCAGGGCGAACCCGCCGGACTGAGCATCGGCAAGGTCAGGCTTTTTGATGGTCGCATGGTATTCGGCGTCATTGGCGAACCGATCGCGGTGGGCGGCATGCAGGAGATCACCGCCTTCGGCGGATGGCGTGGCTATCTGGCTTCCCGCGCATAGAACGCCGGCCGTCTCATATATTCCCTGCCCCGTTTCTTCAGAAAACATGATAACGGGCCGTCCGCGTTTTCGCGGGCGGCCTGTTTTTTTAACCGGATGGATTGTTTTATCCGTGCCGCTTTGAAAAGATTCTGCAAACAATAGCGGCGCAAGCGCTGTGCGCGCTTGCAGACGCATATATATTTTGGTATGATACATTCTACGCAAAATCGGCCCTGCATCCGTAATTTTCGGGCATAAGGCCGGAAAGGAAAAACATGGCGAAAAGCTTGCGGAAAACCAAAAAGGTGGTTGGGCATCTCGACTATCCTATTTTGATTACGGTCGCGCTGCTCTGCGCGTTCGGTTTGGTCATGGTGTTTTCGGCGAGTTACTATTATGCACAGAACACAGCTTCCGTGGGCTATGACGGCTACTATTATATTCGTAAGCAGGCCGTGTATCTGGCGCTCGGCTTTCCGATCATGATCCTGCTTTCGTTCTTTGATTACCGCCGCCTTGAAAAATACAAGGTCGTCGCAATGCTGATCTCCATCGTACTTCTTATTGCGGTGCTCATATTTGGTCAGGAGACGAACGGCGCAAAGCGCTGGCTGGTCATCGGCGGTCAGAGCATACAGCCCTCTGAGATCGCTAAATTCGGCATGATGCTGTATATGTGCTCGTTCATGGCCAAAAAACACGCGGTGATGGATTCCTTCATGAAAGGAATGCTGCCGATGCTGCTGGTGATCGGCGTCATCTGCGGTCTGGTCATGCTCCAGCCGAATATGTCCATGTCGGTCATCATGGGCCTCATGGGCTATGCGCTGCTGTTTATCGGCGGCTGCGATACCAAGCAGATGCTGCTGTTGCTGGTGGTGCTGGCGGCTCTGTTTGGGCTGCTGGCCGTCATAGAGCCGTATCGCCTGGCCCGGCTTACCTCCTTTGTCGATCCCTGGGCCGATCCGCTGGGCGACGGCTATCAGCTCATCCAGTCATACTATGCGCTCGGTTCCGGCGGCCTGTTCGGCCTTGGACTCAATAACAGCCGGCAAAAGCTTTTGTATATGACCTATGCGGAGTCAGATTTTATATTTGCCATCGTTTGCGAGGAGCTGGGCCTGATCGGCGGTTTGGCCGTGCTCTGCGCCTATGGATTTATCATTTATCGCGGAATCCGCGTTGCGCTTCTGAGCCGCGATCGCTTCGGCAGTCTGCTGGCCGGCGGCATTACGGTGGTTTTTGGTCTGCAGATATTCGTGAATATCGGCGTCTGCACCGGCCTGCTGCCTACGACCGGCCAGGCGCTTCCGTTCATCAGCGCAGGGGGGTCGTCGATGGTCATATTCCTGGCCGCCATGGGCGTACTTTTGAACATCTCGCGCTCGGTCAACGCGCCGCTGCGCGTACGGACGGACGCTGCCTGACGGAACATTATTCCCCGCACCGGCATACAATGGATAGTGCGCGGGAGGTGTTCCATGTCCAGTCTGATCGTTGCGGGCGGCACGCCGCTGTCCGGCTGCTGCCGGATAGGCGGCGCGAAGAACGCGGCGCTGCCGATAATGGCGGCCTGTATACTGCTGGACCGTCCGGTAAGGCTTATGGACTGTCCGCGGCTTGCAGATGTAGACAATATGCTCTGCATACTGCATGCGCTGGGGTGCCGGACTGCGTTTGAGGGAGACGCGCTGCTCATCGACGCTTCGGACGCCGCCGGCTATGAATTGCCGGAGCAGCTTACCAAATCCCTGCGTTCCTCGGTGTTTTTGCTTGGGCCGCTTCTCGCGCGGTTTCGGCGCGCGGTGGTGGCTTATCCGGGCGGATGTGAGATCGGGCTCAGGCCGATCGATTTGCATTTGCAGGGGCTCAGACAGCTTAGCGCGCATATCAGCGAGGCGGGCGGCTGTATCACCTGCGATGGCGGACGGCTCAGGGGTGCGGATATTCATTTGGACTATCCGAGCGTCGGCGCCACCGAGAATATTATGATGGCGGCGGTGGCTGCCGAGGGCCAGACGGTGATACGGAACGCTGCGCGCGAGCCGGAGATCGCGGCGCTTCAGGATTTTTTATGTGCAGCGGGCTTTTCGGTATCCGGCGCGGGCTCCTCCAGCATCTGTATCACGGGCGGAGGCCAGCCGCGTAATGTGGAGTTTCGGATCATGCCCGATCGCATCGTGGCCGGCACGCTGCTGACCGCGGCGGCTATCACGGGCGGTTCGCTCCGGCTTACGAACGTGGTGCCGGAGCATATGACGGGCACGCTGTCCAAGCTCGCTGAGTGCGGATGCGAAATTGTGACGGAGGAATGCGGACTGAGCCTGCATGCGCCGGAGCGGCCGCGCGAGATCAAGCTTATTGAGACCCTGCCGCACCCGGGTTTCCCGACCGATATGCAGGCCCAGATGTTCGCCCTGTGCACGACGGCCAGGGGAACCAGCGTGATTGTAGAGAATGTGTTTGAGAACCGTTTCAAGCATGCCCAGGAGCTCAGCAAAATGGGCGCGGACTGCACAATACGCGGCCGCATGGCGATTGTACGCGGCGTAGAGCGTTTGCGCGGCGCTCACATAAGCGCCCGCGATCTGCGTGGCGGCGCAGCGCTGACTCTGGCGGCGCTGGCTGCCGAGGGAGAGAGCCGCGTAGACAATGCGGAATATATTGACCGTGGCTACGAGCGTTTTGAGGAAATGCTGTGCGCGCTGGGCGCGCGTGTCATAAGAGAGGCGTAGTATGGCTAAGAAAAGGCCGGCCGGCAAGCGGCCGGACAAGCAGAAGCCAAAGACGGATAGAGGCTTCTGGTCAAACTTTTTTGAGCCCGTGCCCGAGGAGGATCGGGACGGCTTTTTGGACGCGCGCCGTGAGGAGCAGGAATCCGAGCCCCCGGTTGAACTGTTTACGGACGATACGGTAATGTTTTCCGACGAGGAGGATGCGGCGGACGCCGGACGTCTGCGCTGGAGCGACGGCGAACCGGTGGTCAAGGATCCATATTCCGCTGACGGTCCGCTTCCGTCTGAGCGCGGACAGGCTCCTGACGAGCCTATACGTTTGTTTGACGACGGAGATACGGGCTCGTTTGCGAGGCAGGATACCAACCGTATGCGCACCGTAAAGACCGGCCAGACAACGACCACGCGCATTACCATGAACAATACCGAGGAAGCGCAGCGCCGCGCCGAAGCCGCGCGGTTGGCCCGCGAGCGCGAGTCAAAACGCCGGCACGAGGACTATCTGGAGCGCCAGAGCCGCAAGAAAAAGCGCCGCGCAAGTCTTAGAAAGCTGTTTGGCAATATTGCCTTTGTCATACTGATATTTGTTGGCATACTGGTGGCACTGTATTATGCGTTCCTGCTTTCGGATATCGTTGTAACCGGAAACGATTCCTATTCGAGCGAATATATCATCGGTCTGTCCGGCCTGAAGCTTGGACGACACATGCTGCTGTGCGATATGGAACAGGCGGCTGCGAATATATCCGAGGATCCCTATTTGCAGGTGGACGGCGTGACGTATATCTTTCCAAGCCGTATTCGTATCGCTATTACGGAGCGCAAGGAGATCGCCGGCATCATCGGCCTTGACTATAATGTTATCATAGATAAAAACGGTTATGTTCTGGCCATGGGCGCGGGCGTGGACCTCAGCGGACTGATACAGGTCACGGGCGTGAGTATGACGGGCTTCCAGCTCGGCGAGCGGCTTGGCGAGGGCGATGATTTTTCCACCGCGACGTTGGTCAATTTGATCGCTGCGCTGGAGCAGTACGATCTGGTTGGTCAAATCGCGTCCATTGATCTGACAACGCCGCTGGCTATTACAATGAACCTGCAGAACGGACTGACCATATTCATCGGCCAGCCTACGGAGCTCGCGGCCAAGATGGAATCTCTTCAAAAGCTGCTGCCGCAGTTCGTAGCGCAGTCTATCAGCACCGGCACGCTCTATCTCTCCGCCAAGGGCGGTACGGTCTATTCGCCTTCCTCCGACGGCGCGCGTCTGCCGGTCATTGCAGCGACCGATGAGCCGAGTACGGACGGAGAGGGCAATCCCATTACGCCCGACGGCGGAGACGATACCGGCGCTGCGGAGCCCACGACAAGTCCGGACGCAGCAGCTACCCCCGCGCCAACCACCTCCTCCGGCTCGGACGATCCTTTTTCCGGCTGAGCTTCTCTCTTTTCAAGAGAAAAGAGAGAAGCAGAGAAAAGCTGAACTGTATGCGTTGGAGTTGATCTGCTTGCTTCTTTTTCTTTCACCTGAAAGAAAAAGAAGACGTTCTCTTTAGCTACAGACCGGCAACCTCCGACATAGAGCCGTTTTTTAGATACCCCTGCGGGTGCATCGTATGCTCCTCGCGGGGGTTCATTGCTCCGATTTGCGCGTCCATCAAAAACAAGGCGCGGCCGACGGCGTGATAGCCAAAGCGCTTACGGATACCGTCTATGGCCAGCTCAGCCTGCTCGGCGCGAAGGCGCGCGGGCTCGTCCCCGAACAGTGATAGCTGAGCCGGCCGGTCCTCGGGTATCAGATCGCAGGCGGTGACGGTCAGCGAGCGCAGCGGATGAGCATCGTCGCAATTCTCTTTATACAGGACCATGGCTGCGTGCGCCAGCTCGGAGGTCAGACAGCTTGGCGGCGAAAGCCTGCACTGCCGCATAAAGGAGAATAGCTCGGTATCGCGCATGGAAAGCTGTACGGTGCGCGCGCGCAGCTTCTGCGCCCTGAGGCGTGCGGACACACTTTCTGAAAGCATGGTGATCGTGAGGTATACGTCCAGATCGGTGACAAGATCGCGCGGCGCGGTGACGCCGTTGCCTACGGATTTGGGCGGGGCTTCGCAGCCGAAAAGCTGTACTGGCGAAACGTCGCGGCCGTTGGCAAAGGCGTGCAGCATCGCGCCGGCCTTGCCGAGCTGCGCCCTGAGAAAGCTCTCCGGCGTACCTGCAAGCTCGCCGATGGTCAGGATGCCATAATGACGGAGCTTTTCCTCGGTTGCACGGCCGACATACAGAAGATCCCGCGCCGGCAGGGGCCAAACGCGCTCACGATAATTGTCCGGTGAAATCAGCGTGACTGCATCGGGTTTTTTATAATCGCTGCCGAGCTTGGCAAAGACTTTATTGGAGGCCACGCCCACGGAAACTGTGATACCGAGTTCCTCTCGTATGCGGCTGCGGATGAGCTCGCCAAGGCGCAAGGCTTCTATAAAATCGTTGGTGCTGCCGCTTACATCAATCCAGTTTTCATCCGGCCCAAAGCTTTCCACACGATCGGAATACTCACTGTAAATACTGCGCCCGAGCGCGGAAAACTTTTGATAGGCCGTAAAATCCGGTGCCACTGTAACGAGCCGCGGACACTTCTGACGCGCCTGCCAAACGGCTTCACCGGTCCTGACGCCGAATTTCTTGGCCAGTTCATTTTTAGCCAGTATGATGCCATGCCGCTTCTCGGGATCGCCCGCTACCGCTACGGGATGCGGTCTGAGCGCGGGATCAAGAAAGCAGGCCACCGAAGCGTAGAAGCTGTTGAAATCAGCGTGCAATATGCGGCGTTCCATATTGATAAAATGCTCCTTTTCCGGAATGCGAACATTTGTTTGTGTTTATAGTATAGCGCACGAAACGGATTTGTCAAGTGGCGGAGAGCGTGCTATACTGTGCAGACAGGAATTGGAAACGCAGCCGTGCAAGCTTTGCGGCTGTTTATAGAAGAATAGTGAAAAAGGAGGCAGTTATGAACGCAGAACGCAGTCAAATTGATGAAACGCATCGTTGGCGACTTGAGGATATTTATGAAAGCGACCAGCTGTGGGAGCAGGATTTCGATCTGGCCAAGAACAAGATCGAGGCCTTTGCCGCCTGTACAGGCACGCTCAAGGAGAGCGCCGACGCCATATATACCGCGCTGCTTCGGCGAAGCGAAGCGTCGCAGCTTGTAGAAAGGCTGTATGTATATGCGCATATGCGGCGCGACGAGGATAACGGAGACGTACGTTATCAGGGTCTGACAGACCGCGCCGTACAGCTCAGCGCCGAATTGGAGGCGGCCGGCGCGTTTGTGGCGCCTGAGCTGCTGGCTCTGCCCGCGGGTACGCTGACGCGCTGTGCGGAGGAGCCGCGCTTTAGCGTCTACCGGTTCATGCTCTCCGATCTGGAACGGCAAAGGCCGCATACGCTTTCCGCGGGTGAGGAAAAGCTGCTTGCCATGGCGGAGGAGCCGCTTGGCGGGCCGGACAATATCTTTACCATGCTGTCGGATGTGGATCTGGACTTTGGAACGGTGCAAAACGAGAAGGGCGAGGAGGTTCGGCTTACGCACGGCAGCTACGGTATGCTGCTCAACTCGCCGTCAAGGCGGGTGCGGCGGGATGCCTATGAGAGTTTGTACCGTGCCTTTGGCAGCATGAAAAATACAGTGGCAGCCACCTATACGGCGTCTGTCAAGGGGGATATATTCCGCGCGCGGGCGCGCGGCTTTGACGGAGCGCTGGAGGAGGCCCTGTTTGGCGGCAACGTACCTATGGCAGTATACGACCAGCTTATCGAAGCGGTGCATGAGGCGCTTCCCGCGCTGAGAAAATATTTGAAGCTGCGCAGGCAGGCCCTGAAGGTCGATAAGCTGGAGATGTATGATCTGTATGTGCCGATTTTGCCCGATTGCGATATTCCCATGCCCTATGAGGAGGCGCAGTCCGTCGTCAAAAAAGCGCTGGAGCCGTTAGGTCAGGCCTATGAAAAGCTTCTCGACCGTGCCTATACCGAGCGCTGGATCGATGTATACGAAACGCCGGGGAAAACCTCGGGCGCATTTTCCTGGGGTACATATGGAACGCACCCTTATGTGCTTTTAAACCATCAAAACAATGTGGATCATGCGCTGACGCTGGCGCATGAGCTGGGGCATGCCATGCACAGCTATCACAGCGATGCGGCGCAGCCCTACGAAACGGCGGGATACAGGACGATGGTGGCCGAGGTGGCTTCCACCGTAAACGAGATGCTGATGACGCGCTATCTGCTTGAGAACGAGAAAGACCGCAGCCGGCGCGCCTATCTGGTCAATCAGCTTCTGGAGCAATTCCGTACGACCTGCTTCAGGCAGACGATGTTTGCTGAGTTCGAGCGGGAATCGCACAGGATGGCGGAGAGAGGCGAGCCGTTGACCGTTGAGAGCCTGAGCGAGATGTACCGCAGCCTCAATGAGCTGTACTATGAGGACGTGATCGTGGATGACAACATCGCCATGGAATGGATGCGCATTCCGCATTTCTATCATGCCTTCTATGTCTACCAGTATGCGACGGGAATCTGTACGGCGGTGGCTTTAAGCGAACAGGTGCTTCGGGACGGCCCTGCGCGCTATCTGGAATTTTTAAGCAGCGGCGGCAGCGATTACCCGATCGAGCTTTTAAAGCGCGCCGGCGTAGATCTGACCAGAAAAGAGAGTATTCGTTCGGCGCTAAAGGTGTTTGCCGATTATGTAGACGAAATGGAGGAACTGTTGCAATGAGCGTGGAGCAGGAGTTTTCTGCGGAGGAACGCCGCAAAAGCGTATTGGAAGCTTTTCGGGACAAAGGCGATTTTCCGGCCATTATGGATGAAAAAACGCTTGAGAGTTTACTGGACGCAGTCATTGAACTGGACGAGGCCTATATGGCGGAGAGCGGCGCCAACGACGGTGCCGTGTATGACGACGATGCGGCCTACGACTATATGCACGCGGGCCTGTGTGGGCGATTTCCGGATTATCGAGCCTATATGATGCGCTTCGTCGAGGACTATCTGGAATACAACGAGGCCTATTTGGAGTCTGTCGGCCTGATCGACTGGGAGTAAGCGCGTTATGACAGAACTGTCCGGATTTTACGAGGGGCGCATATACCGGCCGCCGAGCGAAGCCCGCAGCCTCATTGTGCAGTCCACGATCGGCTGCAGCCATAATCGCTGCGCCTTCTGCGAGATGTACAGGGAGAAGCGCTTCCGTATCCGTCCGCTTGCGGACGTCATTACGGATATGGAGCGTGCGCGGCCCTTTATCCGGCATGCAGAGCGTATTTTCTTTGCCGACGGAGACGCCTTTATCCGCCGGCCGGAGGAGCAGACGGCTCTTATGGAGGCTCTGCGCCGCTTCTATCCTGAATGCGAGCGGGTGAGCATGTACGCGTCCCCGCGCAGTATTCTCACGCGCAGCGACGAGGAGCTTGCGGCGGTGCGCGCGTCCGGTGTGGCGCTGCTGTATCTGGGGCTCGAGAGCGGCGACGACGCGCTGCTCCAAGCTATCTGCAAGGGTGCGACGGCCCAGGAGATCGTTGCCGCCGTTCAGCGGGCGCGAGCCGCAGGCTTTCAGCTTTCGGTCACGGCCATCAGCGGCCTTGCCGGAGCGGAGGGCTCCGCAGCGCACGCGGATGCTACGGCCGACGCCGTGTCGGCCATGAAACCGGAATATTTCAGTCTTCTGACGTTGATGCTGGAGCCGGGCAGCGATATGTACGGCGACTACTGCGCGGGCCGCTTCGTTCCGCTCAGTCCGGAGGCGATACTACGGGAAACGCGTCGCTTTATGGAACGCGTGGATGCGGAGGGCACGGTGTTTAGGGCCAATCATGCCTCCAATTATCTGAACCTGCGTGGAACCCTCAACGGGGACCGGAAAACTATGCTCGAGGATATCGACCGCGCGCTTGCCGGCGCAGCTCCCGTTCGCAAGGAAAGCTGGCGGCAGCTATAACGGCCGGAAGCAAGCTTGAACAGGCGCTGCTGATAAAGCGGCGCCTGTTTTCTTGGTTCTGCACTAAACCTTGGGGTAAAAAGAAAAAGAAAAGCATGACGCTTCACAATCTTGCAGGCTGAAGTTGCGGCGCCCAAACTTACAAGAACGGAGAAGTGTCATTGCTTCAAGAACATCTTATCGCAAAAGTGCTGGATATGCAGCGGCTTCCATGACTTCCGTACCCCCGTTCCTGCCACGTTGAACGCTTAGGAGCCATCCGCTCCCTCGCGGATGGCTCCCGTTGTGACGCTGTCTGCAGTTCTTACGACTGCTTTTGGCGAGCGTCTATCAATACATGCCGCCCATATCGGGCGCTCCCCCTGCCGGCGCAGCTGCCGGAGGTGCGGGAATATCGGCCACCAGGCTCTCGGTCGTCAGCACCATGGCCGCCACGGAGGCCGCGTTTTGCAGAGCGCTTCTCGTCACCTTGGTAGGATCAATAATGCCCTCGTCCTCGAGCATGCAGTAAGTATCCGTCGCGGCGTTATAGCCGTAGCCAATCTTATTCTGGCGCTTGATGTTTTCCACGACTACGGAACCCTCGACGCCGGCATTGATGGCTATCTGACGCACAGGCTCTTCCAGCGCACGCAGAACGATCTGCACGCCGGTCTTTCTATCGCCGCTGCTCTCCTTCTCAAGCTTCTTGACACGGTCAAGCACGTTCAGGAGCGCTACGCCGCCGCCGGGGACGATGCCCTCTTCCACGGCCGCACGCGTCGCAGAGAGCGCATCCTCAATACGCAGCTTGAATTCCTTCATTTCGAGCTCAGTCGCCGCGCCGACCTGGATAACGGCTACGCCGCCGGCCAGCTTGGCCAG
>CAZCAV010000062.1:0-12286 GCA_964496795.1 uncultured Oscillospiraceae bacterium
GATTCATTCTGCTTTTGAGACCTTTTTTCTGTCTATTTTATTGGGAATGGCTCACCGTTGCGGCGCAGCGGTTCTTTTGCCCAATAGATGAGGAATACCATTTTCTGCGTGCTTTTGATCTCACCAACGGTCGTATTCTGCCCGCTGACGCCGGCGGTTGGGTCCCGGCTGGCTACGATGAATACGCAACGCGTTATGGCTGGTCTTTTTCTGAGATGCTTCAATGCCCCTCGCTATGGCTTTCAGAAATCAAGGAGTTGGAGTTTGTATATCATATTCGCGCGGCTTCCTATCTGCCGTTTTCTTATATCCCCTCGGCAATCGGCATAGGCATTGCCAGAATCTTTCGGCTTCCGCTTCTTGGGATATTATATTTCGGGCGCCTGTCGAATTATCTGTTTTATGTCGGCATATGTACCTTGGCAATATGGCGTACGAAAACGCTGCGTTCCTTGATATTTCTGGCGGCCCTGTCCACCGGAGTGTTTGCGCATATGGGCGTTATTTGCATCGACAGTCCGTTGATCTGCTGCGCGCTTTTGTTTGTTTCCATCTGCCTGCACTACTGCTTTGACAAGGATGCAGCGGAGCAGATAAGCACTCGAGATATTATCCTGCTGGCTCTGAGTGCGGCAATGGTCGTATCCATTAAATATTTTGGTTATGTCTTGATTGTTCCCGTTATTTTCTTCCTGCAGAAAAAGCGCTGCAAAAACAAAAATACCGCCGTACTGTTCGTTGGGATCGCCGTGCTGCTTATTGCCGCTTTTCAGGTGTATGCGTTGCTGCGTTGTCGGGGCAGTCTTGATAACGCCCGCAGCGCGGAAGCGGACTCCATGTCGCAGCTGGCCTACATCTTTGAGAATCCTCTCCGTTATGCGATCCTGTTGTTCCGAGATATGCTCGGTAATGTATATGAGAGATTGCTGACGCAGCATCCCTCCAACGCGGAAGCGTTTGGCGCCATCGGTTCCTTTTGCGCGATGCTGCCAATGCTTGGCGCGTTGCTCGCACAGGACAGGACGGCGCTTAGCGGAAAGGACAGGTCTCGCTGGGCAGTATACTGTCTGATGGCAGCAGTCATTATGCAGGCGCTGTGCTGCACCGCGCTGTATGTCAGCTGGACGCCCGTAGGCGAAGCCTTGATATGGAGCGTGCAGCCGCGCTATACGCTGCCGTACTATATTCTCATTATGATCGCCTTGTCCATGCCGCAAATAAAGAACGAAATGCGCGGCTGGCCTCGGCTGATCAGCTATCTATCATTGTTGGGCGTGCTGAATTGCGCTTCCGGTATGCTTCTCGCACCCCCGTAAAGCGCTTCGGAATAGATCCTCGCCAGCTCCTCAAGGGATACGCGGCAGTTGGCGGGGCTTGTGGAGGGCAGCGCGCGGCAGGGCAGACCCGTCACGGGCGCAATCAGTCTTTCATACAGCGCGGCGGCCGTTTTGCCGGTGCAGAATACGCGCGTAATGCGCGTCTGCGCTATCAGGCCGGAAATATCGTTGGGCTCTGCGGATCGGATGCTGGCGTCGGACGCGCCCTCGATTTCGCATCTGGCCAGCACGTCCCAGAGCGCCAGACCGTTATCGAGTATCAGCGCGCGCCGCGAAGCGCCGTCCTGCGGAACCGTCGTTCCGTAAACGGAAGCGAGCACCGGCCAAAAACGGTTCTTGGGATGCGCGTAATAGTATCCCGCCGCCCGCGAGCGGGGCGAGGGTATGCTGCCAAGCAGCAGCGTATGGCTCTCAGGGCCGAATATCGGCCGGATGGTATGTACGACGGCGTCCATGGCTTTATCGTAGCGCGAACGCCGAAAAAATGCAATTATTCCGTGGCCTCGCCAAAGCCGAATATGTTTTGCAGCTTGATGGCCAACGTACGCCTGAGCTTTTCAACAAGCATCGGCTCGCGGAGGGCCGGATTGCTGTAGAGCATGCAGCCGAGCACCGCGCGAAAGGCCGTCAGCAGGTTTTCATTCGGGTCAACGCGCATCACGCCATCGGCCTCGGAGGCAAGCTTCGTGCCCATGGGCGCGTCCATAAACAGAAAGTCCGCGCCGCGATAAGCCTCTGCCGCGCTGTCGAGCACCGCATAGGTGCCGCCGGATTTCTTGACGTTTCTCTCGGCGATTTTGAGTATCGGGGGCTTTAGCTCCCCGCTCTTTTCAGCGCAGAGCTGTACAAACTGCATGCCGACCTTTGTGCAGATAAACAGCGTCGAGGTGCAAAGCGGCGAGCCGGGGCCGTCGAACACGGCCTTGCATTCCTCAAGCTTCTTTTCCGGCGGCAGATGCTCGAACATGGTGATCAGATCCGCGATCTCCTGCAGGGGCCTCGAATGGTCGCTGCCCGCGTTGATTACGGGCACCGTGGCATATTTGGCGAGCGCGAGTATGCTTTCGTGCCGCGCATACTTCACAACAATGCAGTCCGAAAGCCGGGAAAGCTCCTGCGCCGCGGCGCGTATCACCGACGGCGGATCGAGCGGCAGCTCGAAGGGCTCCGCGTGGCCGCCAAGCTGATGGACGGCCGTGTTCAGCGCAAGCTGGAACTGACCGTGGTCGCCCAGCATATACGCGACGCATTTCTTTTTCAAAAGCGCCGGATAATAATCGGCGCGCACGCAGGCCTTGAGCGCCACGCCAAGGCCCAGCATATCCAGCGCCCGCTGCGCGCCAAGCTCGGTTGTGTCCACAAAATCCGCTTTCATCATGCGTCTATTTTGCGCTTCGAGCGCGGTTGATTATACGCGTTTTTAATGATAAGATATTTTTATGAGCAAACTGAAACGATTTGTACACTATTACCGAGCGCACCGCAGGCTTTTGTCGCTCGATCTCAGCTGCGCGCTGATGGTATCTCTGATCGATCTGGCGTATCCGCTGGTCTCGCAGTATATTTTGAGTACGCTCCTGCCTGCCATGGCGGCGGCGCCGGCTCTGATAACGCGCTTTTTCTGGATCATAGGCCTGACGCTGCTGGCCTATGTGCTGCGCACGGGGCTGTTGTTTATCGTCAACTACTGGGGGCACCGGCTCGGCGTGCTCATGGAGGCCGATATGCGGCGCGATATTTTTACGCACGTCCAGTCGCTGCCCTTCAGCTTCTTCGACAAGACCCGCACCGGAAAGCTCATGAGCCGGCTCACCACCGACCTCTTTGACATCACCGAGCTGGCGCACCACGGGCCTGAGGACGTAATCATATCCGGCGCCACGTTCATAGGCGCGTTCATCTGCATGTTTTTCGTGGAATGGCGGCTGGCGCTGGCGCTTTTATGCGTCATGCCGATCGCGGCCTTCTATGTCGTCCGCCTGCGCACCAAAATGCTCTCCACCTCGCGGCGGGTCAAGGAGAACATGGCCGAGATCAACGCCGGCATCGAATCCTCCATCTCCGGCGCGCGCGTAGCCAAGGCCTTTGTCAACGAAAGCTACGAGGTCAAGAAATTCGAGGCCGGCAACGGCCGCTTCGTGCACGCCAAGGACAGCTATTACCGGCAGATGGCCCTGTTCAACAGCGGCATGGAGTTCTTTACCGCTCTGTTCAATCTGGTGGTGCTGGCCGTAGGTGGATTTTTGATATACAAAAGCCGCCTCAATACGGTGGCGCTCGTCACCTTCACGCTCTATGTGGCCGCCTTTGTCAGCCCCATCAAGCGCCTCGCCTCCTTTGCGGAGAACTATGTCCTCGGTATGGCGGGCTTTGGCCGCTTTTCGGAAATACTGGATATCCAGCCGGATATCACCGACGCGCCGGACGCCGTTTCGCTTGGCCGCGTGCACGGCGATATCCGCTTTGAGGACGTGTCCTTTGCCTACGAAAACGACCGCACCGTGCTCTCTCACATCAATCTCGACATTCCCGCCGGCAAGACGCTCGCGCTGGTGGGCCCCTCCGGCGGCGGAAAGACCACGCTGTGCCACCTGATACCGCGCTTCTACGAGACCCGCGCCGGCCGCATCACCATCGACGGCCATGATATCCGCCATGTCACGCTCGAATCCCTGCGCCGCAACGTGGGCATCGTGCAGCAGGATGTGTTCCTGTTCGCGGGCAGCGTGCTCGACAACATCCGTTACGGCCGCATCGACGCGAGCGATGAGGAGATCGTCGCCGCGGCCAGGCTGGCCCATATTCATGACGAGATCATGCTCTTCCCCGACGGCTATGATACGCAGGTGGGCGAGCGCGGCATCATGCTTTCCGGCGGACAAAAGCAGCGCGTATCCATCGCGAGGCTCTTTCTCAAGAACCCGCCTGTGCTGATACTCGACGAAGCCACGAGCGCGCTCGACACCGTGACCGAGCAGCAGATACAGCAGGCCTTCGACGAGCTTTCCCGCGGCCGCACCACGCTCGTTATCGCACACAGGCTCTCCACCGTCAAGGGCGCTGACGAGATCGTGGTCATAGACGAAAACGGCGTGCGCGAGCGCGGAACGCACGAGGAGCTTTTAAAGCGCGGCGGGGAATATGCGCGGCTGTACCACGCCACGCTGATCGAATAGGGGGACGGATATGAAACACCGCGGATGGCTATGGCTGCTGGCGCTGCTGATTCTGCTCCTGCCGCTTTGCGGCTGCGATCTGCTATCCGGCGCGGAGCTTTCCACGGCCCGGCCGGAGGCCGGAGTACTGGAGCTTCCGCTTCTGGAGGACGAACCCGACGCCGCGGAAACGCCCGCCGTTGCGGAAGCGCCCGACGCCGCGGAAGCGGCCGGCGGGGAAAGCCCCGCGCCCGCGCTTGACGAAAGCGGCGTATACAGCGCCAAGGAGGACGTGGCCCTCTTTCTGCATCTTTACGGACGGCTGCCGGACAATTTCATCACCAAAAGAGAGGCCCGCGCGCTCGGCTGGGAGGGCGGCGGACTCGATCCCTACGCCTACGGCAAGTGCATCGGCGGCGACCGTTTCGGGAACTACGAGGGCCTTCTGCCCGAAGAGAGCGGCCGCAGCTACTATGAATGCGATATCGACACGCTGCACCAAAGCAGCCGCGGCGCCAAGCGCATCGTGTTTTCAAACGACGGGCTGATCTACTACACCGGCGATCATTACGACTCGTTCACGCTGCTGTACGGAGAGGAGGGCTGACATGCGCCATGTTCACTTAAACGGCCTAAGGATGAAAAATCGTGAAAAGGCCTACCGCCATATCAAGCGCCGCCTGCATCTTCCGGACTACTGCGGCGATAACCTCGACGCGCTTTCGGACTGCCTTTCTGAGCTGCCAGCCGCCGAGATCACGCTCCACTGCGCCGCCGCCATGCGCGCCGGCCTCGGCGCGGACTACGCGCAAAAGCTCCTTTCCGTGCTCGTCGCCGCCACCGGCGAAAATCCGCGTCTGCATGTCTGCGTGCGCGAGCGCCGGTAAGAGGGGAGCGCGCGCTCCCCTCCGTTTATATAGGCAATGCTTTCTCTTTGCTTGTTCCGCTTATTTGCACGCGATCGCGTCAAACAGCGCTATGTTGTCAAACGACGGTTTCAGCCTGCCGTCCTGTATGCCGGAAACGATCTCCACGATCTTATCGTTCAGGGGCGTATCGACCCCATAGCGGTCGCCCACCTCCGAGACCACGCCGTTGATGGCCTGGATCTCGCAGGGCTTGCCCTTTTCCAGATCCTGCAGCATCGAGGGCTTGATCGCGCGGTGCTTCTTCAGCGCTACGGGCAGTATGGCCAGCGCCAGCGCACGCTTGACGGGATTGTCGTAATAGAGGAGCTTGCCGATATCCTTGCCCTGCACGGGCGCAAACACCACGCCTGCGGCGCGTCCGGTATCGATGACCTCCTTGATGGTGGCCAGCGCGATTCTCCGTGCCCGCTTGTCGTCCACCACGCCGCCGAAGGTGCAGCCAAAGGCCGTGCCGAGACCGCTGAACACGGAATTGATGAGCAGCTTCGACCAACGCACGCCCATGAAATTCTCCTCAAGCTCCACGGGGCACATATCCTCAAGCACAGCCTTGATCTCGAGCAGCTTTTCCTTCGGAAAGCCCTCCATGCCGCCCATGCCGAAGGACATGCTCTGAGGATCGGAGGTCAGCTCGCATACGCCCGGGCCCTGCATCGTCGCGCCCCAGGCCACGGTGCCGCCGCAGGTGCGGCTTGCCCCGATCACGTCCGAAACGGATATTTCGGGTATGCCGTTTTGCAGCGTGCAGATCACGCCCTCGTCGCTCAGGAAAGGCTTGAGCGACGTAACGACCGCACGGTTCTCAAGCTGCTTGGTCATCAAAAATATCAGGTCGTATGCGCCCGTCATCTCCTCCGGCAGCAGCGCCGACACAGCCACCTGCTTCTCAACGCGGCCCGTGATGCGCGCGCCGTTTTCCTTCAGCGCCGCGATATGGGCTTGATTGCGATTGATCAGATCCACCTGCCGCCCCGCCTCGGTGAGATACGCGCCGAGTATCGTGCCGAGCGAGCCCGCTCCGTATATCGCTGTTCTCATAAAACCTTGCCTCCTTGTCTCTTATAATCATATTGTAGCGAATGCGCGGACGCTTTTCAATCCATGTTGACGGCGCTTTTATGCGGATGGTAGAATCAGGGCATGAAAGAGCTGCTGATTGCGTATATCCACGATCCGGAGACCTTCGCCGTAAACCGTCTCAGCGCGCGCTCCGACCACGAAAATCCGGACGAGACCCGTCTGTCTCTGGACGGCGACTGGGGCTTTGCCTGCTGCGCGCGGCCCGAGGCGCTGGACGAAAGGCTGCTGTACGGGGGCGAGCCCCCCGAAAGCATTCGGGTGCCGGCGCACATCCAGCTTTCCGGCTTCGGCGCGCCGCAGTATACGAACGTCGCCTACCCCTGGGACGGCCGCGAAAGGCTGAAGCCGCCCGCCATTCCCTTGGAAAACCCTACCGGACTGTATATCAAGCGCTTCACGCTGAGCGCGCTGCCCAAGGGCCGCGCGGTGCTGCGGCTCGAGGGTGCGGAGCCCTGCTGCTTTGTGACGCTCAACGGTGTGTTCGTGGGCTATTCCGAGGACAGCTTTACGCCCTCCGAGTTTTTGGTGGACGGTCTCCTGACAGCCGGTGAAAACCGCCTCTGCGTGATCGTGCCGCGCTTCTCGACGGCAAGCTGGCTTGAGGATCAGGATTTCTGGCGTTTTTCGGGTCTGTTTCGCAGCGTTTATTTGCGTTTTGAGACGCCGGTCGCCGTTTATGATCTTTCGCTCGTACCTACGCTGGATGAAAGCCTGTCAAGCGGCCTTCTTGACGCGCAAGCGTGCGTCTGCGCGCCGGCGGAAACCGAGGCCGCCGTCACGCTGCGCTGCGGCGGGCACACGGTAAGCAAGCGGTTGCGGCTGCAGGCGGGCCGGCAGGATATACGCCTGTCCCTGCCCGTGCCCGCGCCGCCGCTTTGGAGCGCGGAAGCGCCGCGGCTGATGGAGGCGGAGCTTACGCTCACCGGCGCGGATGGAGCGCCGCTTTGCAGGGCGCGTCAGGATATCGGCTTCAGGCGCTTTGAAATGAAGGACGGGCTGATGCTGCTCAACGGAAAGCGCATCGTCTTCCGCGGCGTGAACCGCCATGAATGGAGCGCCGCGCACGGCCGCGCGATCACTTCCGAGGAGATCGAGGCCGATCTGCGGCTCCTTAAGCAAAACAATTTCAACGCCGTGCGCACCTCGCATTACCCCAATCAATCCTTGTTCTATCAGCTCTGCGACCGATACGGCCTGTACGTCGTCGACGAGACCAACCTTGAGACCCATGGCACATGGATGCTCAAATCCATGGGCCTCGGCAATCAGGCGCCGCTGCCGGACGACCTCCCCGCATGGCGGGCGGCCGTGCTCGATCGGGGCCTTTCCATGCTTGAGCGGGACAAAAACCATCCCTGTGTGCTGATCTGGTCCTGCGGCAACGAAAGCTACGGCGGAAAGACGCTGTTTGAGCTCTCCGAGCTGTTCCGCGCGCGCGACCCGCATCGGCTCGTGCATTACGAGGGCATATTCCATGACCGCCGCTATCCGGATACGAGCGATATGGAGAGCCGCATGTACGCAAAGCCCCGACAGATCGCGAGATATCTCGGGCGCAGGCGCAAGAAGCCCTTCATACTCTGCGAATACGCGCACGCCATGGGCAATTCCTTCGGCAACGTGGACGAATACACCGCCCTTGAGGACGGATACGCGCAATATCAGGGCGGCTTTATCTGGGACTGGATCGATCAGGCTCTTCAAACGGAAGAGGGCCTCGCCGTTGGCGGCGATTTTTTTGACCGGCCCAACGACCGCTATTTCTGCGGCGACGGTCTGCTGTTTGCAGACCGCAGGCCCTCGCCCAAGCTGCTGGAGGCAAAATTTCTGTATGCGCCGCTGCGCATCACGCCCCTTGAGGGCGGCGTGACCGTGCAAAATCGCCGCCTTTTTTGCGGCACGTCGGATGTTCGCTTTGTCGTGACGCTGAGAGTCGGCGGGCAGGAGATATGGCGTGATGGATTTCTTCTGGACGTGCCGGCCGGAGAAACGCGCACGGCAGCGCTCACGCTGCCCGAAAGCGGCGGCGAACGCATATTGAGCTGCGCGGCGCTTTTATCGGAGCGCACGCCCTGGGCGGAGGCCGGGCATGAGTTGGCCTTCGGGCAGAGCCTGCTTCGCGCCACGGATGCGTGCGCGCCAAGCGCGGCCGCCTCGCGTCCCTTCTGCGGC
Organism: uncultured Oscillospiraceae bacterium; assembly: GCA_964496795.1. Classification (GTDB taxonomy): domain Bacteria; phylum Bacillota; class Clostridia; order Christensenellales; family CAG-138; genus CAZCAV01. The sequence goes on from CAZCAV010000062.1 coordinate 8,674, forward strand.
ATGGCCAATATCGGCGTGCATATGAACGCCGCGCGCGCGATCATCGACCGCCGCACGGGGCTCATGATCTCCCTGAACAACGGCCGCGAATTCCTGCTCTCCCCCGTCGCGCCCGATTTCTGGCGCGCGCCGACCGACAACGATCTTGGCGCGGGGATGCCGCTGCGCTGGCGGAAATGGAAGATCGCCAGCCTGTACCGGAAAAGCACGCCCGCCTTTATCCACGGCAAAAACGGCGCGGTAACGGCGCTGTACCATGCGGGAAGCGTATTCTACCGCGTGGACTGCCGTTTTTTTGAGAACGATACGCTCGAAATGACGCTTCGGCTCTGCCCGACGGCGGGCGACGCGCCGCACGCAGGCTTTTGCATCACGCTGCCGCCGGATTTTTCGATCCTCCGTTGGTACGGAAACAGCGCGCCCGAGGCGGTCAGTGACCGCCGGAGCGCGCTGAACATTGGTCTTAACGAAAGCACGGTGGACGCGCAGTATGTGCCCTACCTCGACCCGCAGGACTGCGCGGCAAAGACCGATCTCAGGTGGTTTACGATCTCGGACGGCGCAGGCTATGCGCTGGAGCTGAGCTCCGACGCGCCCTTCGAGGCCTCGGCGCTTCGATGGACGAGCCATGAGCTCGAGCAGGCCGCATCCCTGGCCGCTTTGCCGCCCGCCGGCAAGACGGTCGTGTGCGCCTCGCTCGCCCGCTCGGGCGTGGGCGGCGACGATAGCTGGGGCGCGCGCGTGCATCCGCGCTACCGCGTAAAAACCGGAAGGGGTCTTGTCTTTACGCTCCGGCTGCGTCTGAAGCGGCCGCCTTCTCCTTAAGCATTTTGTCCGTATCCCGTTCGATATTGAGGAAGCATACCACCACAAGCATCACGCCGCAAAGCAGCATCGGCACCCAGCCGAGGATCCCGCACAGCGCCGTGATGGCGCGCTCCGGCTGCGCGGAAAGCCCCGCGTCGAAGCCGTTGGCTTTCAGCGCCGCGGTTATGAGCAGCGTCGCGCCCGCCGTAGCGAGCTTGGCCGCCAGATTGTCCGCCGTCGAAACGAGGCTGTCGAGCCGCCGTCCGTCCTTCCATTCGATCAGATCCACAATGTTGTTGCGGTTGGTATTGAACATGACGAAGGCGATCGTAATCGAGACGCCCGCCGTAATGGCGTTGACATAGATGGCCGCGACAGAGAAGGGGTCCAACACAAACCAGAGCTTGCCGACGATGCCCACGATGGCCGCCAGTATCATGGTGCGCTTGCGGCCGAGCGCCTTGTCGATGGGCGATATCAGCAGCGAGATCACGATCGAGATCACCAGATAGGCCGCCTGGATCGGCGTGGCAGCCGCCGTGCTGCCGATGACGTAGGTGGCGTAATAGTTGATGCAGCTCATCAAAAGCAGATTGACTACGCCGTAGCAGATGATGTAAAGCGTATTGAATATCCAGCTCCTGCATCCAAACAGCATGCGCGTGACCGTTTTGGCCGAGAGCTTTCCCTCGTCCGCGCTGATGGGCCGCACGCGCTCCTTTGTGGTGAAATAATGCACCACGCAGCCGATGATGCAGACCGCGCCCATGACCATGGCCGTAAAGAGGAAGCCCTGCGCGCTCTTTCCGTCGATGAGGTTGCCGCTCTTGTCGAGACCGCCGAACAGCTTTAAAAGCGGCAGGCAGGCCACCGCGCCGATGCCGGAGCCGAGGCAGCCGCCAAGGTTGCGGAATACGTTGATCGAGCGGCGGTCGGCGTCCAGGTTGGTCGCAAGCCCCGCCATGCTGTTGTAGGGGATTCCCACAAAGGTATTGAACAGCTCGAACACCAGATATACCGCAAGCGATATCGCCGCCGTGAGCTTTGGCACAACGTTGAAATCCGTAAACAGCAGCACGACCGTGATCGCCCACGGCACCGAGAACCAGAGGGCCAGCGGCCGGCAGCGCTCGCCGCTTTTGAACTTGTGGTTCACGGCCCAAAAGCCGATGAGCGGATCGTTGACCGCATCCCAGACGGTGCCGATGGTCAGTATCGCGCCCGCGATCAGCACGTCGATCTTGAGCACGTTCGTCAAAAAGAACAGATAGTAGATGCTTTTGAACTGATAGACCACGTTGCTGGCCGTGGAAAAGGTGCAAAAGCCCAGCTTCTCAGGAAAGCGTATGCGCGGAAGGGCCTGCTGCTCGTTCATATGTTTTCCTCCCGTTCGGCAATGGCCATGAGCCGGCTCCTCAGCAGCTTTTTAAACTTCTCAGGCTCGTCGCCCATCGGATTATGGCCGGATTCCGTAAACCATATCAGCTCCTTCTCGGGCGCTTCGATCATGTTGAACCAGTGCTCCACCAGCGAGGCGGGCGTATTCTGGTCGTGCACGCCGTCGAACACATAAAAGGGCATATCGAACCGAGTGCAGCTCTTCTCAAAATCCGTAGCGCCGACCTCTGCCCACATGGCGGTGAGCACATACTTGTAGCCCTTCACGAGCCCGATCAGATCCCTCAGGCTGTATTCGCCCGAGAACAGCACGGGGATTACGAAGGAGCTGAAATAACTGCGTTTTTTCTCGGATTTGGAGTAGCCGCCGTATTTCATCATCACGCGCCGCTGCGCCATCATGCCGTCAAAGCCGCCCCTGTACACGCCCAGAACCGGCGGGCCGACCCTTTTGAGCTGCTCGATGGATTTCCGGTCGCCGGCCTTTTCGGCCTCCTCCATGGCAAAGCTGAAGCTGATCTCCTCATTCTTCGCGCCGTTGACAAGCTGGCCAAAGCCCACATAAGCCGCAATGCGCGCGGGGAAGCGGCTCGCCAGCCAGGTGCCAAGCTCGGAGCCCCAGCTTCCGCCGATAATGAAGATCTTGTCCTTGTGAAACTCCTGACACAGCCATTCGGCAAGCTCCGCGGCGTCCTCGGTCAGCCGTGCGACGGTCAGGCTCTCCTTCTTCGCGCCCCAATAGCTGCCGCCGCTGCCGCGCTGATCCCAGCACACGATCGTAAAGCAGTCCATAAGATCCGCGTGCTCCTTCATGACCGAATGCCGGTTGCACACGCCCGGCCCCCCGTGCAGGAAGAGCAGCACAGGCTTATGCTCATCGTCGGTCCTGATATGTATCCTTTGCTTGAGCCCTCCAAGCGTGACCATCCGTTTTTTATCCGTCATAACGCATCCTCCCTTTCCCTTCGTTCTCAATCCGGCATCATAAGCTCCAATAAACGCGCCTTGATCGCTTCATTTGTAAATGCCATGGCCCTTTCGTTGCTTTTCGCTGCATAACGATCATGCAACTCTTTTGCGAGAAGCATTTCTGTGATCGCGGCGGACAGACAGTCAACGGCATGTCCCTGCTCTTCAATGGGCCGTTTGTCAGAAAATGGCGGTGTTAGAATACCGTATTCGGCATACTCGATATCCTCCGCAGTTTTTCCCAGCGTCCCAGGAGCAAGAATTTCTCGCGGTCCGCTTTGGCAGTCCACGGAGACAACTGGCAGGCCGCAGATCATGGCCTCCACCATGCAGTTAGGGAAACCCTCCAGATAGGAGGACATCACATATAGGTCGCAAACCTTGATAAACGGAAACGGGTTTTCTTGACTTCCGCAGAACACAAGATTTTTCGCAACGC
>CAZCAV010000063.1:0-11833 GCA_964496795.1 uncultured Oscillospiraceae bacterium
TTCCTTTCCATTATAACGAATGCTTTTTTGTCCATCAATTCGGGAATAGGGGCAACGCCATCCTGAATAAACCCGGGCGATTGACAAAAGAAGAATTTGAGCTGATAAAAACACATACGGTCGAAGGTGCGGATATTTTACGCAGTTCGCTGTCGGATATCGAGGATGACTCATGGCTTTCCATGGCGGTTGAAATGGCGCAGTATCATCATGAACGGTGGGACGGTGCAGGGTATCCCAGTGGTCTGTCAGGTGAAGAAATTCCTTTGTGCGCCCGTATCATGGCGGTATCCGACGTATTCGACGCGCTTGTATCTGTGCGCAGTTATAAAATGGCATTCCCATTTGAGGATGCTATGCGGATACTCCAGGAAGGCGCGGGAGCGCAGTTTGATGCAAGAATCATCCGTGTATTTGAAGGCGCGGAGCTAGATATCCGCGCGATTATGACCGGCCATGAAAAGTTTATTGGATCAGCAGTTTTGATACGACGCGAGCTTTTTTCTGCGGCCTCTATCGGACAAGGGTCGGGGCCCATTGGACGTAACTTCCGTACCCGCATTCCTGCCACGCTGAACGCTTAGGAGCCATCCGCTCACTCGCGGATGGCTCCTGACTGTAACTTTTGTCTGCGCTCTACCCCAACGATCGACATTGAGCCTAAAAAGCAGGGCGGCTCGAGTTTAAAGCGCAGAGAAGCCGCCCCTAACGGGCGATCCGTTTCGGCGGCAAAGCCGCCAAAGCCGGAACAACTTTAAGGGACTTCGGCCCCTTAACAACCCCACACGAAATATGGTTTACAGCTCGCTGAGCTTTTTGTAATAGGCGACCTTGTCCTCGGCCTCATGCTCGGCGCGGGTAAAGAGCTCCTCGGCGACCTCCGGAAACTGCTTCTTGAGGGAAGCGTAACGCACCTCTCCCATAATGAAGTCAGTGAAGCTGGCGCTTGCCTCCTTGCTGTCGAGCGTGAAGGGGTTCTTGCCCTCGGCGCCCAGATCGGGATTGTACCGGTACAGAGGCCAATAGCCCGCCTCGACCGCTTTCTTGGCCTCGAGCTGGGAATGGCCCATGTCGATGCCGTGGTTGATGCAGGGCGCGTAAGCAATGATCAGCGATGGGCCCTTGTAAGCCTCGGCCTCATTGATCGCCTTGATAAGCTGGTTCGGATTGGCGCCCATGCAGACCTTGGCGACGTAGACGTAGCCATAGCTCATGGCCATCAGGCCGAGGTCCTTCTTCTTTGTGCGCTTACCGGCTGCCGCGAACTTGGCGATGGGGCCGGTGGGCGTGGCCTTGCTGGACTGACCGCCGGTGTTCGAGTAAACCTCGGTATCCACCACAAGTACGTTCACGTCCTCGTCCATGGCCAGTACATGATCCAGTCCGCCGTAGCCAATATCATAGGCCCAGCCGTCTCCGCCAAATATCCAAATGGACTGTTTGGTCAGAAGATCGGCGTTAGCGAGCACCTCGCGCGCCGCGGTGCAGGCCGGACAATGGCAGGTCTTGCCGTTTTTGATCCATTCAGCCTCCCAGTCGGTTCCGGTGAGGTCCACGTCGATGCCATCCCGGCAGGCGGCAATAAGCTTTTCGCCGGCCAGGCGTGAGCCCTCGGCGTCGTTCATGATCTCGAGCCAGGCGGCGCCCGCAGTCTTAAGCTCCTCGTCGCAGAATTCGACGGCGATCAGGTCGCGCACGGTATCGGCCAGCTTGGCGCGGCGCTGCTTGTTGGCAAGATTCATGCCAAAGCCGAATTCCGCATTGTCCTCAAACAGGGAATTCGACCATGCGGGGCCCTGGCCATTGGCGTTGACCGTGTAGGGGCAGGTCGGCGCACTGCCGCCGTAGATGGAAGAGCAGCCCGTAGCGTTGGCCACGACCATACGGTCGCCAAAGAGCTGTGTGATGAGCTTGATATACGGTGTCTCGCCGCAGCCGGCGCAAGCGCCGGAGAACTCGAACAGCGGCTGGAGGAACTGGCTGCCCTTGACGGTCTTTTTGTTGACGGCGGGCGCTTTGTCCGCGAGGGACACAGCATAATCCCAGTTGGTTTCGTCCGCCTTGGCCTCGTCGAGCGGCGTCATCCTGAGCGCTTTGGTCTTGGCGGGGCAGACGTCCACGCAGTTGCCGCAGCCTGTGCAGTCGAGCGGGCTGACCTGCATGCGGAAGCCGAGACCGTCAAACTCCTTGCCAACAGCCTTCTTGACCGCAAAGCCCTGAGGCGCGGCCTTCTGCTCGTCCTCGCTCACAAGGAAGGGACGGATGGCGGCATGCGGGCAGACAAGAGAGCACTGATTGCACTGAATGCAGTTTTCAGGAATCCAGGCCGGCACCTCCACTGCGATACCGCGCTTTTCATACTTTGTCGTGCCGGTGGGTACGGTACCGTCCGGACTCATGGCCGAAACGGGCAGCTTGTCGCCCTCCTGCGCGAGCACAGGATGAATAAAGTTAACAAAATACGGATCGTCGGTCACTGTGACCGGCTTGGCGCCCTCGGTGGCGCTTGCCCATGCGGCCGAATAGTGGATCTCTTCGATGGCGTTCACGCCGGCGTCTATGGCGTCCCAGTTCTTCTTGACGACCTCGTCGCCCTTTCTGCCGTAGGACTTCTTGGCGGCGGCCTTCATGTACTCAATCGCCTCCGCAGCGGGAATTACATTGGCAAGCTTGAAAAAGGCGCTTTGCATGATCGTGTTGATACGGCCGCCCATGCCCACCTCGCGCGCGAGGCGGATCGCATCGATGGTATAGAAGCGCAGCTTCTTGTTGGCAATGGCGCGCTTGAGCGACGCGGGAAGCTCGGTCTCCAGTTCCGCTTCCGTCCAGGGGCAGTTGAGCAGGAATACGCCGCCCTCCTTGGCGCCGTCTGCAACGTTATAACGCGTTACATAGGATGGATTGTGGCAGGCGATGAAGTCCGCGTGGTCGATGAGATACGGGCTCTGGATGGCCTTCTTGCCAAAGCGCAGGTGAGAGACCGTCAGACCGCCGGATTTCTTGGAATCGTAGGCAAAGTAGCCCTGTGCGTAAAGCGGCGTATGATCGCCGATGATCTTGATACTGTTCTTGTTTGCGCCGACCGTACCGTCGCTGCCAAGGCCGAAAAACTTGCAGGCGATGGTGCCCTCGGGCGCCGCGTTGACGGTTTTTTTGATTGGCAGCGAGTTGTGCGTCACGTCGTCCACGATTCCGATCGTATAATGATTCATCGGCTTATCGGCAGACAGGTTCTCGTAGACCGCGTTCACCATGGTGGGCGTAAACTCCTTGCTGCCAAGGCCGTAACGGCCGCCGAACACTGCGGCGTGAATTCCCGCCTCCGCCAGTGCGTTGACCACATCCTGATACAGCGGCTCGCCCAACGCGCCTGGCTCCTTGGTGCGGTCGAGCACGGCGATGCGCTTGACGGATTTCGGCAGCGCCTGAATGAAAGCATTCATAGCGAACGGCCGGTAAAGACGAACCTTCAAAAGACCCAGCTTCGCGCCGCCGGCATTTAGGTAGTTGATGGTTTCCTCCGCCACGTCCGCGCCGCTTCCCATGATAACGAGCACGTTTTCCGCGTCGGGCGCGCCGACATAGTCGAACAGATGATAGCTGCGGCCGGTGATCTTGGCCACCTCGTCCATATAGTGCTGAACGATTTCTGGCACCTCATCGTAATAGCGGTTGGCAGCCTCGCGGCCCTGAAAGTAAATGTCCGGATTCTGGGCTGTGCCGCCCTGATGCGGATGCTCGGGGTTGAGCGCACGCGCGCGAAATGCCGCGACCGCGTTGCGATCGATGAGCTTGTCCATATCCTCATAGTCGATCGCCTCGATCTTCTGTACCTCGTGGGAGGTACGGAAACCGTCGAAGAAATGTACAAAGGGAACGGAGGCTTTAATGGCGGACAGGTGCGTGACCAGCGCCAGATCCATGACCTCCTGCACGGACGCCGAAGCAAGCATGGCAAAGCCGGTCGAGCGGCAGGCCATGACGTCGCTGTGATCGCCGAAGATCGAGAGCGCATGCGCCGCAAGTGCACGGGCGCTGACATGGAATACGCCGGGCAGCAGCTCGCCGGAAATCTTATACATGTTCGGGATCATCAGCAGCAGTCCCTGGGAAGCCGTGAAGGTTGTGGTCAGCGCGCCGCCCTTTAAGGAGCCATGCACGGCGCCGGCCGCTCCGCCCTCGGACTGCATTTCGGCAATGCGCACCTTTTGTCCAAACAGGTTCGTGCGGCCGCCCGCCGCCCAGTCGTCCGCGACCTCCGCCATCGGAGAGGACGGCGTGATCGGATAAATCGCCGCTACGTCCGAAAACGCATACGCAACATGCGATGCGGCGGTATTGCCGTCAATTGTCATCATTTTTGCCATCGAAATCTGCCCTCCACAAGTGATATTATCGGGGCTCTCCCCCGGAAAGCCCAATTCTTACCGAATATTATTATAAGCTTGCCCTTTTCCAGTGTCAATCAAGCAAAGCGGCAAATTGCAGGAAATTTGTCAGTCGAAACGCCATTCCTCTGCCAAATCCGCGTCAAAATGAATGTATTCCTGCAAATCGGCTTTCCTGATTTTGACTATCTGTCCGAAAACAGTCTGACAGCGAAGCGTTCAAGCACCATAAGCAGCGGAAGGCCGAGCGCAAAGCAGGCGATCGCCTGCCCGCAGCCCACATAGAGCGCCGCCAACCAATAGGGAATGCTCAGTCCGTAAACCAGCACCATCAGCGCGCCAACGATCAGCGCATTGAACAGCACCGAAGGCAGCGGAGCCAGATACTTGGTAACACGGCGGCGCATCCAGTAAGTACAGAGCGCCGCCAGGAGCGTCGCAAGGCTGCCGAATATCACGTCATAAACAGGCGCGCCGGTCAGCAGGTTCGCAAGCGCGCAGCCCACGAACAGTCCGGGTATGGCGGCGCTTGTAAAATAGGGCAGCACGCAAAGCGCCTCGGACGCGCGGCACTGGATAAGGCCCGAGGAAATGGGCGCAAAGCATACGGTCAACAGCGTATAAAGCGCCGCAATACAGGCGGCGCGCACCAGATAACGAACGCTCATGCCGAAAGCAGGCGGTTTACCTCCGCCGTGCTGTCACGAAACAGCTTTTCCTCGTCCACAGTCAAAAGGCGCCCGTCCTTCACGGTCATTCGACCGCCTACAAACACATAATCGGCGGGTCTTTGGCAGCCTACCGTGCCGAGCATATTGGCCGCGTCGAGACTGGCGCAAACAAATACGGGATCATCCGCATTCAGGCAAAACAGGTCCGCGGCCTTCCCAACGGCCAGCTCGCCGACATCGTCTCTGCCGAGCAGCTCCGCTCCGCCGCGGGTGGCCAGCTTGAGTATCTCATATCCGCTGGGCGCGCGATCGCCCCAGTGCAGCCGGTGCAGCAGATAAGCCGCGCGGATCTCTGAAAGCAGGTTGCTGCCGTCGTTACTGGCGCTGCCGTCCACGGCCAGTCCCAGCAGCACGCCGCGTTCAAGCATGTCCGGCACACGGCATACGCCGCTCGAGAGCTTCATGTTGGAGCAGGGATTATGCGAGACGCCGGTTTTCGTATCTGCCAGCAGCTTTAGCTCCGCATCGTTAAAATGAATGCCGTGGGCATAGAACACGTCCGGCCCGATAAAGTCCACGCTTTCCATATAGGCCAGCGGCCGCATCCCGAAGCTTTCCAAAGTAAAACGCTCCTCGTCCCTGGTTTCACACAGATGCGTATGCAGCCTCACGCCATAGCGACGTGCCAGCTTTGCGCTCTCGCGCATCAGCTCTGCCGTGACCGAGAAGGGCGAGCAGGGCGCAAGCACCATCTGACGCATAGAAAGCGGCGAAGGATCGTGATAGCTGCGTATGAGCCGTTCGCTGTCGCGAAGGATCGTATCCAGATCCTGCACCACGGAATCCGGCGGCAGGCCGCCGTCCTTTTTCGAAAGGCTCATGCTGCCACGCGAGGCGTGCATGCGGATGCCGAGCTGCGAGGCCGCCTCGAACTGCGCGTCGATCAGCCGGCCGCCTGCGTTTTCGGGAAATACATAATGATGATCAAAGCAGGTGGTGCAGCCGTATTTCATCAGCTCGGCCATGCCGCAAAGCGAGGAAAGACGCACCGTATCCTCATTGAGATTCTTCCAGATATCATAGAGGGCCGTAAGCCAGTCAAAGAGCTCGAAGCCCTGCACCTGCCTTAAGTTGCGCGTAAAATACTGATACAGGTGGTGATGCGTATTGATAAGTCCGGGATAAACGATCAGCTTCCGGCCGTCGATACGCTCGTCGGCTGCATCGCCGCCGTCGCCCAGCGCCGCGATGCGCCCGTCCTCCATCAAAACATCCACATCATGCAGCACGCGGTCATGTCCGTCGCAGGTCACGACGGTTTTACAGTTTTGAAGCAGCGTTTTCATAAGCGGTACATCCTCCTGCATGTATTATAACGGTATTTCTTGCTACTTGTACAGGGATTTGGTATACTGAATCGTTATTGGAGGAAACTCATGATCGAAGTTATCAATGTGCGCTACGCTTATCCGGACGCCGGCGGCAATGCGCTGGAAAATATCAGCCTGCGCATCCGCAGCGGAGAGATTCTGGCCGTGGTGGGGCATAACGGCTCGGGCAAAAGTACCTTGGCCAAGCAGTTGAACGCGCTTCTTCTGCCCACCGAGGGGCAGGTGCTGGTGGACGGCATGGATACGCGCGACGAGAAAAACACGCTGGCCATTCGTCAGCGCGTGGGTATGGTGTTTCAAAACCCCGACAATCAGCTAGTGACCACCATCGTCGAGGAGGATGTAGGCTTTGGACCCGAAAATCTTGGCGTTCCGCCCAAGGATATCCGCGCGCGTGTGGACGCGGCGCTTGAGGAGGTCGGCATGACGGCCTATGCCGATAGAGCCAGCCATGCGCTTTCCGGCGGCCAAAAGCAGCGCGTCGCTATCGCGGGACTTCTGGCCATGGAGCCCGAGGTTCTCGTGCTTGACGAAGCCACCGCCATGCTCGACCCCTCCGGCCGTGAGGAGGTCCTCAGCACTGTCCGGCGGCTCAATCGGGAGAAGGGCATTACGGTCATTATGATCACGCAATATATGGAAGAGGCTGTCATGGCAGACCGCGTGGCGGTCATGGCGAAGGGCCGGCTCATCATGGACGGTACGCCGCGGGAGGTGTTTACCGAGCGCGAGCTTCTTCGCGAGCACGGACTTGACGCGCCCGCCTATGTACAGCTGCGGGACGAGCTGGCGGCGGCCGGACTGCCGATACGCGATGCGGTAATGACGGATGAGGAGCTTGCGGGCGAGATATGCCGATTGTACTTACAGCACTAAGTCATGAATATATGCCCGGAACGCCTCTGGCGTTTCCGGCGGTCAAGTCCGTCTCGCTGACTGTCGGCGACGGCGAGTTTGTGGGCCTGATCGGTCATACCGGTTCCGGTAAAAGCACGCTCGTGCAGCATTTCAACGGTTTGCTCCTGCCAACGTCAGGCTCCGTGCTTGTCGATGGTCTGGATACCCGCGAGAAAAAGCTGCGTCCGGAGATTCGCGCAAAGGTCGGCATGGTATTCCAATATCCGGAATATCAGCTGTTTGAGGAAACCGTTCGCGAGGACGTGGCCTTCGGGCCAAAAAATATGAAGCTTTCTAATCAGGAGATCGAACAGCGTATCTTGGAAGCCCTGAAGCTCGTTGGCCTGCCGCCAAACGAATTTGCAGAAAAATCGCCCTTTGACCTGTCCGGCGGTGAAAAACGCCGGGCGGCGCTTGCCGGCATACTGGCCATGCGTCCGCGTTATCTGGTGCTCGACGAGCCTATGGCGGGGCTTGATCCGCGCGGACGCGCGGAGATACTGGATATGATCGAAAGTCTCCGTCGGACGACCGGCTGCGCGGTGATCATGATCTCCCATTCCATGGACGATGTGGCGCGCTACGCAGAGCGCATCATCGTTCTGGCTAGCGGCAGCGTCGCCATGACAGGAACGCCGCCGGAGGTTTTCTCCGAGGCGGAAAAGCTGCTTTCATTAGGGCTGGATATTCCGCAGGCCACGCGGCTTTCGCGGCTTCTTCGCGACGGCGGGCTTGATGTGCCGGAGGGCCTGTGCCGCATGGACGAACTGCGGGACTGGCTGATTGCGAGGTGGCGGGCATGAACGCGGGCATTTCCCTGGGGCAGTATCTGCCCGGCGAAAGCGCGATACACCGTCTTGATCCGCGCACAAAGATCGTGCTGATGATCGCCTACATCGTGCTGATATTTCTTGTCAAGAGGCTCGCTGTATTTTTGGTGCCTGCGCTGCTGCTGATCTTGATGCTGCTGCTTTCGCGAGCGCCGCTTTCTTACCTTTGGAGCTCCGTCAAGCCAATGCGCTGGCTCGTCGTGTTCATGTTCATTATCAACCTGTTTTTTACCAAGGGCGAGACCGTATGGCTGTCCTGGTGGATCATCCGCATTACCCGAGAGGCCGTTTTACAGGCGGTGTTCATTACTCTGAGGCTCGTGCTGCTTGTCTGCGGAACCTCGGTCCTGACCCTGACCACCTCCCCCATCGCTCTCACCGACGGCATCGAGCGGTTATTGACGCCGCTTAAGGCACTGCGCTTTCCCGCTCATGAGTTGGCGATGATGATGACTATTGCGCTGCGCTTTATTCCCACGCTCATCGAGGAGACCGACCGCATCAAAAAGGCGCAGATGGCTCGTGGCGCGGACTTTGAAAGCGGAAACCTGATCGCGCGCGCCAAGAGCATGATCCCCATTCTGGTACCGCTGTTCGTATCAGCCTTCAGGCGCGCCGACGAGCTGGCCATGGCTATGGAATCACGCTGCTATCACGGCGGCGAGGGCCGCACGCGCATGCGCGAGCTGCGCTTTCATGCGGGCGATCTTGTGGCAATGATCGTCATGGCAGCCGCAGTCGCGGCGGTGCCGCTCTGCCAGAGGTGGCTTGCATGAGGCGCATTCGTATGATTGTGGAGTATGACGGCACACGCTATGTTGGCTGGCAGCTTCAAAGCAACGGCGTATCCATTCAGCAGCGGCTCAACGAGGCGCTCGGGCGCGTGACGGGCGAAGAAATCCGCGTGCATGGCTCGGGCCGCACGGACAGCGGCGTGCACGCGCGCGCGCAGGTAGCGCATTTTGATACCGCGGCGCGCATGCCGGCGGATAAATTTGCCGTCGCCGCCAATATGTTCCTGCCCCGCGATATTCGCGTGCTGTATTCCGAGGAGACCGACGGCAATTTTCATGCGCGCTTCTCTGCCAAGGAGAAAAGCTACCGCTATACCGTGCAGACCGGCCCGCACGCGCGGGTGCTTACGCGCGACACCGCGCTGCATGTCCATACGCCGCTGGATTTTATCGAGCTGCGCGCCGCCGCGTTGGAGGCGCTCGGCACGCATGATTTTGCGGCGTTCATGTCCACGGGCGGTTCAGTGGAAAGCACGGTCAGGAGCATTCTGTGCTCCGACTGGTCGCAGCAGGGGCCCTATCTCTATTATGACGTCACTGGTACGGGCTTTCTGTATAACATGGTACGCATTCTCGCGGGCACGATGCTGGAAATCGGCTCCGGAAAATGCGCGTCCGGTACGATTGCGGAAGCGCTCCGCAGCCAAAAACGATCGGACGCCGGCCCGACTGCACCCGCCCAGGGCCTGTGCTTAATGCGCGTGCGCTATCCGGATTTTGATACCGAGGAGATACTGCAAGTTCCATGAGCGAGCATGAACGCTGGATGCGCGAAGCGCTTAGCGAGGCGCAAATAGCTGCGAATGCGGGCGAGGTGCCCGTGGGCGCGGTATTGGTGCGCGGCGGAGAGATTCTGGCGAGCGCGCATAATGAGTGCCGCGCTCTTTTTGACCCCACCGCACACGCGGAGCTTTTGTGCCTGCAGCGGGCCATGGTGAAAACCGGCGGCCGGCTTGACGGCTGCGCGCTGTACGTCACGCTCGAGCCCTGCGCCATGTGCGCGGGCGCCTGCGTCAACGCCAAGCTTCCAAAACTCGTTTTCGGCGCCTATGACACACAGGCCGGCTGCTGCGGTTCGGTGCTTGAGCTCTGTGATCATACTTTCTTATGGAGCGTTGAAGTATGGAGCGGCGTTTATGAAGCGGAATGCGCGGCGCTCCTAAGCCGCTTCTTTGCAGCACGGCGGTCAACCCCAGGTTGAATTTCGCCGGCTCAACGAACGGGCGATGGTACGCAACCGCCGCGAGCCGTATACTGCTGTATCATCGAATATAGGGAGATCTTCTATGGAAACACCCGCGCGTAACGTATTGAGAAACCGCAATTATGCCCTGCTGTTCTGGGGCGATTTTGTGTCAAAGGTCGGCAGCCTGTTCTTCAGTCTGGCCGTCAGCTTCTATATTCTGGAGATCACGGACAACAATGCGCTCATACAGGGCGGTTATCTGGCGGTCGCGGGCGTGGTCAGTCTGATATTCACGCCGCTTGGCGGTGTGTTGGCCGACCGCATGGATAAGGTGAAGCTGATTTGGGGCATGGATCTTGTGCGCGGCGCGGTGATACTGGCCGCCGGTTTTCTGGTACTGCGGTTTCAAAGCAACGTCGGTATACAGCTTGTGGTTCTGTTTACGGTCAACGTCGTGTGCAATATTGCGGGCGCGCTGTTCGGCCCGGCCTCCGGAAGCATTGTAAAATTCCTTGTGTCAGATGAGCAGATGCAGCAGGCCGTAAGCTACTTTACCGCCGCACAGTCGATCGAAAGCATAGCGGACACGCTGGCGGCAGGTGTTTTCTACGCGGCCTTCGGCATATTCTGGGTGTTTTTGTTCGATGGTCTGAGCTTTTTGCTCTCGGGTATATCCGAGCTTTTCATTCGATGCGAAAAACCGCAGGAATTCTCACAGATCGGTCTGCGCGCCGTGATGCGGGATATGCGCGACGGTCTGCAATACCTCAGGAGCAACCGGCCGCTTATGGCTATGCTGCTTGTAGCGCTTGGACTGAATATGTTCTCAAGCCCCATGTACGCCAATGGAGTTCCCTACCTGTGCAACGTATATCTGGCCGCAACATCCGGCTGGCTCGGCCGCTTCATGACCAAGGAGCTCTGGTATGCGGTATTCGATATTGCTATCTCTGTCGGCATGCTGACCGTATCGCTGATATTCGGAGCGCGCGCGCAAAAGGAGAACTGCGGCCGGAGTATTCAACGGGCGCTGGCGCTCAATGCCGTTTTGATGTGCGTTCATCTGGCCGGATACTATCTGCTAGTCGAGAAGCTGCACCTGCCGTCAGCCTATGCTCTGGCACTCACAGTCGTAAGCCTGATAATCGGCGCACTCATTGGCTGCATCAACATCCCCTTCAGCGTAGCGCTTATGCGCGTGACGGACAACGCCATGCTCGGCAAGGTCAACGGCATTTCCTCCACGCTCTCAAGCGCTTTCGTTCCCATCGGCAATATGATCGGCGGCGTCCTGATTGCCGCAAGCGGCCTCGGCGCGCTGTACATCTACTGCACAGCGGGCTTTGTGATCATGACGGCATTGGCGCTGAAGAGCCGTCCGCTGGCCTCGCTGTAAACCCACAATCCGGCATTGATTTTTTTCGCTCGATCCGATATAATAGCTTGCGCAGGCTTGCAGAAGGTTGTCAGAGCGGCAGGCCGTACGGCACTCGAAAACCACGTTCCAAATGGACGGTTACGCGCCCAAAACTCCAGTGTTTATGCGGGTTTGCGGGTTTTGAAAAAAGAATATTTCCAAGATGTATGCCCTGAATGTCTGCCCTTTTTCCAAGAGGCGTTCAGTGAAGATAAATGTGGAGAGGTATCGAAGTGGTCATAACGGGGCTGACTCGAAA
>CAZCAV010000064.1:0-11408 GCA_964496795.1 uncultured Oscillospiraceae bacterium
CAGCAAATCCAACGCCATCGTCATATTCATCAATCAGCTTCGCGAGAAGGTCGGCGTCATGTTCGGCAATCCCGAAACCACCACCGGCGGCAAGGCGCTGAAGTTCTACGCCTCCATCCGCCTCGACGTCAGGCGTATCGACTCGCTCAAGGACGGCACGAACATCGTCGGCAACCGCACGCGCGTCAAGGTCGTAAAGAACAAGGTCGCGCCGCCTTTTAAATCCGCAGAATTCGACATGATCTACGGCGAGGGTATCTCGCGCGAGGGCTCGCTCATAGACATGGCAGCCGCCCGCAAGATCATTCAGAAGTCCGGCGCCTGGTACGCCTATGGCGACATGCGTATCGGTCAGGGCCGCGAAAACACGCGCAACTTCCTAAAGGATAACCCCGAGCTGACCACTGAGATCGAGCAGAAGGTGCGTAAGCTTATGGATGAGGAGCGCGCCAAGGCTGCCGCAGAAGCGGAAGCGCGCCGCCGTCAGGCGCAGGGCGTCCCCGTCCCCAGCCAGCAGAAGGGCGAACCGGCCGCTGCAGCCGCCCCGCTGCGCACGGCAGCCGGCAGCGCCACACGGCCGATTCCCAAGCTTGACGACGAGGTTTAAGCTCCTTACGCGGCCATAATCCGTCGTTTCATTTCGATCGTCACTGCGGCGTATAAGCGGGCAAGCGTCCGGGCATCACCGCAGTGTATTTATTTGCCGGCGCTCCGGCCCTGCCGCGGCCCGCGTCTGGCCGGCTTGACGTACGACTGAGGAAATGGTAATCTATACTCTAAATTTATAAGTGGGTGGGCAGTTAATCAATGGATATATTTGCAAAATGTCAGCGAAACGAGCTGGTACGGGAGGCCATGGAGCGGGATGTGTATCCCTATTTCCACGCGCTGGAATCCCGGCAGGATGTGGAGGTGCTCATGGAGGGCAAGCGCCGCATCATGCTCGGTTCCAATAACTATCTGGGCCTCACGATTCATCCCGAGGTCATCGAGGCCGGCAAGCGGGCGCTTGATCAATTCGGTTCCGGCTGCTCCGGTTCCCGCTTTCTCAACGGCACCTTGACCATGCACCTCGAGCTTGAGGAAGAGCTTGCCAGATTCCTGAACAAGGAAGCCATCGTTACCTTCTCCACGGGCTTTCAGTCCAATCTCGGCATAATCTCCGCGCTCGTCGGCCGTAACGATTACGTTATCTGCGACAAGGAAAACCACGCAAGCATTTACGACGGCTGCAAGCTCAGCTACGGGACCATGCTGCGCTATCAGCACGCAGATATGGACGACCTCAGGCGCAAGCTGGAAAAGATACCCGACAGCGCCGGCAAGCTCATCGTCACCGACGGCGTTTTCAGCATGGGCGGCGATATCGCCAGACTTCCCGAGATCGTCAGGTTGGCCAAGGAGTACGGCGCGCGCGTCATGGTGGACGATGCGCACGGCCTTGGCGTCATCGGCAGCGGCGGCCGCGGTACAGCCGATTATTTCGGGCTCGGGAACGAGGTGGACGTTTATATGGGCACCTTCTCAAAATCGCTTGCAAGCCTTGGCGGATACATGGCCGCCAGCAGCGAGGTAGCCGATTATGTACGCCATGCCTCGCGTCCCTTCATATTCTCCGCTTCCATGACGCCCGCCTGCTGCGCCTGCGCGCTCGCCGCGCTGCGCGTGCTCGAATCGCATCCGGAGATGCCCGCGCGTCTTCTCTCGCTCGCAGCCTATGTGCAGCAGGGCCTGACACGCCGCGGCGTACCGCATAAGGCAACAGAAACGCCGATCATTCCCATCTATACCTATGACGCGCTGCACACGCTTGAAACAGCCAAGCGGCTTTATGACGCAGGCGTGTATGTCAATCCCGTTTTGCCGCCGGCCACGCCGCCGTCGGAATGCTTGCTGCGCACAAGCTACATGGCCACGCATACCGAAGCGTTGCTTGACGAGGCCATGGATATCATCACGAACGCGTTGGAGGCATAGAGTATGGATCGCATCGTTATGGTTACCGGCGGCAGCAGCGGCATAGGCCGCGCGATCGCACGGCGCTTTTCCTCAAGCGGAGATACCGTCTATGAGCTGAGCCGCAGCGGGCGTGATACGGATGGCGTAAACCATATTTCCGCCGACGTCACCAGCGCCTCGGACGTCGCCTCGGCCGTGAATACCGTCCTGACGAGGCACGGCCGCATAGACGTGTTGGTCAACAACGCCGGCTACGGGATTTCTGGCCCCGTGGAAAGCACGGAGCTGCAAAGCGCACAAAAGCTGTTTGACGTCAACGTGTTTGGCCCTCTGCGCTGCATACAGGCCGTGCTGCCCGCCATGCGCGCCCAAGGCGCCGGCTGCATCATTGATATCAGCTCCGTCGCCGCGCCGATCGCCATTCCCTTTCAGGCCTTCTACTCCATGGGCAAGGCGGCCGTCAACGCCTTGACGCTGGCTCTGCGCAGCGAGCTGAGGCCCTTTGGCGTCCGCGTTTGCGCGGTACAGCCCGGCGACGTTAAGACCGGTTTCACCGGTGCGCGTATCAAGCAAAGCGATCCGGTTTACGGAAAAGCGGCCGAACGTGCCGTAACGGTCATGGAGCATGACGAGCAAAACGGCATGCCGCCCGAGGCGGTCGCCGCGGTGGTGTTTCGCGCAAGCTGCCGCCGCCGGCCCAAAGCGCTCTGGACAGTCGGCGGGAAATATAAGCTGTTTCTTTTGATCTTTAAGCTGCTTCCCGCCAGTCTCTCATCGTATCTGGTAGGAAAGATCTACGGCTAGACGCACCTATATGCAGCGGCCTCCGTCCACACACAGCGTTTGACCGGTAATATAGTCCGCTTCCCCTGAAGCTAAAAATGCAGCAGCCGCCGCGACATCCTGCGGCGTTCCGGCGCGCTCCAACGGCGTATCGGCTAAAAAATCGGCGCGCTCACACGGGCTGAGGGCCGCGTTCATGGCTGTGTCGATGAAGCCCGGCGCAATGCAGTTGACGCGTATCCCGCTTGGCGCAAGCTCCTTGGCCAGCGCCTTGGTCAGCCCGATCACCGCCGCCTTGGACGCGGAATACGCCGCCTCACAGGAGCCGCCCGTCACGCCCCACATGGAGGAAACATTCACGATCGCGCCCGACTTTCTTTCTATCATATCCGGCAAAACCGCCCGCGTCATCAGGTACATACCGCGCACATTCACCGAGAACAGCCTGTCCCAATCCTCCGCGCGTACGTCCTGAACCGGCGTCTGCGGCAACGCGACGCCCGCATTGTTGATCAGAACGTCTATCCTGCCGTAAGCGGCATGCAGACCCGATACAAGCTCTTCGACGTCGCTTTCCCTGCCGACGTCCGCATAGAAGGTCATGGCCGAGAGCTGCCGGCCTTTCAGCCGTTGACACAGCGCCTCCGCCTCCGCCCTGTGGCTGCGGTAGTGTATCGCCACCCTATGGCCCGCCAGTGCAAAGCGTTCGGCTATCGCCGAGCCGATGCCCCCGGATGCGCCGGTAATCAAAACTGTCTGCTTCATGGCATCATCATAGCAAATAGCTGGCCAATATGCAATTTTGCAGCTCAATATTTTTTTCTTGCATTTTGACCTCTGCCGCGTTATACTGTCGCTTAAATTATATTATATATGGGATGGATATTTGGGGAACAATGCTGGATTATGTCAACAACGTTATGAACCGTCTGGTTCAGGACAATCCCGGGGAAACAGCCTTTCATCAGGCCGTGCACGAGGTGCTCACGAGCATCGAACCAGTGCTCAAAGGCGACGGACAGCGCTATATCCGTTCCGGCGTTCTGGAGCGGCTTGTCGAGCCCGAGCGCATGATACTCTTCCGTGTGCCATGGACCGACGATAAGGGCAATGTGCGGGTCAACCGCGGCTACCGCGTACAGTTCAACAGCGCCATCGGGCCTTATAAGGGCGGTATCCGCCTGCATCCCTCCGTCAATCTGGATATCATCAAGTTTCTGGGCTTCGAGCAAACATTCAAGAACGCCTTGACGGGTCTGTCGCTTGGCGGGGCAAAGGGCGGCTCCAATTTCAACCCCAAGGGTTGCTCAAACGGAGAAATCATGCGCTTCTGCCAAAGTTTTATGCTGGAGCTCTATCAGTATATCGGCGCCTGCCGCGACGTGCCTGCCGGCGATATCGGCACGGGCGAACGCGAGATCGGCTACCTTTTCGGAGAATACAGGCGGCTCACCGAACGCTTTGAAAGCACCTTTACCGGCAAGGGCATGGCCTACGGCGGTTCCCTCCTGCGCACGGAGGCCACCGGCTATGGTCTGGTGTATCTGGCGCGGGAGGTTCTGCAAGCGCACGGCAAGGGCTTCGACGGTGCGCGTGTATTGATTTCCGGCTCCGGCAACGTAGCGACCTATGCCGCCAAAAAAGCCGTGTCTCTTGGCGCCAGGGTGCTGACCATGAGCGATTCCGACGGCTGGATATTTGATCCCGAGGGTATCGATGTGGAGTCTATTCGCCGTCTCAAGGAGATTGGCAGAAAACGTATCAGCGAATATGTTCAGGAACGTCCGCACGCAATCTATACGCCCGGACGCGGCGTCTGGCGCATACCGGCGGATATTGCGCTGCCCTGCGCCACGCAAAACGAGCTGTTCCCGGAGGACGCGAAGGAGCTGTGCAAAAACGGGGCATGGATCGTTGCGGAGGGCGCCAACATGCCCACGACCCCCGAAGCCGTTGCCTGTCTGATGGAGAACGGCGTACTGTATGTCCCCGGAAAAGCGGCCAACGCCGGCGGCGTAGCCACCTCCGGTCTGGAAATGAGTCAGAACGCCATGCGTCTTCCATGGACCCGCGAGCAGGTGGATGAAAAGCTGGTGGATATCATGCGCGCCATATTTGACCAGATGGAGGACGTTATCCGCTGCTACGGTCTCAGAGATAACTATATGGCGGGCGCAAATATAGCGGGCTTTCTAAAGGTCTCGACCGCCATGATCGCACAGGGCGTCTGCTAACGGCAGGTCGCGCAGGCGCGCGGCGCCGGCCGCATCCTCATATTCCGGCTTCGATTTTTCCACCCCGTAGCCAGTTCCGGTCTTCATGCGGACGCAGCCATACGGGGTGTTTTGTTTTGTAACGCGCCTGTCCAGTATGTACCGTTTGGTTTCGCTGCGCTGCACGCCAAAGCTGGAGGTATACTGAAGGATCGCGCGCGCCATACGGTCCGCGTCCGCGGGAGCGCACTGGCAGATCAGCCGATAGGCGGGCCGTCCCTTCTTCATCGTAACCGGCGAAAAGCAGACGTCGCGCGCGCCTGTCTCCATAAGCCGTTCCAGCGCGAAGCCCATCTGCTCGCCGCTCATATCGTCAAGGTTGCAGCTGAGCTCCACGCCCGCGTCATTCGGGCCGTCCGCCGCGTTTTGCTCGCCAAAAAATACGCGCAGCACGTTTGGCCGGGAAAACTGCTTTTTACCAAGTCCGCAGGCGATCTGCGTCGCGCGCATCAGCGGCATACCGCAGAAGCTTTGCACAAATTCGCTCAAAAGCGCCGCGCCTGTCGGCGTGCAAAGCTCGCCGGAGATCTCTCCTCCATACATGGGAATCCCGCGCAGCAGATTGGCCGTAGCCGGCGCCGGCACTGGCAGCTCGCCATGCGCGCAGCGCACCGTCCCACAGCCGACATGTATGGGCGACGACGCCACAAAATCCGGCGAAAGCTTTTCAAACAGCAGGCAACAGCCAACGATATCGCCGACAGCATCCAGCATGCCGACCTCATGAAAGTGCACGGAATCGCGCGTTGTGTCGTGCGCCTCCGCCTCCGCGTCGGCCAGACGCGCATACACGGAGGCGGATCTTCTGCGTACGCTTTCCGCAACCGGCAGCGCATCCATATATGACAGAATATTGGAAAGCGTCATGCCATGTCCGTGCTCCTGCGCCTCCCCTTCGTCCTCTCCGTCTGCCAAAACCTGAACGCGCATTCCCCTCAGGCCGCAGGATGCGTCCTCACGCGCCTCAAAGCGCAGGCGCGCATGCAGTTTGTTCAGTTCCTTCAAGGCCTCCTGAGGCGCAGGCTGAAGCGCCAGCAGCGCGCCAAGCAGCATGTCGCCCGACGCACCCATGCCGCAGTCAAAATACAGTATGCTCACGACAGTCCCTCCATCTGGTTGATGCGGCTGGCAAGGCATGCCGCGCCGAATCCATTGTCAATATTGACGACGCCTATGCCGCTTGCACAGGAATTGAGCATGGCCAGCAGTGCCGCAAGGCCCTCAAAGCTCGCGCCGTAGCCTACGCTTGTCGGTACGGCGATCACGGGACAGTCCACAAGCCCGCCGATCACGCTGGCAAGCGCGCCCTCCATACCCGCTATGGCGATGACCACACGAGCGCTTTGCAGCAGCTCCAGATGTGCCAGCAGCCGGTGCAGACCGGCCACGCCGGCGTCGGTGATCCTCGTAACGCGGTTGCCCAGAAGCTCAGCGGTCAGCGCAGCCTCCTCGCAAACCGGCTCGTCGCTCGTTCCTGCGGAGGCAATGACGATGGAGCCCACCGGTTTCTTGTCCGGATCGCGCGCCACAATACCGATGCGCGAAAGCGGATGATACGTCAGCTCCATCCCGCTTCCCAGCAACGCCGCCGCCGCCGCCGACATGCGGGTGATCAGGATATCGCGGCGTCCGTTTCTGCGCATTGCCGCCGCAATACCGCATATCTGCTCCGGCGTTTTGCCGGCGCCATAAATCACCTCTCCCGTACCCGTTCGAAGGTCTCGATGATCGTCGAGCGTCGCATAGCCAAGCTCCGTGAAGGGTGCGAGCCTCATGGCGGCCACCGCCTCGTCCGGCGTGGTCTCTCCGCTTTTTACCTTCTCGAGCAGGGTCTTCAATTCATGCTTGTCCATAGTGTCTCGTTGCTCCTTGGTACCGTGTCCATCGTGATCTCAGAAAACCAGCGTCGCAGCTGCGGCTCAAGCGAGCGCTCCAACCCGAGCCAGCGCGTCTGATCGGCTTCCCGAAGCTGCAAAAGCGCGCCGCCGCCTCTCAGCCGCACCCGAAAATCTGTAAAGCCGTTTTGAAACAGCAGATCCTCGGCCTGCTCCACGCGCATCAGCAGCGCGGACGTGATGGGGCGATCAGCCTCAACCCGCGTAGCCAGGCAGGCATATGGCGGCTTATGCGCGCTTAAAAGGCCGAGCGAACGGGAGAGCGCGTATACCTCTGCCTTGCCTATGCCGCATTCTCGGAGCGGCGAATGCACGCGGAGCTCGGCGAGCGCGCGCATGCCCGGACGCTCCGCCGCATCGTCCGACGCATTCGTGCCGTCGATCAGCGTCAGGCAGCCGTCCGCGCAAGCCCGCTCCATCAGGGCGCCAAGCATGGCCTTTTTACAGTGGTAGCAGCGATCTGACCGGTTTGCGGCGATCTCGGGGCAGGCGAGCACATCGAGCGTCAGGAAAACGACCGGCATATCCAGGGCGTCCGCAAAGCGCTTCGCATCGCGCTGCTCCCATGCGGGCTGAAACGCGCTTTTCACATAATACGCGCGGCAGTCTGCACGCGCGTCCTTTGCGGCGCGAAGCAACAGGGTCGAGTCCGCACCGCCCGAATAAGCGATCGCCGCGTGCGGATTGCAGCGAAGCCACGCCGCGAGCGCTTCGTACTTATCATTCATAACAACATTCTAACATAGACGGGCGAAAAATAACAGAGGGCCGAAGCCCTCTGCTATAAGTGCTCTTAACCGATCAGCGATTTACGCTTCGGGCTGGGTGTAACCGAAGAAGTAATACCCAAGCGGCGTGTAGTACATGCCGGTGTAGCCCTGATGCATGTTCTTGTTGGTGTAGAAGTAGATCGCCGCATGGACAACGTCCTGACCCATGAGGATATCCTCTGCCTGGTGCATGAGGCTCATACGCTCGGCTGCGTCGGAGGTCGACTTGGCCTGCTGAATGAGAGCGTCATACTCAGGGTTGCTGTACTGCGCGTCGTTGTTGCCGCCGCCGGTCAGCCACATATCAAGGAAGCTCATCGGATCATTGTAGTCAGCGATCCAGCCGTTGCGGGCGATGGAATAATCGCCGTCCTTACGGGTCTGGAGGAAGACTGCCCAATCCTGGTTGGTGAGGTTGACGGTCACGCCAAGCTCAGTCTGCCACATATTCTGGAGAGCTTCGCCGATAGCCTTGTGGTTATCGGAGGTGTTGTAGAGGTACTCGACGACGGGGAAGCCTGCGCCACCCTCAAAGCCAGCCTCGGCCAGCAGAGCGCGCGCTTCTTCGCAGTTGGCCTCATAGGCCTCCTTGCTCACGTCGATGTAGCTGCCGCCAACGGTACGGAAATCGTCGCCGGAGGCGCCTGCCGCGTCATTGATGCCGGAGGGCACGAAGCCGGTGGCCGGAACCTGACCGGTCTGGGTGATCTGCTCGACGATGTAGTTGCGATCGATCACAAGGCTGAAGGCCTTACGAACGCGCGCGTCGTCGAAGGGCGCCTTCTGGGTCTGGAAGCAGACATAGTAGGTGCCGATGTACGGATCCACATTCAGCTCGCCGGAATCCAGCAGAGCCGCGATCTCGTTGACCGGAACTTCCTCGATGAAGTTCAGCTCACCGCTGCGGTAAGCGGCATAGATGGCGTTGGCGTCATCCATCAGCTTGAAAGTGATGGAGTCGGGGCCAAGGTTTGCCACATCATAATAGGTCTCGGAGGGAACCAGCACGATCGCCGCGTTGTGCTCCCAGGACTCCATCTTGTACGGGCCGTTGCCGATATAAGTGGCGGGATCAAAGGTCCACTGGTCGCCGGCGGACTCGATGATATCCTGACGGACAGGCATCAGGGCCGGGAAGGCCATGATCTCTTCAAAGTACGGGCAGGCGGTATGCAGAGTGACCTCCAGGGTCTTGTCGTCGATCGCCTTGACGCCAAGCTGATCGGGAGTCATCTCACCAGCCATGATCTCGTTGGCGTTGAGCAGGATGTCGGCCATATAGTTGTAGTCAGCCGCTGTCTCAGGCGTTACCAGGCGCTGCCAGGCATACACAAAGTCACCGGCGGTGACAGCCTGACCATCGCTCCACATTGCGTCATCGCGCAGCGTGAAGGTGTAGACCGTCTTGTCCTCGTTGACCTGCACATCCGCCGCCTGTCCAAGCGCCAGAGTGGCGTTGCCTTCGCCGTCGTCAACCCACTTGTACAGACCCTCGAACATGTGGTTGATCATCACGGCGCCGTCCACGGCGCTGTTCAGAGCGGGATCGATGGTCTGGGGCTCGGAAGCAAAGTTCACGTTCAGATTGAACGGTTCCTCTGCAACAGCGGGCTCTTCAGCCGCGGCGGGCTCTTCGGCCGTGGGCGCTTCGGAGGGCGTTGTAGCAACGGGCTTGCATGCTACGAAAACGCCAAGAGCCAGAACGGCACAGAGCAACAAGGCTATGATTTTCTTCATTCTTTTTTCCTCCTGTTATGATTTCTTATGTACGCAGTTACATACATACATAAAATATACTATACGATATGACGATAGAAAAATCAAGAGGTTTTTCATATCGTCATATCGCAAAACAAATCATTCGCCGGTCAAAGCGGCCGGACTTATACAATATGGCAGGCGCAATAGTGCCCGGGCGAAATCTCGCGCATCTCGGGCACCCGCTCGGCGCATTCCGGCTTGGCGTAGGGGCAGCGCGTGTGAAAGCGGCAGCCGGAGGGCGGGTCGATCGGGCTTGGCACGTCGCCTTCAAGCACGATACGCTTTCTGGCGCGGCTGACTTTTGGATCGGGCACCGGCACCGCAGACAGCAGCGTCTGAGAATAGGGGTGCGCCGGATGCTTGTTCAACTCGTAGCTGTCGGTCAGCTCTACGAGGCTGCCAAGATACATCACGCCGATCCGGTTGGAAATATGCCGCACCACGGAGATATCGTGCGCGATGAACAGATAGGTGAGGCCCATGTCCTTCTGCATATCCTCAAGCATATTGACGATCTGGCTCTGTATGGAAACGTCGAGCGCAGAGATCGGTTCGTCGCATACGATGAACTCGGGCTGCACCGCCAAGGCCCGCGCAATGCCGATACGCTGCTGCTGGCCGCCCGAAAACTCGTGCGGAAAGCGATTGGAATGCTCCGTGTTCAGGCCGACCTGCTCCAGCAGCCGCTCGATCGTTTCAGCGCGTTCCGCGCGCGAGGACGCCAGATGGTGGATATCAATGGCCTCGCCAATGATCTCTCCAACGGTCAGACGCGGATCCAGCGACGCGGACGGGTCCTGAAAGATGATCTGCATCTTGCGGCGGTAGGGCAGCATCTTTTCTTTGGTAATGTCCTTGCCGTCATAATAGATGGTTCCCGCTGTCGGCTCGTACAGCCGCAGTATCGTACGTCCCAGGGTCGTCTTGCCGCAGCCCGATTCTCCGACCAAGCCTAAGGTTTCTCCCTTGTGAATGGACAGGGAAACATTTTCCACGGCCTGCACATATTTCTTTTTCTGGAACAGATTGCCCTTGATCGTAAAGAACTTACGGAGGCTCTCCACCTGAACGAGTACTTGATTTGAGCTCATTCCACTTCGCCTCCCTCTGTTTTCCTGTCCAGCAGCCAGCAGGCCGCCCTGTGTCCCTCCGATACGGTCATATCGGGCGGAGACTGTCTGAGGCAAATCTTCATGCTGTGCTCGCAGCGCGGTCCGAAGGGACAGCCCAGAGGCGGATTCAGCATGTCAACGGGCGTGCCCTCGATGGGGATCAGGCGCTCGTAGCTCTCGTTGTCCACGCGGGGCATCGAACGCAGAAGTCCCTGCGTATAGGGATGCGCAGGCCTGTAAAAAATATCCTCCACCGGCCCCTGCTCTACTATGTGGCCCGCGTACATGACGGAAATGCGATCGCAGATATCCGCCACAACGCCGAGGTTATGGGTAATGAATATGATGGCCATGCCGGTTTTTTGGCGGATGTCCTTCATCAGCTCCAGTATCTGCGCCTGTATGGTCACATCCAGAGCCGTCGTAGGCTCGTCCGCGATCAGTATGCGCGGATTGCAGATAAGGCCCATGGCGATCATCACGCGCTGACGCATGCCGCCGGACAGCTCATGCGGATACTGCTTCATGCGACGCTCGCTCTCGTGAATGCCCACGAGCTCCAGCATCTCGACCGCACGCTTGTGCGCCTGCGACTTGCTGAGATCCCTGTTGTGGCAAAGCAGCGCCTCGCGAAGCTGATTGCCGACCGTATACACGGGGTTGAGGCAGGTCATTGGGTTCTGGAAGATCATGCTGATCTTGTTGCCGCGGAACTGCTCCATCCGGTGCTTGTCATAGCTCAGCACATCCTCGCCCTGATAGCGGATGCTGCCGCCGATCACCTTGCCCGGGCTTTGCAAAAGGCCGATGATGGAGAAAGCCTCCACGCTCTTTCCGGAGCCGGACTCGCCCACG
>CAZCAV010000065.1:0-10486 GCA_964496795.1 uncultured Oscillospiraceae bacterium
GGACCTACGGCTTAGAAGGCCGTTGCTCTATCCTGCTGAGCTACAGGCGCAGGAAACGAGTTCCGAAGTAGTATTATAAATGCGGCAGACGTTTCTGTCAATCTAATCCGGCGAAATTCTATTAATATTTCGTCCGGTTTGATTCGCTAATCGTTCTCAATGGGCCTCCGGCCGCAAACAAAGTTGCGGCGGCTCCAGGAGCCCGTGCAGCTTCGCTTCATAACCTTGCCGTTCGAGCTTGAAGCGTCGATCATCATGCCGCTGCCAATATAGATAGCTACATGGCCGACGGTACTGCTGCTGTCCGATTTGAAAAATATCAGGTCACCGCGTTTGAGCGCGCTCATGCTTGTGATCTTCGTCCAGCTCGTCATTTTGGAATAGCCGGCGGCGTTCAACCTGCGGCAATAAACATTTGCCTGACGCAGGCAGTAATACACCAGTCCGGAGCAGTCAAAGGTGCTGGGCCCTCTCGCGCCAAGAACATATGGCTTGCCTATTTGCTTGGACGCTACGGAAATCAGCTTGTCAATACGGCCCGCTGTGGTTTGTGCGCGCGCTGCAGCCTCGGCTTTCTTCTTCTCTTCCTTAAGCTCCTGCTCGCGCGTATAGGATACGCGCGCATCCGGTGAGTTGATCTCCTCCAGCGTCTGCGTACCGGCCTTGCCATCCTCGGTAATATAGTTGCGATGCTGAAATTTTGTGACCGCCTTGACCGTATCCGTTCCGTAATATCCCGTTACCTGACTGCTGTCCAGATAGCCGAGGTCGACCAGCATACGCTGGAATTCTACGATGTCGTCGCCCTCAGCGCCTTCCTTCATAACATAGGGCTGCGCGTCATCGGAATACAAAAGCGTCAGAGTCTGCTCGCCGGCAATGCCGTCCTGCTGCAGATCATGCTGTCGCTGGAACAGCTTCACGGCAAACTTCGTAGCGTCGCCGAAATAGCTTGTAGGCTCGTCAATGGCAAGATATCCGAGCTCCATCAGCCGCGTTTGCAGTTCAAGCACGCTGTCGCCCTCCTCGCCGCGCGCAATCCATACCGTCGGCTCCGGCGTAGGCGTAAAATAAAATTCCTCAGGCACCGGACTGGGCGTTGCACTGGGCTCAGGCGTAGCAAGCGCCGCCAGCTCCAACGCCAGGGCTTCTGATTTATTGGCTCTGGATTTGGGTATGGCGATAATCAATATCAAGCCGACGATCACAAATGTGATGGCAGATGCAATGAAGATGCAGGTTGTCCTGCCCATATGATAGCATGTGCGCAAAAAACGCTTCAGACCGCCAACGGTCTTCTTTTTCATGCGTCGAAAAATGCGTTTCGTCTGATACAAGCTTTCACTCTCCTGCATCGTATTGTAGTAAAAATGGAGGGCACATTGCAAGGCCGAAGAGCATTTGTTAAACTTTGTTCAAACATTTGACATATCTCATCTCTCGGCGCTTAACCGTAAAGATCTGTGCTGAGATAGCGTTCGCCGGTGTCAGGCAGTATCGTCACGACCGCTGCTCCCGTAAGGCAGCTCCTTCGCGACGCCTCCACGGCCGCAGCCAGCGCGGCGCCCGAAGAAATGCCGCACAGGATTCCTTCCGCGCGGGCAAAATCGCGTGCTGAACGCTTCGCCTCGTCTGTCGCGACATGCAGCACCTCATCCACAAGCGTCCCGTCATAATTCTTTGGCACAAAATTCGCGCCGATACCCTGTATACCGTGCGCGCCGGCACGTCCCTCGGCGATCATGGGCGATTCCGCTGGTTCCACGGCAAAGACCAACAGCTTCGGATTCCGCGTCTTCAGATATCGCGCCGCACCGCTGAGGGTGCCTCCTGTGCCCACGCAGGCCACAAGCGCGTCCACCCTGCCTTCTGCGTCCAGCCAGATCTCAGGGCCGGTCGCAGTCTCGTGCGCCTTGGGATTGGCTGGATTGTCAAACTGCGAGGCCAGTATGCTGCCATCGATCTCAGCGGCAAGCTGCGCCGCCTTTGTATTGGCGCCCTGCATCCCCTCCCCCGCCGGCGTCAAAATGAGCTCCGCGCCAAACGCCGCAAGCAGCTTTCGCCTCTCGGCGCTCATGGACTCCGGCATGGTCAGGATCACATGATAGCCCAGTACGCAGGCAGCCATCGCCAGGCCCACGCCTGTATTGCCGCTTGTCGATTCAATCACCGTGCCTCCCGCTTTTAATAAGCCGCGCATTTTCGCATCCTCAAGTATGGATACGGCCACGCGATCCTTGGCGCTGCCTGCCGGATTACGGCTCTCCATCTTTACAAGCAGCCGTGCGGGAAGCGACAGAGCGCTTTCATAGCGCGCAGCGTGAATCAGCGGCGTGTGTCCAACCGTTTCCAATACGGATTCATAGATCATGTCGCATCGCCTCCATCGCTCTGGCCGCCAGCTCGTCCGCCGTCTCGCGGCCGTTGTGTCTCAGCAAAAGCATATCCTTGGGCATAAGCTCAGACAGGCTCCGTCCGGAATCGTCCGATACAAGCACGCGAGCCGTTATGCCCTGCACGGACAGTATATCCGCCGCATGCAGCGCCAACGTTTCATCCCCCGCAAGCAGCGCCACATCGCCGCCGCCGCGCGGCTCACGCACAAGACGCGCCCGCTCCTCCGGGGCATGGCACATAAAGGAGGACAGTCCGTGGCGTTTACTCAGCGCGGCGATCAAGCCCTGCGCCACCGCAGCGCCCACCAGGCACTGTACCAGATTCAACGGAAAATTCACAATCGCAGCAGCCAAACCGTAGAGCGCCGTTTCATACAGGCCATAGCCAACCGGAACAATCAAAGCAGCTGGGTACACAAAGAAGCTGCGGCCTTTCGCACGGCATCTGGAAAAACAAAAGCCGGCCAACATCGCCACGCATCCCTTTATCAGAAAAGAGGCGGGCGCATAGACGCTCCAACCCAATAATACGTCTGAAAGCGCCGATGCAACGCCCGCGCACAGAAAGCCCCATCCGCCGCCCAGAACATAGGCAGAAAGCAGCACGCCCGCATCGCCCATATTGATATAACCATGCCCGCCCGGCAAAGGAATAGAGGCAAACATAGTTAAAAGCATGATGGCGGCAGCCAATACGCCGGCGGCTGCCAATCGTCTTACCATTTTATTTTGCATGATACTGCCAAAAAGCCCTCATTCTCAAATTCAAGCGGCCCGCCGCAGGCGGGCCGCCAGTTTCCTGCCGTTCTTTTAAGAAACTGCTTGCTCAATGGCGACCGCCACTGCGACAGTCGCGCCAACCATGGGGTTATTGCCCATGCCGATGAGGCCCATCATCTCCACATGCGCCGGCACGGAGGAGGATCCCGCGAACTGCGCGTCGGAGTGCATGCGGCCCATGGTATCCGTCAGACCGTAAGAAGCAGGCCCTGCCGCCATGTTGTCCGGGTGCAGCGTACGTCCCGTTCCGCCGCCGCTGGCAACGGAAAAATACTTCTTGCCGTTCTCGATACACCATTTTTTATAGGTGCCCGCAACAGGATGCTGAAAACGCGTCGGGTTTGTGGAATTGCCGGTGATGGATACGTCCACATTCTCGTGACGCATGATCGCCACACCTTCGTTGACGTCGTCCGCGCCATAGCAGCGCACCTTGGCGCGATCGCCGTCGGAAAATGCGCGCGTGGAAAGTATTTTCAGTTCTCCGGTCTTGTAATCATATTCCGTTTCAACAGCGGTAAAACCGTTGATGCGGGAAATGATGTAGGAAGCGTCCTTGCCGAGACCGTTGAGAATAACCTGAAGAGGCTCCTTACGAACCTTGTTGGCCGTGCGCGCGATACCGATGGCGCCCTCGGCGGCAGCAAAGCTCTCATGACCCGCCAGAAAAGCAAAGCAATGCGTCTCTTCCCTGAGCAGCATAGCGGCCAGATTGCCATGCCCGCGGCCGACAGCGCGCTGATCGGCGACAGAGCCCGGAATGCAGAAGGACTGCAGGCCAACGCCAATGGCCTCCGCCGCTTCGGCAGCCGTCCTGACGCCTGACTTAATGGCGATGGCCGCGCCTATGGTATAGGCCCAACACGCGTTTTCAAAAGCGATGGGCTGTATGCCCTTAACGATGCCGGCGGCGTCCACTCCTGCGTCGTCACAGATTTTCTTCGCCTCCTCAACGCCGGAAATACCGTATTCAGCCAGCACTCCGTTGATTTTATCGATTCTTCTTTCGTATCCTTCAAACGTAACCATGACTGCCTCCTTATTCACGACGCGGGTCGATGATCTTGACGGCGGCGTCGAAGCGGCCGTAAGTACCGATGTTCTTTTCATATGCTTCCTTCGGGTCAACGCCCTTCTTGATGGCGTCCATCATTTTACCAAGGCTGACAAACTGATAACCAATGATCTCGCCATCGGCATCCAGACCGATCTTGAGCACATATCCCTCGGCCATCTCCAGATAACGCGCGCCCTTTAGCTTGGTGCCGTACATCGTGCCAATTTGGGAACGCAGGCCCTTTCCAAGATCTTCAAGCCCCGCGCCGACGGAAAGACCGTCGTCGGAAAACGCGCTCTGTGTACGGCCATAGACGATCTGCAGGAACAGCTCGCGCATAGCAGTGTTGATCGCGTCGCATACAAGATCGGAATTCAGCGCCTCCAGTATCGTCTTTCCCGGTAGTATCTCCGCCGCCATGGCCGCCGAATGCGTCATGCCGCTGCAGCCCAGCGTCTCGACAAGGGCCTCCTCGATCACGCCATTCTTGACATTGAGGGTAAGCTTGCAGGCGCCCTGCTGCGGCGCGCACCAGCCGACGCCATGGGTGAACCCGCTGATATCCGTAATTTGCTTTGCCTTGACCCATTTTCCCTCTTCGGGGATAGGCGCAGGGTCATGGGCCGCGCCCTTCTTTACGCAGACCATTTCGTCCACATCCTTGGAATACTGCATTGATGCCATTCCTCCTTTATTGCTTGGCCTTATGCCATATCATCACAGAGTACAGTGTACCATCTGACGCTTTCATTTTCAAGTGTACATCTTTTGTGTTATACTGAACTAATATACAAACGATTTCTGAAAGCGAGTCTGCCGTTTATGTTGATGATCGTATATGGCGCTGTAAGCGCGCTGCATTTGTATTCCTGTGCGCCGCCGGAAAAACGCAGGATCCGCGTGATCAGCAAATGTTTTCTGATGCCTCTGTTGGCCCTGTGCTATTTGGGTGCTGAGCGTTTCTCTCCGCTTGTACTGGCTGCCGTTCTCTGCGGTTTTTTGGGCGACGTGCTCCTTCTGTTTCCGAACAGTAAAAAAATGTTTGTCGGAGGGCTGTTGGCCTTTGCTGCGGGACATATTTGCTATGCCGTCCATATGCGGCTCGTGCCAAAACTATTTGCGATCAGTCTATGGGTATATATTGTCGCAGCGCTCATCTACCTTGCGCTGGTATTCGGCATCATGAGCATACTGAAGCCCGTTTTGCCCAAAAAACTCTTTGTCCCGTGCCTCGGCTACATGCTGATCATCGGTTTCATGAGCTATTCCGCTCTGATGCTGGCTTTAGGACTTTATACGGCGCCTGCATGGATCGTTTTCACCGGTTCGCTGCTGTTTATCGGTTCGGACACCTTGCTTTCTTTCAATGTGTTTAATGTAAAACGCTTCCGTTTTTCCAACTTCTTTGTAATGCTGCCGTATATTCTGGCGCAGGCGCTGATCGTGGTCGGTCTGATGCACATATAGGAGGATAAAATGGAGTATATCGCTCTGATCATATCACTTATCTCTCTGGCCGTCATGCTGATAGCGGCCGCTCTTCTGCTGCGGCGTCAGCGTTTGCAGCATGAAGCTCTGCAGGATGATCTTGACGAGGCTCTTTCGCAGCTCAGGCAGGAGCTTGCCAACACGGTCAATTCCTCCGTTGGAACGCTTGGCCGCATGATAGGCGACAACCAGCTTGCGGCCGCCACGCAGGCGGAAAGCCGATTTAAGACCTTTGAGACCGCCAATGAACAGAAGCTTGAGGCTGTGCGCCAGACCATTGAGCGGCGGCTGTATCAATTGCAGACGGAAAATAATCAAAAGCTTGATGAAATGCGTCAGGTCGTGGATGAAAAGCTGCAAAAGACGCTTGAAAGCAAAATGACTCAGTCCTTTCAGCTTGTCAATGAGCGTCTTGAGCAGGTCTACAAGGGCCTTGGCGAAATGCAAACTCTCGCGGCTGGCGTGGGCGATCTTAAAAAGGTGCTGAGCAATGTCAAGACGCGCGGTATTCTTGGCGAGATTCAGCTTGGCGCCATTTTGGAGGAAATTCTCTCGCCTGAGCAATACGATACAAACGTTGCCACACGGCCCGACAGCCGGGAGCGCGTGGAATATGCCGTCAAGCTGCCGGCCGAGGATGGTCAGCATATCTATTTGCCGATCGATTCAAAATTCCCGGGCGATATGTACGCCAACCTGCAGGACGCCTATGAGAGCGGTTCTGTCGAGGCCGTACAGGCCGCGGCCGCCGCGCTTGGCACGCAGATCAAGAAGGAAGCCAGGGACATTCATGAGAAATACATTGCTCCGCCGCACACCACGGATTTTGCCATACTTTTTCTACCGTTTGAGGGCCTGTACGCCGAGGCTGTCAATCGCGGGCTTGTAGAAGAGCTTCAACGCAGTTTTCGCGTCAACATTGCAGGTCCCTCAACGATGGCGGCGCTTCTCAACAGTCTTCAAATGGGATTCCGCAGCTTTGCGATTCAAAAGCGCAGCGGAGAGGTATGGCGTGTGCTTGGCGCTGTCAAAACGGAGTTTGAAAAATTCGAAGGCATACTGTCCAGCTCGCAGAAACGTCTTCTTCAGGTCAACGACGATCTCGACCGGCTGATCGGCGTGCGCACGCGCTCCATTGTAAGAAGTCTCCGGCGCGTCGAACAGATCGACGAGGGAACCGCGCTGCAGCTGCTATCATCCAGCGATGCGGCAGACGAGATCTCATCTCCTGTCGGCGAGGAAGAATCCTGAAGTTCTCCATAATCTTCTGACCTGACCGATCACTGCCTCTGCCGGCAGGCATAATAAGCGCATCCCGTTCATATATGTATAACGGATAGCTTTATAGCGGTAATGTCGCCAATGTGCAATCCTTCAGCGCTTTGCACTCAATCCGTTCGAACTTCGGACAAGGATGGCAGCTTACCGTTTTAAACCTATACTAAATATATATCGAGGTACTTTTCTTGAAAAAACTGATGTGCTTGCTGATCTCTCTGTTCCTCTGCTTTTCGCTGGTCACCGCATCGCTCGCTGCTGATAACAGATCTCAGCAGAATTTCCAAAAAATTGAACGTTCTGAACTGGCTACGGGAAACGACGGATCGGTTTATCAACCGTTTAGCGGTGATTGCCTGATCATTAAACAGGCCAGATACGCCCTTGTATGGACTGCGTCCAGATTAAGCTGCGGCCAGCAAAAGCGATTGATATCCGATGCCTGCCAGGCGGACAAATCTCTGAAAAAATGCACTTTTTTATTCAAAACAGGGTCTGAATTTACATTGATGCAAAATCGGGTCGAAAAGAGGTACTGCGTGTTACCGGAAGCGAACGGCCATGCGCTGCAGTGCAGGCAGGAGGACGTGAGCCATATCCTGGTTTGTCATGCCGATCCTCCGGCACACCCCACCGTCACGCCGGCCGTTGCCACCGTCACACCATCTGTCGCTACCGCCACGCCGGCCATTGCCACCGCCACGCCGCTTTGCAATCGCGAGGTAAAATACTTTTTGCGTCAAAGCATGGGCTATGACTATAATGAAACAAATTATTACTATGAGGAACTGCCCATTCATTCTTCATATATCGTCAGGGAAAGCATGTTTTCGCGCGATGGCTATGAATTCGTATGTTGGTCGCGCGTTGGCTCAGGAAAAACCTATGGCGTGGATCCGGGCCAAATACCAGAATTCAACGACGGTTTGGACTACTATGCACCCGGGACAGAAATCACTCTGTCGAGTTCCTGCACTTTTTACGGCGTTTGGTCGAAATAGGCTGCCGTTGACATGCAATCGATCCGACCTCCTGCCATGCGTACAGGAGGTCTTTATTTTGTTTTGACAAGCTTCCGTAAGTTCCGTATACTGAATTTATTATGAGTAAGCTTCGGGAGGCACACATGGATAATCTGGATCGGAAAACGGCAATGTCAAGAAATACGCTGCACGCCGCGCTGCTTCGTTTCTTCGACTGGAGACATCTTGTTGCTTTCGGCGCAGCCTGCTGTCTTGGTTTATCCCTTCTCTTTTATCTGTATGTTGCCGTCGCTCGCGCATTGACCGCTTATGTGCTCTTCCCGCTTTCGCTGCTCCTGTTCGGCGTTATGCTCTGGCATGGTCGCCTATTTAGGTTTACAGATATCAAGCTTCTCCTAGCCGCCTTTGTATGGATGAACATCAGCTGTCTGATGAATTTCAACCGCGTCGGAATGTCTGAATGTATACCCTTTTATGCAAACGCCTGCGCCATTGCCTTGCTGTGCTATCCACTGGCCTATGCTCTGGATGAAAAACGCCGCATCAGGAGTCTGGATTGGCTGGCCGGCGTCTGGATCGTTCCAGTGGCCTGTTCATCAGTCGTCGGCATCGTACTGGCGCTGACACAAAAGCTGTTGTTCCGCAGCAGCGATTCTGCTCCGGCGGGTATGTACAACGGACGTTTATGGCTGATATTGGATCCCAACATGTATGCGCTGCTTTTATGTACAGCACTCTGCCTTGTGCTATATCTGCTGCTCAGCAGACGCGGCCCATTTGTCAAGGCACTGCTGATTGCCGCCGGGCTGTCAATGCTGATCGCTCTTGCGCTTACAGGCAATCGCACAGCCAAATTCGCGCTGCTGCCCGCCGCCTTCTTTTTTGCTGCCATCATCATTTGGAAGCTCATGCAAAAGAAATCAAAGTGCATTCGTCTGCTTGCGGCCTCTCTTGCGGGCGTTCTGTTCTGTGCTCTGCTGTTACTTGGCGCCCGCGGCGTAACCACCGGCTTTAACGCGCTGATGAGCACCGGCACATCAGCGCAGACTGCCATGCAGGACAGCGGTAACACCGTCCAGAGTGTCGGTTCCAGCGAAGCCACCATGCGGGATCTTTCCGATACAAAAAACATCAGCAGCCGTTTCGCAATCTGGCGTTATGCGCTCGATCAGCTCTTCGATGAAAAGGACGTGCTGCTGCGCGGCGCTACGCCGGCGCTGTCTCTTTCCATGTTTATGGGGCCCGACCTTCCCTATAATCACTTTCACAACGCTTATCTTGGCGTACTGCTCAGTTATGGCATGCCAGGCTTCCTCATAATGGCGGCTTTCCTGATATATCTGCTTATTCAGCTTTTCCGTCTGCTCTTTTCCGCCCGCGCGGACTTGCCTCTTGCGATCCGATTTCTGCCGGTAATACTGCTGCCGATACTGATTATCAACCTGTTTGAAGAGATGCTGTTTACCAGGAGCTTTGTCAGCGAACTGGACGTCTGGCTGGGTATTATTGGGGGCTACACGACGGTTCTTGCACGGCAATGGCGTCAGTCTGACGTACCGTCCGCCAAAAGAGGCTGTGCAGCGTTGCGCCGTTAGTGGATGGATTTTCAGCGAGTGTTTTCCATAAGATCCCGTAAAGTCGAGCATTCGGGAGATTTTTAGAGAATTCTTGTGATTTTTTTCGATATTTTTAAATGCCGCCCTCACCGCTTCGTTGCATCGCGGACAACATTGTTGTAGAATTCTTCTGCGTGAAAGCATAAGTCATTCCTCCTTAGCTCAGTCGGTAGAGCTACGTTACGGTTTGATACCGACAAGCCGAGGAATCGGGAAAGAAATTTCCCGGTGACGCAAGATGAATAATCAAGCGTCAGAAATGCATAAAACTACATAGCGATCCTCCTTAGCTCAGTCGGTAGAGCATGCGGCTGTTAACCGCAGTGTCGTTGGTTCGAGTCCAACAGGGGGAGCCAAGAACGATGAATCCGAACCCAGTGCCGGTTGGCGAAGGGTTCGGATTTATTGTTTATCTTAGAGAACAGGGCTGACTGAGAAACCTTGACAACCTGCATTGACTAGGCAGGAAGAAGTCTATGCGTCACATCTTCATATAAACCAACTAATTCATCGAGCGAAATATCGATGATAGGCTCATACATAAAAGAATTTATGTGTATGTTTTCTGATGTAATTATAAGTACACGGTCCACGATCTTTTCTCGTTCAACATCATCTGGATCGTTGCGATCAAACACAATCTGTGTCCGAAGCCATCGAGTTTGATCCTTTCGCTTGGCATCGGTCCTTGTCTCATCATTGATTCTACGTACCATGTATCGTTCGGCATATTGCCGGATGGCAATAGCCATTGTAATTTTATTTTCCAGTTTAATCGGGCTAGCGGAAATTGATTGAAGCTGCTTAGATAGCGGTTACGATCTTCGTTGAACATTGCCCCTATTCCCGAATTGATGGACAAAAAAGCATTCGTTATAATGGAAAGGA
>CAZCAV010000066.1:0-10430 GCA_964496795.1 uncultured Oscillospiraceae bacterium
CTTCGGGTGTCCAATTTTGCCGCCCCTACTGTCCAATCCAGACCGCCGTATTCATGTCTGCCGCAAGTCCCATGGCCGACAGCAACGCTGTCCCGATCCACAGCTTCGGTCTGGTGCTGTCGCCCATGGTGGGAACTTCCACTATCGCGAGGGTGAATATCGGGCTGTAAACGCTGCTGTTGACAAAGCAGCGGGATTGATAGCCGTTATTATTCAGCGTCACAGCGGAAGTCGTATAGCTGCTGCTCGTTGCGCCGTCAATGTCCTGCCAATCGACGCCGCGGTCGATCTGCCATTGTCGGATGATTTCCGGCTGCTTATGCAGGCGATACCGCTGCTGCCTGTAAGCACCCAGCCACGATCATCTAGGCTGCCGGTTATCTTTGTATTGTCTGTGCCGCACAGTTAGAGCTTGTTTCCGGAGCTGCTAAGGGCCGTTGCTCCATTCCACGTTGCCCAGTTTGTCATATCGGTGGAATAATAAAGCGTACCGTCCAGCTTTTTGCTGCGTTTATGGTTTTCAGTGTGAAGCTGCTGCTGCTCGAAAACGGGAGGTAGCTTTCCCCGTCCGTAACCGCCGCCGCGGGCAGCAGGCAGGCGAGCAGCACCGCCGCCAGTATAGCCGCCCGAATTCTCTTTTTCATGTACTGTCCTCCAAGCGATATGCAGCACCCAAAATTATATATAACAACAAGTATGTTCTAAGTCATGATCGGAAGAGTGTAAAGTGAAATCATCGGCCTGACGGCGCAGAATAGGAGCAAACAGGATCGATCGGACGTATCATTTACTATTGACAACGGTTTTGACTTGATATATAATCGCACGCATAAGCAGTGACGCGGAGATAACGGAGCGGCACGGGCCCTACAAGAGAGCGGGGACGGTGGAAACCCGCGGGTACCGCACTTCAAATGGACCGCGGAGCGCGCAGGGAAAAGCTTGTCGAGTATCCTGCGACGGGTGCGACCGTTATATCGCACGGAGCGTGTTGGCGTTTCGGAAAAGAGCCCGTTTATTGGGAATACAAGGTGGCACCGCGGTAAAGCATCGTCCTTGTCGGAGCATGGCTCCGGCGGGGATTTTTTTATTTATCGCACATTATTTTTGAAAGGATAAGGCCCGCGGCCAACACCAACGGGCAGGATACACACTATGGAAAGCAGCAGTTACAAGGATTTTGAGAACTATGTCAAGCGCTACCCCACGCCGGACGGGCGTTTCGGCCCTTATGGCGGGCAATACCTGCCGCCGGAGCTTGAACCGGCCTTCCGCGAGATCGATGACGCCTATGAAACGATCTGTCACAGCGCGCAGTTCATCAGCGAGCTTCGCCGCATCCGCCGCGAGTTTCAGGGGCGTCCTACGCCTGTGTATCATTGCGAGCGCCTGAGCCGCAGCCTGGGCAAATGCCAGATCTATTTAAAGCGCGAGGATCTCAATCATACCGGCGCGCACAAGCTCAATCACTGCATGGGCGAGGGCCTGCTGGCCAAGTACATGGGCAAGAAGAAGCTGATTGCGGAAACCGGCGCGGGTCAGCACGGCGTGGCTCTGGCGACAGCCGCGGCTTATTTCGGCCTGGACTGCGACGTCTACATGGGCGAGGTGGACATTCAGAAGCAGGCGCCGAACGTGACGCGCATGAAGCTACTGGGCGCACATGTGATTCCGGTCGGCGAAGGCCTGAAGACGCTCAAGGAGGCGGTGGACGCGGCCTTTGCCGGATACCTCAAGGAATATAAGGACGCGATATACTGTATCGGTTCTGTGGTCGGGCCGCATCCCTTTCCCAAGATGGTGCGCGATTTTCAGATGGTCGTGGGCATCGAGGCGCGCGAGCAGTTTGTGGAGATGACGGGCCTGCTGCCGGATGTGGTGGTCGCCGCGGTCGGCGGCGGAAGTAATGCGGCCGGTATGTTTGTGCCCTTTCTTGACGCGCCGGTGGAGATCGTGGGCGTGGAGCCCATGGGCCGCGGAAAGACCGCGGGCGACAACGCGGCGTCGATCACCTATGGCCGCAAAGGCATTCTGCATGGCTTCGAAAGCTATCTGCTGCAGGATGAGCAGGGCGCTCCGCTGCCCGTATATTCGATTGCCAGCGGCTTGGATTATCCGTCGGTAGGCCCCGAGCACGCCTTTTTGCATGATACGGGCCGCGTAAAGTATGATTCCGTGACCGACGATGAGGCCATGGAGGCGTTCTTCCTGCTCTGCAGGCTTGAGGGCATTATTCCCGCGGTGGAGAGCTCTCACGCGCTGGCCTATGCCATTCGCTATGCGCGTACGCACGCTGTGGGCTCGCTGCTTGTCAATCTTTCCGGACGCGGCGATAAGGATATCGACTTTGTGTATGAAAAGTATGGAACGGGCGAACAGCTCATCAAATAAGCAGCTGCGCGCTCAAAAAGAAAAGGCCTGCCGAAAATCGGCAGGCCTGAAGCTGCAGAGCGCGTCACGCAGAAAGCGTAAAGGACTCGGTGTTCGCAATGGTATCATATGTATTGGAATCATATATTCTGAAGTTGACCTCTATGGTATCGACGCTGGTAATGCCGTTTTCCTCAAGTGTGCTGTCGCTGAAGCTGAGCTCGTCTATGGCGCGCATGCCCGGCAGTATGCGCACATATAGAAAGCCGTTGACCATAAAGCCGTTGACAGCCGTATCCTCGTTGCTAATGGTAATGTAGCGGCCCGAATTGTTTTCAATATAGAATCGCGCGTAGTGCCCCCAAATATCGTCGTGCCCCATTCCCTTGCTGATGATGCGCACGCCGCCCTGATCATAGAGCACCTCTCCGGAATCATCATAAACCTGCGTATAGCTGCCGTAGAGCGAGGTGTGAATCGTGATGGCGTCGGTGGTAAATATGTCGTCATAGGTGTCGGAATCATAGACTTTAATGCCGAGGATCATTTCGGTGATGGTCTGTATGCCTGTTTCCTCCAAATCGCTGGTGGTGAAGCTGAGCCTCTCATTCGATTTATTGCCGGGCGTAACCTTTGCGTAGAGACTGGCGTAAACCATATACCCGTTGACGCAGGCCCAATCGACGGTCGCTGTGATGTTCTGATCGGTATTGTTCTCCACCAGTATTAAAAAGCAGGGCCCCCAGAAATCGTCCTCCTCAAAGCCGGTAAGGGTGATGCGCACGCCGTCCTGATCGACCAGGACCTGTTCCTCGACTTCGGGCGTGCCGGCGATTGCCGGCGCCTGCACGGCAGTTTCCTCCACGGCGGGCGTTTCGTCGGTCAAAGAGGCGGAGTCCGCGGTTTCTTCCGCAGGCGCGTCTGTCGGCGCTGCGGCTTTTGCCGGCGAACCGGCGTCGAGACGGCTTGAAACGATCGACTTCCCGCCGGAGCAGGCGGCCAGACTCACAAGAAGAAGACCCGACAACAATATGCAAAGAGCTTTTTTCATATCTGTTTCCCCCCTCGTATCATAATAACCATATTTTAACATGACGGACAAAGCGTGTAAAGCCGCGCGCGGCGGATACCGGCACAAAAAGTCAAATGCACTCTTGACGCAATGCGCAGTCGGTGGCATAATAACTAGGTATTT
The DNA here is from genome assembly GCA_964496795.1 of uncultured Oscillospiraceae bacterium. GTDB lineage: Bacteria > Bacillota > Clostridia > Christensenellales > CAG-138 > CAZCAV01. The sequence continues at coordinate 3,566 of CAZCAV010000066.1, forward strand.
TTTGTCTGGCGACGGTGGATGGTTGGGGCCTGTTGCCGGACTCTATTTTTTTAAGGAGCAAATGTATGTGCGGAATTGTCGGCTACACCGGCGCCAGAGATTGTACGGAGATACTTATCGACGGATTGACAGCGCTTGCTTACCGCGGCTATGATTCGGCCGGCGTGGCGGTCTGGGACGGCGAAAAGATCGAGCTTCGCAAATCCAAGGGCCAGATCGACGTGCTCGAAAAGCTTCTTTCGGAAAAACCGGTTCATGGTTTCTGCGGCGTAGGGCACACGCGCTGGGCGACGCACGGCGAGCCGAACGATGTCAACTCACATCCGCATACCGACGGAGATAAAACCTTGGCGCTCGTGCATAACGGCATCATCGAAAACTATGTCAAGCTCAAGGAAATGCTGCAAAAGCGCGGTCATGTATTTGTTTCGGAAACCGATACGGAGGTCGTTGCGCAGCTTCTGAGACATCTGTATATGGGCGATCCTCTGACCGCCGTGCGTCAGGCGGTGCAGCTGATCGAGGGCTCGTTTGCGCTGGCTATATTGTTTATGGACGATCCGACAGCCATTTACTGCACCTGCAAGGACAGCCCCATGGTGATCGGCAAGGCGGTGGACGGCAGCGTGGTCGCGAGTGACATTCCGGCCATTTTGCCGCATACGCGGGACGTGTATTTTGTGGAAAACAGGCAGATCGCCGTGCTGCGGCCCGACGCCATCACCTGCTTCGACGAATTTGGCGTGCGCATCGAAAAGACGGCGACGCATGTGGATTGGGATGTCGAGGCTGCTCAGAAGGGCAACTATGAGCACTTCATGATGAAGGAGATCTGCGAGGAGCCTGCGGCATTTGAAAAGACTCTGCACCAGTACGCCGAGGAGGACGGGAGCCTCAAATCCACGCTGTTTCCATGGACGGCGGAGGAGGCGCAGGCTGCCGGCCGTCTGACCATCGTGAGCTGCGGCACGGCGTATCATGCGGCAATGCTTGGCAAGAAGTTTATTGAGCGAATAGCGGGTCTTCCGGTAGACGTGGACATCGCCAGCGAATTCCGTTATGGAGACACCAGCCTGCGCGAGGGCGACTGGCTGACGGTGGTCAGTCAGTCGGGCGAAACCGCGGACACGATCGCGGCCATGCGGCGCGGCCGCGCGCTTGGCTGCAGGACGATGGCCGTCTGCAATGTGATCGGGAGCACCATCGCGCGTGAGGCGGACAAGGTGCTCTATACCTACGCGGGGCCGGAGATTGCCGTGGCCGCGACCAAGACCTACCTTACGCAGATCACCGTACTGTATTTGATGGCGTTGGATCTTGCGCAAAAGCGCGGGCGTATGAGCGCCGATGCGGTTCAGGCGCGCGTTAGCCAGATGCGCGCTCTGCCGGAAGCCATGCAAAAGATACTGGACGATCGCGGACGCATACAGTTTTTTGCCAGCCGCGCTTTTTCCGTCCGGCATGTGTTCTTTATCGGACGCGGCATCGATTATGCGCTCGCGCTCGAGGCGGCGCTCAAGCTGAAGGAAATATCCTACATTCATTCCGAGGCGTATGCGGCGGGAGAGCTTAAGCATGGCACGATCGCGCTGATCGAGGACGGTTCGCTGGTGGTCACATTGGCTACCCAACCGGAGCTCAGGCCTAAAATAGCAAGCAACATGGAAGAGGTCAAGGTGCGCGGCGCCAACGTGCTTGTCGTGTCCAACGGCGTATGGGAAGGCGCGAAGGCGCACTCCCATGAGCAATGGGAGCTGACGGAAACGGATGAAACGCTCGCACCCTTCCTTGCCATACTGCCCATGCAGCTTCTGGCTTACTATCTGGCCGTGCAAAAGGGCTGCGCCGTGGATAAACCCAGAAATCTCGCCAAGAGCGTGACCGTGGAATAATCGACTTTCGGCGTCCCTGAAAACGGGACGCTTTTTTAGTGGGAGGAGCAGGGAATGACGAAGTATATTTTTGTGACCGGCGGCGTGGTCTCCGGCCTTGGAAAAGGCATTACGGCGGCGTCGCTTGGCAGGCTGCTGAAGGCGCGGGGGCTCAAGGTGGCCGCGCAGAAGCTGGACCCCTATATCAATGTGGACCCGGGTACTATGAGCCCCTACCAGCATGGCGAGGTCTTTGTAACGGAGGACGGCGCCGAGACCGATCTTGATCTGGGACATTACGAACGCTTCATTGACGAGGACCTGAACCGTTTTTCCAATCTGACCACCGGCAAGGTGTTCTGGAACGTACTCAACAAGGAGCGCGCCGGCGAATATCTTGGCGAAACCGTGCAGATCATCCCGCATGTGACCAATGAGATCAAGCGCTTCATTTACAGCGTGGCGGAAACCACGGCCGCGGACGTGGTGATTACGGAGATCGGCGGCACCATAGGCGATATCGAGAGTCAACCCTTTCTTGAAAGCATTCGTCAGGTCGGCAGAGAGCAGGGAGCGGATAACTGCCTGTATATCCATGTCACGCTGGTACCCTATCTCAGCGGCTCCGAGGAACTCAAGACCAAACCTACGCAGCATTCTGTCAAGGAGCTGCAATCCGTAGGCATCACGCCGGACATTATCGTTATCCGGGTGGACAGGCCCGTAGACGAAGGGATCCTGCATAAGATCGCACTGTTCTGCAACGTCAAGCAGGACTGCGTGATCGAGAACCGCACGGTCGGTACGCTGTATGAAGCGCCGCTTATGCTTGAGAACCATCATTTCTCGGACGTTGTGTGCCGCGAACTGCACATGGATGCGCCCGGACCGGAGCTGTCCGACTGGAACGCGATGCTTGAGCGCATCCGCGGCCGCAGCGAGAGCGTTCGGATCGCTCTGGTTGGCAAATATGTCAAGCTGCACGACGCTTATCTTTCGGTGGCCGAGGCGCTCAGGCACGCGGGCTATGAGCACGGCGCGCATGTGGATATTGACTGGGTGGACGCGGAGCTTATCAACGGCGATACGGCGGAAACGCTGCTCGGCGGCGCGGACGGGATCATTGTCCCGGGCGGCTTTGGCGATCGCGGCATAGAGGGCATGATCGCGGCTGCGGAGTTCTCGCGGACGCGGCGCATCCCCTATTTCGGTCTCTGCCTTGGCATGCAGATCGCGGTGATCGAGTTTGCGCGCAACGTCGCCGGCCTGGAGGGGGCCAATTCCGGAGAATTCGAGCCGGAATGCGCGCACAGGGTCATCGATTTCATGCCCGATCAATACGCCGACATGCAGAAGGGCGGCACGATGCGGCTTGGCAGCTATCCCTGCGCGATCGTACCGGACACATTGATGGCGCGCTGCTATCAGGCGCCGCTTGTTCATGAGCGTCACAGGCATCGTTATGAATTCAGCAATGCGTATCGCGGGAGCCTTTGCGCTGCGGGACTCGTGCTTTCCGGCCGTTCGCCGGATGGCGCGATTGTGGAGACCGTGGAGCTATCGGATCATCCCTTCTATCTTGGCGTGCAGTTCCATCCGGAGTTCAAGAGCCGTCCAAACCGCGCGCACCCGCTGTTCTCTGGCTTTATCGGCGCAGCGCTTGCACGGCGGCGAGGCATGTAATAGACAGGAGCCGCTCAAGTTACTTACCTTCGCGGCTCCTGCTGAAGTCTCTATGATCGCAGCTTCAGGCAGGCTGGTACTCTCCGGAAACGATACGCAGGAAGCCGTCCCATCCGTCGTAAACGGTGTGATATTGGAGCGTATAGCTATAACGCTTTCCGCCTGGCGAGAGATAGCGTATGCGCATAAGTCTATCGCCCGCGTCCCATAGCTCGATCGTTGAGCCGTCGCCGCAGTCGACGACGGCGCGGCGCTCAAGCGCGCGGGACTGCGAGGCGGGCAGCGTGGAGGGCGTATCTAAAAAATATGTACCGAAGCCTTTGGCGCGGCGAAAGCTGATCTTGACGGGCTCTCCGCCGTCCAAGGAAACGGTCATGCTGTTATGCAGCGCAGCGTAATCGACGCTTTTTAAAAGAGATTGCCGGTAGCTGACATTGCGCGCGTTATAAACGACGGTCCAGACCATACGGCCAATGCCGAGCAGCGCGGCGGCGCCCACAAGACAGCACAGCGCGATGAGCAGCGCGGATCGGATGCTTTCCCTCCTGTATACGTTCATATCAGCCGAACAGCCCTCGTTTTACAACGATTCCGGAGTCAAAATGCTCGAGTACGCCGCCGTAGGCGCTTGCAAGCTCTATGGCTTCGGTGGTGAGGCGCGATATCGCGTCCTTGTGAAGGGGACTGACGCGGTGAACGATCAGATAGTAGGGCAGCTCTCGCTCCGGAATATAGTCGTCACGACCCAACGCAAAGCCGGCCTGCCGTATTTCGCTTGAAAAATGACTGCGACCCTGCACGGTAGGAAAATAGAAATGCAGATTGACGCGCCGCGGCGCGTCGTTATCGTCGCCGCGGCTTCTTAATGATGCGATATAGCGTGCGTTGTCGTTGGTCTGACGCTTGGCGGCGTCCGGAACAAGCAGGCGGTAGTAGGTCTGCCGGTTGGGCTCGGTCGCCTTGGTACAGTTGAGCCGGAGCACGCTGTCGTCACGGCACACTGAGAGCATAGGGACGAGCAGCCGCGCATCGGAGACATAGAAATAATAACGGCGCTGGGCCAACATATCGATATAGCCGACATAGACGGACTTCCCCTTGAGCACACGCGATGCGTCCTTGAATACGTCCGTAAGATGCCGTCTTTCCCGCGGCGTAAACGCCATCGCGCCCTCGCTTTTTGAGTAGCAGCTTACATACAGGAGCGTGGTAAAGTCGCCGAGCATATCAAATTCGGCAACATAGGACAGATCGACATGAAACTGCGCCGGCTGTCCGAAAAGCTCCCAATCGTAAGAATACCACTCACTCATGGATCAGAACGGCCTTAATGCGGCGCACGCCCGCGGACGAGGCCTCCTCCTTTTTTATCTGGAAACGCCCGAGCTCGCCGGTGTGGCCCGCGTGCGGGCCGCCGCAGATCTCACAGCTTACGTTCCCGACCGTATATACCTTGACGCGCTCGCCGTATTTGCTTGCAAACAAGCCGATGGCGCCCTTATCCTTAGCCTCCGCCACGGTCATCTCCTCACAGACGACGGGAATATCCGCCGTAATGGCCTCGTTGACCAGCGCTTCCACGTCGCGAAGCTCCTCAGGTGTGACCTTGCGAGGGAAGGAGAAGTCAAAGCGCAGACGCTCAGCCGTAATATTGCTGCCCTTTTGGGCGACGTTGTCATCGCGGAGCACCTTGCGCAGAGCTGCTTGCAGAAGATGCGTGGCCGTGTGCAATTGCGCCGTAGCTTCGGTATTGTCCGCCAGACCGCCCTTAAAACGCTGCTCCGCGCCTGCGTGGCTTAGCTCCTGATGTGCTTTGAAAGCAGCGGCAAAGCCATCCAAATCCACCGTAAACCCGCGTTCTCCGGCCAGCTCCTGCGTGAATTCGATGGGAAATCCGTAGGTGTCGTAGAGGTGAAAGGCCGCCTGACCGTCGATATTCCTGTTTTCCAGCGTGGTCGCCAGACGGTCAAACTCCTTGATGCCCTTCTTGAGCGCGTTGGCAAAGCGCAATTCCTCCTTGTCGAGTTCGGAGACGATCTTCTCGTGATTTTCTTCGAGCTCCGGATAAAACGGGCCGTAGTCGGCGATTACTGCTTCTGCAATTTTAGAAAGACTGCCATCGGGTATGCCAAGCTGCATGGCAAAACGGATGGAGCGCCGGATCAGCCGCCGCAGGATATAGCCCTGATCGACATTCGAGGGCGTCACTCCGCGCGGATCGCCCAACAGAAATACGCTGCACCGAATATGATCTGCGACGACGCGGAACATGCGTGCGTACTCGCTCTCGTCGCTGTATGTCTTGCCGGACAGATGCTCGATAGCAGCGATGACATTCTGAAAAGCGTCGGTGTCATAGACGCTTTTTACGCCCTGCAGGGTTGCCACGGTGCGGTCGAGGCCCATGCCGGTGTCAACATTTTTCTGCTTGAGCGGTTCAAACACGCCGTCGGAAAGCTTGTTGTATTCCATAAATACATTGTTCCAGATCTCCAGATATTTTCCGCAGTCGCAACCGGCCTTGCAGTCCGGCCCGCAGGGTGCGGCGCCGGTATCATAGAAAATCTCGGTATCGGGACCGCAAGGGCCAGTTTGGCCGGCCGGCCCCCACCAGTTATGTTTTTTGGGCAGATAGACGATGTGATCAGGCTTAACGCCGGCGTCGACCCAGCAGTCGTGAGCCACCGTGTCGCGCGGTGCATCCTTGTCGCCTTCAAAGCAGGTGAAATACAGCCGATCCGGATCGATGCCCAGCCACCTGGGGCCGGTCAGAAACTCCCAGGAATAGGCGATGGATTCCTTTTTAAAGTAGTCGCCTAACGACCAATTGCCGAGCATTTCGAAAAACGTGCAGTGACTCGCGTCGCCAACTTCGTCGATATCGCCCGTGCGTACGCACTTTTGCACGTCGGCAAGACGCGTGCCGGAGGGGTGCTTTGCGCCCATGAGATATGGCACCAGCGGGTGCATGCCCGCCGTGGTAAACAGAACCGTAGGATCGTTTTCAGGAATCAGCGATGCGCTGGGTATAATGGCGTGGCCCTTTTCTGCAAAAAAAGCCAGATATTGCGTCCGCAGTTCCTTACTTGTCAGTGCTTTCATATTATATAGCGCTCCTTAGCTTGCGATCAAATTTCCCATATAGAATACTGCATGCGGGATTCCTTTGTCAACGCAGTGAGGATCGAAAAAAAAGGTTGTAATTTTTTTAAAAAAGCTTAAAAAACATGTTGACAACGGAAAGCGATCTTGCTACAATATAAAAGCTGTCGCGAAGGGCAGCGGGGCACCTTGAAAACTATATAGTGCAG
>CAZCAV010000067.1:0-10341 GCA_964496795.1 uncultured Oscillospiraceae bacterium
TTCCTTTCCATTATAACGAATGCTTTTTTGTCCATCAATTCGGGAATAGGGGCACTTTGTTCCCGACACCGCCAAGGCGGATTCCCTGTTTTTCAGTATGAAAAAAAGCCGCAACCATTTCGCCGTGGTATTGGACGAATACGGCGGAGTAAGCGGTATCGTCACCATGAATGATCTTTTGGAGGAAATCGTAGGCGACATTCCCGATGAGGATGAGGATGCGCCTCCGCTGATCGAGCAGGTGGACGCGCGCACCTGGCGCATGGACGGCTATGTGTCCGTAGACGATATTGGAGCGCTGCTCAAGACGCCGATCCCCGAGGGCGACTACGATACGCTGAACGGGCTCGTGTTGAGCCGGCTGAATGCCTTTCCTGATGAGAATGCGCGCTTTACGGTACGCGCCGGCCGTCTGATCATCGCCGTTGAGGAATTCAAAAACCGCCGCGTGCAGCGCGCGTTGGTACGGCTTGCTCCATCCGAGCGGCCGGAACCGGACTAATTGTCCTTCTGCGCGTCCTGCGGAGCGTCCTCGGCCTGCGCCAAAGGAATGTCTGCCGTCTGCGCGGCAGCGTCAGGTTCCAGCGCCGCTTCCTGCTTTTTTGAATCCAGCTTACCCATCAGCCATGCAGCCACAAAACCGGCCGCAGCGCAGGCCGCGGATATCACGATGGTCCACACGCCGCCATATTCGGAGGGCGACACGGGAATAATGACGGCCGTGGAAGCCAGAACAATGCCCGTAACGGCATAGAACGCTATGGAATAATGCTTGTCAAACAAACCGTTGACCAGTCTGGCAAGAAGAAGCACGGTGACAAGAAGTCCCAGTCCCCATGACAGCACAACCGGTATTTTCAGGGAGGAAATGCCGTCCATCAAAGGATAATAGAGGCCCAGCGCCATCAACGTGGAGGAGCTGGAAAGGCCCGGTACGATCAGGCTCAGGCCCCAGAGTACGCCGCAGAATACATTCCATCCGAAATTCGGAGTCACCGCGGTCGAGCTGCCAAGCTTGACCCACAGCAGCACACCAAACATCAGACAAAACGCAATGATGCCGGAAAGCAGGCTTCCCCGTTCCCGTCCCTTGCTGTTTGCCTCCTGGATCAGGGACGGAACCGTTCCGGCGATCAAGCCGATAAACAGCCAGGTCGCCACGGTAGCGTTTGCAGCGATCAGCTCGCTGAGCACCTTGGCAAATATCCAGAATCCGAGCAGCCATCCGATCCCAAATGGTATAAACATGCGCCAATATTGGGGGATCGCCTTTCGCGGATGTGAAAGTATCGCCATCATGGGTCGGTATATGCCAAATATCACGCACAGAACGCCGCCGCTGATACCCGGCAGGATCGCACCGCCGCCCACCAGAATACCCGATATGACCAGCACGACGCACTGTGCAAAGCTGATACCCTTTTCCGTGTCCATTGCCCGCAAAATCTGCCTCATTTCCGATGGCGCTTTTGCCATCCCCATATTCCGTTCCAGCTTTTAGTAGCCGTCTATCTCAACCTGATGCGCCGCCGCAGAAACATCCTTGCCCAAAAAGAGCGAGGCGATCTCCGCAAAATCCTCTGCGCGGTCGCTGGCATAATAGCTCTGCTCGCCGCAGTGCCCCTCTGCATGCAGCGCGTCCATTTCCGTCAGCAGTTCGGACATGGCATGCGCGCAGGCCTCGCCCGTATCGATCAGACGCACTCCCGTCCCAAGAAACGCGCCGATGGCGTCCGCAAGCAGCGGATAATGCGTGCAGCCCAGCACCAGAGTGTCCACTCCGGCCTCCTGAAATGGCAAAAAGTAAGTGCGGACGCACTCCCGAACAATCGGATCGTTTCCGGATATGCGCCCCTCCTCCACAAGCGGAACCAGAAGCGGGCAAGCTTGCGCCAGCAGACGGGCCGTTGGAAGTCTTTTATGTATGGCCGTCTCATAGGCGCCGCTGCGAATGGTGGCCTTGGTGCCGACAACGCCGATTCGGCCGCTCTTCGTAGCTGCTGCGGCCAGCTTCGCAGCCGGTTCCACAACGCCGATCAGCGGCAGCGTGTTCTCCGCTTCCAGTAGGGACAGCGCATTGGTCGTTACGGTACCGCAGGCAATCAGAACCGCCTTAAGATCAAACTGGCGCAAAAAAGCGACGTCCTGGCGCGCGTATTTTCGTATGGTCTCACGGGAGCGGCCGCCATATGGCACCCGTCCGGTATCGCCGAAGTAAACGATATCCTCCGCCGGCATTATTCTGGCCAGACAGCGAACGGCGGTAAGCCCGCCCATGCCGGAATCAAATACCCCTATGGGTCTGTCGTCCATACGTCAACCTCTGCACATCATGTATATTTATTCACAAAACAGGAGCTTCTCCAGCTCTTCAACGCTCCGGAGATAGCGCTCGCAGTTTTCCCTCATATACGCCGCGATGGGCGGTATTTCATGCGACCAGCCGGCGCAGGCAAAGGGCACGTCGCATTGTCTGGCCATATCGAAGCCCGGCTTCAGGTCGTCCACCATGATCATGTCGCGCGGCTGAAAATCATAGCGGCGCATGATCTCCATCAATGGATATGTATGCGGCTTTCGCTGCTCAGGCGCCAGCTCCCAGCCAAATATGCAGTCCGGCTCGGCGCCGCATTGCTCACGGTAATCCCGCCGTATGGTTTCGCTGTACGAATGCGACACGACGCACAGCAGTCCGCCTTCCGCCTTGAACCGGCGGATCAGAGCCGGCATGCCCGCATAGAAGGGCGGCATGTGCGCACTGAGATACTCGCTCCAAGCGCGCGTCTCAAGCGCCATCTCCTCATCGTTAAACTGCAGTATATCGCGGCAAAGCTCATGGAAGCCTGGATCAAAGCAATACAGCAAAAACTCGTTCAGCGAAAGCTCCACACCCGGCCGCAGCGTTTTCAGAGTCCGGCAAAATGACGGATAACCGATTTCCGGCGTGCTCCGCACCACCGTGTCGTCATGATCCAATACCAGACATTTATACGATAACATGATATCAGTATAACATATAATTTACAATCCAATGGTGAAATCTGTGATAAAATGTAAAAAATCGACTTTTGGGAGGATCTGCATGCGCCGTAAGCTGATCATAGGCATACTGCTCTTTCTGATTATAGCTGTCGCGCTGACCACGGCTCTGCTGTTCTCCAAGGAGCCCGTATCCGCGCCGGACGACGGGGCCGCCGAGGATTTCTCCGTAACCATCATGCCCATCGTTACCGCCGTTCCCGAGGAGCAGATAACGCCTGCGCCCGATCCGGTGCTCAGCTTTGCAGCCGATATGGAATACCCGCTGCCAACGCTTGAAACCGCTCTGGAATACGGCAGTTCCTCGCGGCTGCGCGGAACGATCTGCTCCAACGTTCCGCTCGCCGCCGTACGCATCTCCATATCCTGCCACCATAACGACGACAAATTCTATCCCTACGTCCTGTTGGTAAACTTTGATGAAAGCGAACAGGTATTCAGCTATTCCCTGGACAGCGACGCCACGCTGGAGGGGTATTCTCTTGACGCCATGACGCGGTTCTCCGATTTGCAGATCGGTCTGCACACGTTGAAAATTTCCGCTATGGTACGGGGCGGCAAGCGCTTTACCGAGGTCGCGCGCACGCAGTTCAACGTGCTTTCCAGTGAGTGGCAGCGGATCAAAGCCTCCGATTTCAACGGCGCCTACGAAACCGCTCTCAGCTTCTTTAAGGATAAAAACCGATTCCTGTACCGGTATCAATGGGTCTACGGACGCTACATTATTGCGGATCCGGAATGGGAAAATGAATACATTACGAGTGTTCAGGCCTTTCCCGACGGTCAGGAATGGAAGATCCATATCGATGCGCTGCCCTACTACGCAAACGCGCTCTCCTATATTCGCAGCAGCTATGTGCGCGTTCACGGGTCCAATGGCGACAGCGGCGTTTTGCCGTTAAGCGCGTTGATCTACACCTATGACGGCAGCTATGTGTCGCGCTTTACCTCCAGTCAAAAAACCATCAGCCACCATGCCTTTGGCACGGCGACCGACCTCAATGCACGTTTGGCGCCAAATCTCAATCAGGAGGAAAACAACGAACTGATCCATACAGAGGTGCACGATTATCTCAGCTACATCGGCATTCTGACGGAGAACGGGCAAAGCTACTATGATTACTCCTATACGGGCAGCTATGCGACGACCCGCAACAGAATACCGGAAAGCGTGGTGAATTACCTGCTGTATGAGCTGGCCTTTTATCGCGCGGGCTTCCAATGGGGACATTACTATATAAGCACAAGCGACGCCATGCACTTCACCCTGACCGATAACATACTGGGCGACCACGACGGATCGGACGGGCTCCGAAAGGTGTTTGAATACTATAACTAAGCGGCGCTAATCCTCTTCCTCCGCCGGTTGCGTCGGGTGCACGGTCACAAGCAGGCGCATCACCCTCAGCTTTTTCCTCTTTTTGACCGTGATGGTCAGGTTTTGATAATCAAAGCTGTCGCCCACGCGCGGATAACGGCCCACCTTTTCGACCGTCCAGCCGCCAAGCGTAGTATTATCGTCATCCAGCTCCCGATCGTCCAGGTCGAGCGCGTCCAGGAAATCCTCAAGGCGCATGTCGGCGTCCACATCGTAACGGTTATCGCCAAGCGGCACAAATTCGTCCTCAATGATGTCCGACTCGTCCCAGATATCGCCGACAAGCTGCTCGAGCACGTCCTCCATGCTCAATATACCCATGGTCCCGCCATATTCATCGGTGACGATCACCAAATGGCTCTTTTTTCTTTTCATGACCTTGAGCACATCAGGAAGAGACATGGTTTTATGCACAAACACGGGCGGCAGCATGATCTCGTCCACATCCAGTCTGCGTCCGTCCACCATTTCCTTGAGCACGCGGTTAAGATGCAGCACGCCGATGATATTATCCACGGTATCGCGGTAGACGGGTATGCGCGAAAAGGGTGAATCCAGTATCTCGTCAAGTATCTCATCGGCAGGATCGTCAATATCGACCGCCAGCATGTCCACGCGCGGCGTCAATATCTCATAGGCCATGACCTCGTCAAAGTCCAGAGCACTCTGCAAAAGATCAGCGCGTTCCCCGTCGATGACCCCCTCGTCTTCCACGGTATCGAATATCGTTTCCAGATCGTCCTCCGTTACCGCCGGCTCCTCGGGTATGCGTTTTTTCCATATCCGGTCCACCAGCTCGCAGAGCCTCTGTATCAGCCATGTCAGCGGAAACAGCAGCGTGTCGAGTACGGTCAGCGGAACAGAAACGCGTTCGGCGAAGCGGTCGGCCGTTTGGGAGGCGATGATCTTCGGTATGATCTCTCCAAACGTCAGTATCAATACCGTCATGACAAGCGTCGCCAGCCACGCGCCCTTGTCTCCAAGAAGCGTGACCGCTATGACGGTGGCGAGAGACGAAGCGGCAATATTGACAAGATTGTTGCCGATCAGTATCGTAATCAACACGCGCTGGTAGGCCTCGTATACGCGATACGCCAGTCTGGCGCCGCGCTTACCGCTATCCGCCGCCGTTCTTAAGCGCAACCGGTTAGCGGAGGCATAGGCGATCTCGCTTCCAGAAAAGAAGGCGGAAAAGACGATCAGCACAGCGATGGCCGCAATATACCAGATCAGTCCGCTCATAGCGCAGCCTCCGCGGCGTCATCCTCATCGTAGATCTCACCGACCAGCTCCTCAAGAATATCTTCCACGCTGACGATGCCGATCGTTTCCCCGTTCTCCTCGCGTACAACGGCAAGTTGCGTACGAAGCGCGCTCATGACCGGCAGAAGGTCGTCTATGGGCATGCCCGCTTCGACAAAGCGCGGCTCGTCCATGACGCTTGCAAGCGCTACGCGTCCCTTAAGCCGCGCCTTGAGGTATTTGCGGATCTGGAGCATGCCGATGACCTGACCGTGCACATCCGTCACCGGAAGACGCGAATGCACGTTCTCGCGCACGGTTTTAAGCACCTCGTCGTCCGTCATGGTCAGCGCTACACAGATCACCTTGCTCCACGGGGTGAGTATGTCGCGGGCGAGCGTATCTGAAAACTCCAGCGCATTCTGGACAAGCTCCGTGGTCTCTTCGTCGATTTCGCTCTCCGTGGGCAGCGTTTCGATAATGTCGTAGAGCTCATCCTCCGTAACGGTCGGCTCCGGCTTGTCTATATGAAACGGTTTTTTGATCGCGCCGGAGAGCGCGGAAAACACCGCTGTCAGCGGCGAAAACAGTTTCATAAGCGCATACAGGCTGTCGCCGATAATCAGTGCAAATCGCTCTGAGACAGCAGCAGCAAAGCGTTTTGGCAGCATTTCAGCGAACAGAAACACCAGCAGCGTGACGACAAACGTTGTCGCCGTCACGGAGGAAACGCCCCAGGTGCGCGCAGCAAACACAGTCGCCGCCGATGCGCAGGCAATGTGCATGATGTTGTTGCCAATGAGGATGGTGGTCAGAGCCTTGTCAAAATGATCGAGAATATACAGCACCCGCTTGGCGCGGCGATTGCCGTTATCGGCAAGGCTCATGATGCGAATGCGATTGACCGATGCAAGCGCCATCTCAGCGGCGGCAAAATATGCGCCGCCAAGTATTAAAAGTACAATGAGCAACAGAAATCCTATCGGACTGCCATCGTCCATGGACGAAATCAACTCCCTATCAACCAGAATACATGGTATTATAGCGAGTATTCCATACTTTTGCAAGCATGCTTTCGTTCGGGAGCGGCGGCGGCTTTCTCTTATGCGGCTGCAAGCCTTCTAAACGCGGCGGCCAGGGCTTCGGATTGTTCCGCCATGATCAGTATGACCACGTCTCCGGCGTAATCCGTTATCACCTGATCGCTGCTGACGCCAACGCATATCCATTTGTTGGGGTCGGCGCTCTCGGCGACGGTCCTCGCGGCCTGCTCCGCCTCGTCCGCATTCTCCACGCGTATCAGGCACAGTGAAAACGGCACCACGTTAATCAGTGCCTCGGAAGCGATTCCTTCCGTAAAGCTCAGTCCGTCCGTGCCAAGATAATAGGCTGCGTTCTCCGCCGTGATTTCGGTACTCGCCAGCGCGGGCAGTTCGATATCCGCCTCGTCATAAATCTGCTCAAGCAGCGTTTCGAGAGGAACGTCACGGAAGGCGTCCTCCTGAGCGGAGGTATCCTTCTTACAGCCGACGCCCGCACAGATGAACAGCGCCGCAAGGCACAGACACAATACTTTTTTCGTCATAATATTTCCCTTTCTTGAGTTTGCACTTGTATTTTAACCATTTTCATTTATAATACCACGCAGACTGTAAAATGGTTTCAAACAGGATTCTGTGCTATACTGAAAAGCGCAAATATGACGTTTTGCGCATACTGTATAGAAAGCAAAGCGGGGAGAGACCGATATGATTTATCTGGATAACAGCGCCACGACGCGCGTGCTGCCCGCGGCAGCCGACGCAGCGCAGCTATATATGACCGAGCAGTTCTTTAATCCGGCCAGCGCCTATTCGCCGTCCGTCGCTGTGGAGCGCAGCGTTACGGCCGCCAGAGCACGGCTGGCCGACGCCCTTGGCGTCAGAGCCGAGGAAATGATCTATACCTCAGGCGCCACCGAGTCCAACAATATGGCCATACGCGGTGCCATCGGCTCCATGCGCGGCAAAAAACGCATCATTACCGATATGACCGAACATCCCTCCGTATATGAGACCTTTCGCCTGTATGAGCGCGACCCTGACATCGAGGTGGTATTTCTTGGCGCCAGGCGGGACGGACAGATTGACATCGGCGAGCTGGATGCGTCGCTGAGCGACAATACTGCGCTCGTATCCTTGATGCAGGTCAATAACGAAACGGGCGCCGTAAACGATATACAGGCCGCCTATGTCGCCATCCGCCGTCATGCGCCAAACGCGCTGTTTCATATTGACGGCGTGCAAGCCTTCTGCAAGCAGCCCTTCAGCGCCGTGCCCTGCGATATGTACAGCATCAGCGGGCACAAATTCCATGCGCCCAAGGGCGTCGGCGCACTGTACCTGCGCAAAGGCGTACGCTTTATGCCCACGCAGGTCGGCGGCGGTCAGGAGAGCAATCTGCGTTCCGGCACGCTCAATGTGCCCGGGATCCTCGCCATGGACGCCGCTCTTTCCGAATACCGCGCCCATCACGCCGTCTGGACAAAGCAGATGCGCGTTTGCAAGCTCCGGCTCTATCAAGACCTGTCAGCGCTTCCCGACGTGCTTATCAACGGGCCGGCGCTTGAAGAAGGAGCGGAACACATACTCAACCTTTCCTTCCTGGGCGTACGCGGCGAAGTTCTTCTGCATGCGCTCTCTGAGCGCGGCATTTATGTATCCACCGGCTCGGCCTGTTCTGCACGCAGCCACGGCAAGAATCGCGTTCTGAACGCTATCGGCGTGACCGGCGCACGGCAGGAGGGTGCAATTCGTTTCAGCTTCTGTCCCTTTACCACGCTTGAAGAAATCGATACCGCCGCCGCCGCGGTCATAGAGACCGTCGTCAAGCTGCGGCGCTACAAAAGGAGATAAGCTATGGCTATGGAGCCCGTACTTCTCGTCCGCTATGCGGAGATCCATCTGAAGGGACTCAACCGCCCCTTCTTTGAGCGCGCGCTCATGTCCGAGATCGAAAAGGCGCTGGCCACGGTTTCCGGCTGCGCCAACGTCGTGCGCGAGCAGGGCCGCATATTTGTATTCGGCCTGCCAGGCGATCGGCTCCCGGCTGCCGCCGACAGGCTTACGCGCGTGTTCGGCGTGCATTCCGTCTCCCCCGCTTATGCCGTTGAAAAGCAATTTGAGGCTATCGAAGAGGCTGCCGCGTCCGTCATGGCCGATGCTCTCGGCGATGGCGCGCCGCATAGCTTTAAGGTGATTGCGCGCCGCGCGGACAAGCATTTTCCCATGCGTTCCCAACAGATATGTATAGAACTTGGCGGCCGCATGCTTGAAGCCTTCCCCCAGCTTCGCGTCGACGTGCATAAGCCGGATATATTCCTTGGCGTTGAAGTGCGTCAGCAGCAGGCCTTTGTATATGCCCGTGAGCTGATAGGCGCCGGCGGCATGCCCGTAGGGTGTAACGGTCATGGCATGCTGCTCATTTCCGGCGGCATCGACAGCCCTGTGGCCGGCTATATGATCGCCAAACGAGGTTTGCGGCTCTCCGCCGTACACTTTTACAGCTATCCCTATACCAGCGAGCGTGCACGCGACAAGGTTGTGGAGCTTACCCGCATTTTAACGGCGTATACCGGCCCGATACGGTTGATCCTCGTTCCCTTTACCGAGATTCAGCTGGCTGTTTATGAGCGTTGTCCGCAATCGGAAACCACCATACTGATGCGCAGGCAAATGATGAAAATTGCGGAAGCCTTCGCGCTGCGTGAAAGCGCGCAATGCCTGATTACAGGTGAAGCCATCGGCCAGGTCGCCAGTCAGACCGTTGAGAGTCTGACCGTTACCGAGAATGCTGTCAGTCTGCCGGTGTTTCGGCCTCTGATCGGCTTTGACAAGGAAGAGATCATCGAGCGCAGCAAGACCATCGGCGCATTCGAAACCTCCATACAGCCCTTTGAGGATTGCTGTACCGTGTTTGTGCCGCAGCATCCGGTCACAAAGCCAAAGCTCGAGCGCATTCTCAAAAGCGAAGCGTGCGTCGACTTTACCCCCATGATCGAGAAGGCAATGCAGGATGCGGAAATCATGGACATAGAATGACTACGGATTCATATAATGTTTACAGCACAAATTTCCATGCGGTGCTATGATAGGCTTGTATTTGGAGGCGCATAAACCTTGTTGAAATTTCTTTTCCGGCTCATCGGCATCATCGTTGTATTGATGATATTGATTATGGCCGTTTTAAGCTATCTGGATTCCAAAGATCTCTTAAGCGGCAAGCTTGAGCGCCTGATTGGCGTCCTGCGCCGGCTCGGCAAGGAAGCCTGGGCGGAAATCCGCCTGTTCATGTCCGATTCCGGCATTGCGGAGGATGCTGCCGGCCTGCTGGATCAGGGCGCAGATTTTTTGCGGGAATCCGTTGAACCGCACGCAACGGACAAGCCCGGCTCCAACCCGTATACGCCCAGTCCGGAACCAAGCGCCACCCCCGCCGCCTGACGCGGCGTCTGTGATAGCTTCTCCGGCAAAGCTGCGTTTTCATGCGCAATCCGATTTGTAATCAAACAGCATGACTTTTTCAGCCTGAGTTCTGCGACTAAAAAACGCTTGCAATTCCGCGGGACATGTTGTATGATACTTTCCGCGTGGGGCATTAGCACAGTTGGTAGCGCGCAACGTTCGCAATGTTGAGGTCAGGGG
>CAZCAV010000068.1:0-10133 GCA_964496795.1 uncultured Oscillospiraceae bacterium
AACTGCGGCAAGACGACGCTGTTCAACGCGCTGACCGGCGCGAATCAGTATGTGGGCAACTGGCCGGGCGTCACGGTGGAAAAAAAAGAGGGGAAGCTCAAGGGTCATAAGGACGTGGTCATACAGGATCTGCCCGGGATCTATTCGCTTTCGCCCTATACGCTGGAGGAGGTCGTGGCGAGGGAATATCTCGTGCGGGAAAGGCCGGATGCGATATTGAATATCGTGGACGGCACCAATATTGAGCGCAACCTGTATCTGACCACCCAGCTCATAGAGCTCGGCCTGCCGGTGGTCATGGCGGTCAATATGATCGACGTGGTTCGGAAAAACGGGGACAGGATCGAGCTTGACAAGCTTGCCGAGGCTATGGGCTGCCAGGTTGTAGAGATGAGCGCCTTGAAGGGCGAGGGCGATATGGAAGCCGCCGAGATGGCGGTCGCCGCGGCCGAGGCGCACAGAACGGGCGAGCTGCCCCATGTATTCACCGGCAGCGTCGAGCATGCTCTGGCGCATATCGAGGAATCCATTCAGGGCCTGGTGAATGAGCGGTACCTGCGATGGTACGCCATCAAGGTATTCGAGCGGGATGACAAGGTGCTCTCGGAGCTGAAGCTTGGCGGCGCGCTCAAGGCGCATATCGACGAGCATATCGCGGACTGTGAAAAGGAGCTGGACGACGACGCGGAAAGCATCATCACCAATCAGCGCTACGCCTATATCAGCCGCGTTGTGGACAGGGCAGTCAAGAAGAAAGCCCCGAAGCACAGCCTTTCCGTCTCGGATAAGATCGACCGCATCGTGACCAACCGGATTCTGGCGCTGCCGATATTCATCGCGATCATGTGGGCGGTATATACCATATCCATAGGCACGGTGGGCGACTGGACGGTGGGATTCATGAACGATACGCTCTTTGGCGAATGGATCGTGCCCGCCGTCACCTCGCTGCTTGAGGGCTGGGGTGTGGCGGCATGGCTTGTGAGTCTCATTGCCGACGGCGTCATCGGCGGCGTGGGCGCGGTGTTGGGCTTTGTACCCCAGATGCTCATACTCTTCGTGCTGCTGGCCATATTGGAGGACGTGGGTTATATGGCGCGCGTCGCCTTCATCATGGATCGCATCTTTCGCAAATTCGGCCTGTCGGGAAAGAGCTTCATCCCCATGCTGATCTCCTCCGGCTGCGGCGTGCCGGGCATCATGGCGAGCCGTACGATCGAGCAGGACAGGGATCGCAAAATGACCATCATGACCACCTGCTTCATCCCCTGCGGGGCAAAAATGCCGATCGTGAGCTTGATCGCGGGCGCTCTGTTCGGCGGCAGCGCATGGATCGCGACCTCCGCCTATTTCATCGGTGTGGCCGCGGTCATCCTCTCCGGCATCATTCTCAAAAAGACGAAGGCCTTTGCGGGCGATCCCGCGCCCTTTGTCATGGAGCTGCCCGCCTATCACGCGCCGGTGGCCCGCAATGTGCTGCGCGCCACCTGGGAACGCGGCTGGAGGCCAGCGTGATCATCTGGGTGCTGAATTCGCTGAGCTTCAGCGGCGGCCTCCATTACATCGGCGCGGGCGACGCATCCAAATCCGTGCTTCACATCGTCGGCGAGGCTATCGCGTTCCTGTTCGTTCCGCTGGGTTTTGGGAAATGGCAGGCGGCGGTAGCTACGATCCTGGGCCTTGTGGCCAAGGAGGAGGTCGTGGGCGTGTTCGGCTCGCTCTCAAGCATGTTTGCCTCCGCCAATCCCGAGGCGGCGGCCGATCTTCTGACCGCCATGGACGGCTCGGTCTCCAACCTGAATCTGATCGGGCAGGAATTTTTCGGTGGAAGCGGCCTCGCGGCATACTCCTTCCTGATCTTCAACCTGCTGTGCGCGCCCTGCTTTGCGGCAATGGGCGCCATCAGGCGCGAGATGAACAGCGCCAAATGGACATGGGGCGCCATCGGCTACATGTGCGGCTTTGCCTACTGCGTTTCGCTGATCGTCTATCAGCTCGGCCGCCTGTTTTCGGGCGGCGGCTTCACGGTCTGGACGGCGATCGCGCTGCTGGTGCTGGCGGGGCTGCTCTATCTGCTGCTTAGAAGAAACCGTTATGACGATACGCACCTGAACCTTCGCGCCGTGGATGCGGCCGTAAAATAAACGTTGAAAAGGAGGCGCAGCAATGAACTGGCCGACTGCTGTCGTACTGACTGTTGTTGTCATCGCGCTCGGCGCCATACTCGTATGGAGGATACGCGGACGGAAGAAGGGCAAGCCCCACTGCTCCTGCGGCTGCAGCTGTGCGGGCTGCGCCATGAAGGATCGCTGCCACCGTTGACATATGGCCGCCTTCCGTCCCGAAGTCCTTCGGGCGCCGGAGCCGAAGGCGGCAGGCCTGGGTAAGTTTTTCTTGACAAGAGTTTGCGCCTGTGCTAATATCGCACTTAAATTTATTGCGGCAGGCAAACCGCCGCAAGGACACAGGCGATGATCGGGAAAAGTACCGAAGAGGATCGTTCAGAGAGCGGGGCGTATGGTGTGAGCTCCGTACGCGAGGCTTCGTGAAAGAACACCCGTTAGCCCCAAGCTGAACGTCCCATGGATCAATAGGCGAGGCGTAGAGCGGCACGTTACGCCGCAGGGGTTTATTGGAACCCTCAAAAGCGACCGGTCAAACGGTAAATTAGGTGGCACCACGGATTAGCAGCGATTCGTCCTAAGTATAGGACGAAGGGCTGCTGATTTTATTGTATCCGGAGGTAGTCATCATGTGTTCCATCATTGGGTTTTCCTCACGCGCAATCCCGTTTGAAACGGCTTACGCGGGCTTTATGCGCACCGCGTCCCGCGGGCCGGACATGTCACGCTTCGTCGAATGCGGCGCCGGCTGGCTGGGCTTTCACCGGCTCTCCATCATGGGGCCGGCGGAAAGCGGCATGCAGCCGTTTCAAATGGGCGGAAGCATGCTCGTCTGCAACGGCGAGATCTACGGTTTCCGGCCGATACGGGAGCGGCTGAGCGGAGGGTTTTCCTTCCGCAGCGGATCCGATTGCGAGATCCTGCTGCCGCTGTATCAGGAGCAGGGCCTGGATATGTTCCGGAATCTGGACGCGGAATTCGCGCTGATACTCTACGATGCGAAGCGCGGCGGCCTGATCGCCGCACGCGACCCGATCGGCATTCGTCCGCTGTATTACGGATATCTTTCAGACGGCTCAATCGCGTTTGCCAGCGAACCGAAAAACCTTGTGGGCGTCTGCGCCTCCATACGGCCGTTTCCGCCCGGCCACTATTATGCCGACGGAAAATTCACGCGCTATGCCGATCTGACCGCGACGCCGACCTATGCGGGCGACGATGAGGACGCGGCCTGCAAAAAGATCCGTACGCTTCTCATCGAGGGGGTCGAAAAGCGCCTTGACGCAGATGTTCCGCTGGGCTTCCTGCTCTCAGGAGGTCTGGATTCGAGCCTTGTATGCGCTATCTGCGCCAAGCTTCTGGATCGGCCCGTCCGCAGCTTCGCCATCGGCATGACGGGCGACGCCATAGACCTGAAATATGCGCAGAGAGCGGCCGATTATATCGGCGCGGAGCATATGGCCGTGTATATGAGCAGGGACGACGTGCTCGGCGCTCTCGATACGGTCATTGAAGCGCTTGGAAGCTTTGATATCACCACCATACGCGCCAGCATCGGCATGTATCTGGTCTGCAGGGCCATCCATGCCTCCACGGACGTCCGCGTGCTGATGACGGGCGAGATCTCCGACGAGCTGTTCGGCTATAAGTATACGGACTTTGCGCCGTCGCCCGAGGCTTTCCAGCAGGAAAGCAGGAAGCGTGTCGACGAGCTGCACATGTACGACGTGCTGCGGGCCGACCGCAGCATTTCGGTAAACTCGCTCGAGGCGCGCGTTCCCTTTGGCGATCTCGCGTTCGTCAGATACGTTATGTCTGTCGATCCCGCGCTGAAAATGAACCGGAACGGTATGGGAAAATATCTGCTGCGCAAAGCCTTTGAAAAGGATCGCCTTTTGCCGGATTCCATATTGTGGCGCGAAAAGGCCGCTTTTTCGGACGCCGTAGGGCATTCGATGGTGAGCGATCTGATAGAATACGCGAACGCGCGTTATACCGATGTCGAATTTGAAGCAAAGCGGCGGCTGTATCCGCACGCGACGCCGTTTACCAAGGAAAGCCTGATGTATCGGGAGATATTCGAATCGCATTATCCGGGGCAGGCGGAGATGATCGCAGACTTTTGGATGCCGAACCGTGCATGGGAGGGCTGCAACGTTGCCGATCCGTCCGCGCGGGTCCTGAGCAATTACGGCGCCAGCGGTTCTTGAAAGCGTTTGGGGTTTAGCGCCGGCCGTCAGTTTTCATACATGGTCAATATGTTTTGCGCGACAGCGCGCAGGCTCTGCCGCGTATCCATCGCCTGCTTTTCCAGGTAGCGGTGCGCGGCGGCCTCATCCATGCGCAGGCGCTCGATCAGCACCCATTTGGCGCGGTTGACGATGCGGACGTCTTCCATCCTGGCCGTGAGCATGCGGTTCTGCTTTTCCATGGCGGCAAGCCGCTCCTGCGTAGCGGTCAAAAGACGCAGCGCCTGATAGACCGCCTGCGCCGTATTGGGCGTTGAAAGCGTCAATACGCCCGCGCCCTCGACCATATCTGCCGTGGCGTCGAAGATATCCTCCCTGACCAGCAGCAGTACGCCGCAGCCCTGCTTAAAAGACAGCGAAGCTGCCAGCTCCGCGCCGAATTCATCCGGCAGGGGCGTATGGATGATCACGAGATCAAAGGGAACATTGAGGAGCGTGCGGCGGGCTTCGCCGCCGCTTGGGAGCCAGGTCAGCGGAGAGAAGCGCGCTTTCGGAAGCGCGTCCAAAATACGTCCGCCTGTGCGCTCGGAGCCGGATAGTATGAGTACGCTATGGGTTTTATTTACCGTGCGCGCCATGCCTGTATCAGCGCGCGGCGGCTTCGTAGACGGACATCAGCTCCGACGGAACGACGCTGCGGACAAGCGCGCTTTCCCTGGCAAGCGCCATAGCCTCCGGCAGCGTGGCCGGCAGCGCGGAAAGCTGTCTTGTGAAGGACGGCTCGGCCGCAAAAAGGTTGACGTTCACCGGCGCAGGCGGGAGCATGCCCTTTTTCACGCCGTCGAGACCGGCTGCGATCAGCAGGGCGAAGGCAAGATACGGATTGGCGCTGGGGTCGGGCGAGCGCAGCTCGATGCGGTGAAACCGCTCGCTTTTTGCCGCGGGAATGCGGATGAGCTGCGAGCGGTTCTCCGGCGACCAGGTAATGTAGCGCGGCGCCTTGTTGCTGCCAAAGCGCAGATAGGATTTTTCCAGCGGATTTAAAAAGGCCGTCAGCGCGGGTATATGGAACAGCAGGCCGGCCATGAACGCGTCTGTTTTCTGCGCGTCCGGCGCGCCCGCGAGCGACAGATTGACATGCAGCCCGTTGCCCGCCTGCCCGGGCAGGGGCTTTGGCGAAAAGTCCGCGTACAGGCCCGACTGCATGGCGACGGCGCGCACAACGGTCTTAAAGGTCACGGCGTTGTCGGCGGCCTGCAGCGCTGCGTCAAAGCGAAAATCGATCTCATGCTGGCCCGGCCCCTCCTCGTGGTGCGAGCTTTCCGGATGAATGCCCATCTCGGAAAGCGACAGGCAGATCTCGCGCCGCAGGTTTTCGCCCATGTCCTCGGGGAACATGTCCATATAGCCCGCATGGTCGAAGGGAATGCCGGTCGACTGCCCGTTCTCGTCGGTTTTGAACAGATAGAACTCAAATTCCGCGCCGATGTTTACCGCGACCGCGCTCTGCGCCGCCCGATCGATCACGCTGCGGAGAATGCGGCGCGTGTCCCCTTTAAAGGGCGTTCCATCCGGATGCGCTATGTCGCAGATCAGTCTGGCCACACGGCCCCGGCTAGGCCGCCAGGGCAGCACCGACAGCGTGGAGGGATCGGGATGCAGGAACAGGTCGGACAGGACCTCGCCCCCAAAGCCGCGTATGGCCGACGCGTCGAAGGATACGCCCTCCGAAAACACGCGGGGCAGCTCTTCCGGCATCACTGAAATATTCCGCGGCGAGCCGAACGCGTCCACAAACGACAAACGTATGAATTTGACGTCGCCGTCCTCTACAAATCCGAGCACATCTTTTTCAGTATACATGCGTATCCGCCTTTCACAAACAGTCCTAAAGATTCTGGACGTACAACTGCCGGTACGGGTTATGGCTGTTGGGCGTCAGCTTATAGAATATCTTTCCGTCGCCGGACGGCACAGCCCTGTCGAACAGAGCTTCGTACCTGGCCAGATGCGGCCTTAGCGCGGCCAGATCGGCTGCGCCGGCCTGCCTGGCGCATACCTGCTCCGGCAGCGGCCGGTGCAGGGCTCCGGCGCGTATATAGATGGCGCCGCCGTGCATGCCCGTTCCGCAGAAAAAACCGATCACGTCCCTGTCGGCTATGCCGAGCCCCAGCACGACGATCGTGCCGCCCGCCTGATATTCGCCCAGAAAGCTGCCGCATTTCCCGCCGATCACGATCAGGGGCGATTTATCCGCGTAGGCCTTCATATGTACGCCCGCGCGGTAGCCCGCGTTATCGCGCACAAAGATCTCGCCGCCGCGCATGGCATAGCCCGCCGCATCTCCGGCGGAGCCGTGGATCACGATGCTGCCGCCGTTCATCGTGTCCCCGACGGCGTCCTGCGCGTTTCCGTGCACGACGATATGCGCGCCGTCCAGATATGCGCCGAGCGCGTTGCCGGGAACGCCCTCAATGGATATGGTCTTATTGCGCTGTCCCGTTCCGATATATCGCTGCCCGATGCAGCCGGTGATGGAGATATCACCGCCGCTGGCGCGGATCGCCCCGTTGAGGCTGCGATAGTCCATGTCCTCAGCCGCTATGTTCATATGCGCTCCTCTCATTCTCCGGCATGGCGGACGCCCAGCACCCTGAGCTCCGCGTCATGAAGTCCTATGCCGCGCAGCATCAGGCGATTGCCCTTGAGCGCTTCTATGGAATTGATGCCCATGCCGCCCATCATTTCCTTGATCTCGCGATCCCAGGCCGTGACCAGATTGACGAGCCTCTCGGCGCCCTCGTCGGGATCGAGCCGCCTGATAAGCTCAGGCCTTTGCGTGGCGATGCCCCAGTTGCATTTCCCGCTCTGGCAGGAGCGGCAGAGGCGGCAGCCGAGCGCAATGAGCGCGGCCGTTGCGATGTAGACCGCATCCGCGCCAAGCGCAATGGCCTTCACCGCGTCGGCGCTGCTGCGGATGCTGCCGCCCGCGATGAGGGACACGTTTTCGCGAATGCCCTCCTGCCTTAAGCGCTCGTCCACCGCCGCGAGCGCAAGCTCGATGGGAATGCCAACGTTATCGCGGATGCGCGTGGGCGCGGCGCCCGTGCCGCCGCGATAGCCGTCGATAGCGATGGCGTCCGCGCCGCTGCGGGCGATGCCGCTGGCGATGGCGGCGATGTTATGAACTGCCGCGACCTTCACGATCACGGGCTTACGGTACGCAGTCGCCTCCTTGAGCGAAAACACAAGCTGATGCAGATCCTCTATGGAATAGATGTCGTGATGCGGCGCGGGAGAAATGGCGTCCGTGCCTTCAGGGATCATGCGGGTCCTGGAGACGTCGCCGACGATCTTGGAGCCGGGCAGATGACCGCCGATACCGGGCTTGGCGCCCTGCCCCATCTTGATCTCTATGGCCGCCACGCGCTCGAGGCAGTCGCGGCAGACGCCGAAGCGGCCGGAGGCTACCTGCATGATTGTGTTGCCCACATAGGGATAAAGCTTTTCGTTCAGGCCGCCCTCGCCGGTGTTATAGTAGGTGCCCAGACGCTTTGCGGCTCTGGCCAGGCTTTCGTGCGCGGGGAAACTGATCGAGCCGTAGGACATGGCGGAGAACAGGATGGGTATCTCCGAAACGAGCTGCGGCGCAAGGTTGTTGATGAGCTTCCCGTCGGGGCCGCGCTCGATATGATCGGGCTTCGCTCCCAGGAATACGCGTGTTTCCATCGGCTCGCGCAGAGGATCGATGGACGGGTTCGTGACCTGGGACGCATTGAGCAGCAGCCTGTCCCAATAGACCGGCAGGCTGCCGTGAGCGCCCATGGAGGAGAGCAGCACGCCGCCGCTGTCGGCCTGCAGGCGCAGCTCGTTGATCACCGCGTCGCTCCAATTGGCGTTTTTCCGGTAATGCCGTTCGATCTCCGTCACCTTGAGCGCCCGCGCGGGGCACAGCTCTGCGCAGCGCCTGCAATCCACGCATTTGCTTTCGTCGGCCAGCATCAGATCCCGCGCCTTGTCAAAGGCATGCACGCCGTTTGAACACTCGCGCTCGCACAGGCGGCAGCGCGTGCAGCGCAGGTCGTCTCGAAGGATCTCAAAATTCGGCTCCATGCGGCTCATAGCTTCGCCTCCCCGTCAACCGTCACGATCACCGGCTCGCCGCCGCGCGGCGCGAACAGGTTCTCCGCGTCCGGCTCCATCGTGCGGATGGCGCATTCCTCGCTGGCGACATAGACGCGCCCGCCTTTTTCCGCTACCACCATCGAGCGGAGCTTTAGGCGGTCGTTGAGCGCCATCAAGCCGCCCGTAAAGCCCAGCAGTATCGAAAAGGGGCCGGTGATCAGAAGACTGGAAAACATATTGCGCAGATAGGAGAGCTGCTCGCGTTCCTCGGGAGGCTTCTTTTCGATCGTCGTCCAGAAGGACGCCGATACCACGGCGGCGATCTCCTCAAAGCTGAGGCCCTGCCGGCGGTGCAGATAATCCACGATATAGGTAATGACCTCCGTATCCGTTTGCAGGCTGCATTTGTAGCCGAACATTTCGATATAGCGCCGGTTGGCGTCGTAGGAGCTGATCTCACCGTTGTGTACGACGGAATACTCCAGCATGGCGAAGGGATGCGCGCCGCCCCACCAGCCGGGCGTATTGGTGGGGTAGCGGCCGTGGCCCGTCCACAGGTAGCCCGCGTACTCGTCAAGCCGATAGAATTCTCCGATATCCTCCGGATAGCCAACGCCCTTGAATACGCCCATGTTTTTGCCGGAGGAAAACACATAGGCGCCGGAAAACGAGGTGTTGATGCGAATCACCGTGCGCGCCACATATTCCCGCTCGTCCAGCTGGCTGTCTATGAGCCGGTTGTGGTGCGGCGTGACAAAATAGCGCCAGATCAGCGGCTCGTCGGTAATTCGTTTGGATTTGCGCACAGGAATGCGGGACAGGTTCGCCAGCTCGAACATTTTGTCGATATATTTTTCCGTGGCCTCGCGCGCGGCGGGATGATCGTAAAAGACATGCAGCGCGTACATATCCCGATACTGGGGGTAGATGCCGTAGCCGGCGAAACCGCCGCCAAGCCCGTTGCTGCGCTCGTGCATCACGCGCATCGCGCGCACAATGGCCTCGCCGGACATGGCCTCGCCCGTTTTGGAAATGACGCCTGCTATGGCGCATCCGGACGGAATGCGGGATTCTCCCTCCTTCGGCATGGGCGCGTCCCTCCCCAAAAAACAAAATTTAACATGCAGTATAGTACGATATAGCGCGTCTGTCAAGAATAATATATAAAATTGCGACAAAAAAAGCTTGACAGGCGCCGCGCATCGGGCTATAATGCGCACTATTGAAAAAACGGCAAAGGCGCCGCGCATCCAGTGGATTGCGTGGCGCCTGTTTTTTTGGCCGGAGCATTGGGAGGAAGAAGATGGACGCGATCACAGAAAGCTTTGGAAGCATGGTGTTCAACCCCGCGGTTATGAAGGCGAGACTGCCAAAGGAGACCTACGCCGCCATGCAGGAGGCCGTCAAGGCCGGCCGGCGGCTGGATACCGGCGTGGCGAACGTTGTGGCCAACGCCATGAAGGATTGGGCGATCGAAAAGGGCGCGACCCACTTTACCCATTGGTTTCAGCCGCTGACGGGCGTTACTGCGGAGAAGCACGACAGCTTCATATCGCCCACGAGGGACGGCCGCGTGATCATGGAGTTTTCCGGCAAGGAGCTGGTACGCGGCGAGCCGGACGCAAGCTCCTTTCCCTCGGGCGGCCTGCGCGCGACCTTTGAGGCGCGCGGCTATACGGCCTGGGATCCCACAAGC
>CAZCAV010000069.1:0-9629 GCA_964496795.1 uncultured Oscillospiraceae bacterium
AGCCGATGGGGAAGAGCACGTTATAGCCCTCCATACGGCGTTTGCGGGCTATGACGTCCATGGCCGTAAAGGGCCGCGGATGCCCGACGTGCAAGCCCTGTCCGGAGGGATAGGGGAACTCGATCAAGCCGTAGAACTTCGGCTTGGCCGAAGCGTTCTCCGCCTCAAAGACCTTGCCGTCCTCCCAGATCTTCTGCCATTTCGGCTCGATGAGCCGGGGTTCATAACGCGTAGACATGTCGCTTCCTCCCAATAAAAACGTACCTTATAATGTATACTTTCCGCTCCGCTTTGTCAATTGCGCCCGCCTGCCAAAATGGCCCCGAAAAGACGCCGCTATTGCGCGCATTTGGCGCGCTTGGATACGACGCGCCTGTCGCGCCAGGAGATCGCCTGGGAAACCAGTATGCCGGCGGCGGCGAGCACGATCATCATGACGAAGGTGGACAAATATGACTGGCTCCTGTCGTAAAGCGCGCCGGCGATCGTGCTGCCAAAGGAGGCGATGATGAGGTTCGTGTTGACGAAGGAGAAATTGACAGGATAGTTTTTCATGCCGAAGTAAGAGCTGATGAACGCGGAGTTCGTGGGCGTAACGCCGCCGTAGGAGAGGCCGCCGAGAATGAAGCCCACGACGATCAGCGCGAGGCTGCCCGTCCTGAGCGCAAAAATGAGCACGGCGGCGGTGAGGATAAAGCCGCAGTTCACGATCTGCATGGTGACGTTGCGGCCCGCGCGGTCATAGGCGCCGCCGAGCAGTATGCGGCCGATGCCGTTGAAAATGGAGATGAGGCCCACGATGGTCGCCACGGAATTGCCGGCGACGGAGGAGCCGACCTCGCGCACCATGCCGGCGGCCTGCGAGACGATGGCCAGGCCCGCTGCGGAGAGCAATATGGCCCAGAGGTAATAGAGCCAGAACGCGGGGCTTTTCAGCGTTTGCAGGGGCTCGGATTCCGCAGCCACGGGGTTGACGGCGCGCTTTTTGCCGGCCGCGGCGGCGGGCGGCGCAAAGTCCGGCCCGGGCCCGCGGATGAGCAGGCCGCAGACGGCGACGACGGCGGCCGAGATCACCCCGAGCACCACGAAGGAGCCGCGCCACGCGCCGATGACGTCGGGCGTAGCGGCCTGAAAGATCTTGCCCGCGATAAAGCTGCTGATGCCAAAGCCCATCAAAAGGATGCCGGAGATCAGGCCCTGCCGATCGGGGAACCAGCGCCCGACGGTGCTCATGGCCGCGTTATAAATGAGGCCGGAGCCAAAGCCGCAGAGCACGCCGAAGCCGATATAGAGCCCCAGAAGCGTCTGCGTGCGCGACGCGATGCAGAATCCTGCAAGCAGCAGGGCCGCCGCCGCGAAGCAGTAGATCTTCGGACTGAGCTTTTTGGAGAGAAAGCCGCCCACAAGGCAGCCGACGCAAAACAGCGTCATCACGAGCGTGAACGTAAGTGAAAGCTCCGCCTTGCTCCACGCGGGGAATTCGGCGGCGATCGGGACGGAGAGTACGCTCCATGCGTAAACGAGGCCTGCAAACAGCAGGGCGATCACGCCGAGCACGGCGTAGAACCAGCGGTTTTGAATGCGTTTCATGATCAGTATCCTTTCCGTTCGGAGGGGAGAGCTTCGCTCCCGTCCATATCCAGTCCGCAATGCGGACAAACGCCAAGATAGGCGGGAAAGCGCTTTCCGCAGCCCGCGCAGACGGCGCGGGTATCCGCGGCGGCGCGGCGCGGCGGCTCGGGCGGTTCGGGCGCGCGTTGAGGCTCGCTGTACGTCGATTCGTCCTCCAGCGCGCGGGCAGACGGCGCGGGCGTATCCATATCCAGCCCGCAGTGCGGACAGACGCCAAGATAGGCAGGGAAGCGTCTTCCGCAGCCCAGGCAGACGGCGCGGCCGCGTTCGTCCACGGGCGTTTGCACGGCGGGGCGCGGAGCGGGCGCTGCGGAGACGTACTCGTCCGGCTCCTCCTCTTCGGGCGCCGACGCTTCGGGGACGTCTTCGTCAGGCTCATAGGCCTCGTCCTCCGGCGCCCCGTCGTCAAAGAGCGAGATCTCCGGCTCTTCGTCGTCATAGCCGGGCAGATTATCGAACAGGTTCAGGCGCGGTCTGAGCTTTCGGGACGCCTTGGGCGCTTTCTCGGCCTTGGGCGTAACGAGCGGCGTATCGATGGGCAGCTCGGCGCGCAGCTTGAGCGCCGTACGCAGCGCCGCAAGGCCTGCCAGCAGCAGCCCGAGCCGGAAGGCAAGCTCCGGCAGCGCGTGCAAGACCGTATAGTCCTTGCCGATGGATATGGCCACCATGATAAAGCTTAAGAGCGAAAGCCCCATCGTGCCCGCGCCCAGTATCATCAGAAGCAGGTCGCCCGGCGGGATGCGCTGCCGGTCGGCCAGGAACAGGATCAGCGGCGGGGCGATCAGACCGCCGGCGATGGCGAGCACGTCGGAGAGGAACAGTATCTCAAAATTCTGGAAGAACAGTACGACCTGCGCGATCACACGCACGAAGCCATAGACGGCCAGCAGCAGATCGAGCAGCAGAAAACGGTTTCCGCGGCGGATCTGGCACAGGCCCTTGTGCTGACGCGTCAGGATCACAAAGATCCACGCCGCCAGCCCGATCATGAGTATCGCGCCGGTCACGGCGGCCATGGTAAAATCCTCGGGCGTGACCTGATTGATCTTTTTGTATGAGATCGCGTCGCTGAACAGGCGGACGAGCTTGACGGCCTGAAACACAAGAAACAGCAGCGCCGCGAGCCGCAGGGCCGGCCGCGTGAGGAAGTCGGACTGATAAAATTTCTTTCGTTTCTTTGGCAGGGAGGCGCTTTCCATGCAAAACAGGATACCACAATCGGGCGGCGGTTGCAATCTTGCGCCATGCTGACGTATAATAAATTGTTATAGACAGGGAGGCTTATATGGACTATCGAAGCAATTATGAGGAATGGCTTTCGGAACCGTCGCTGGATGCGGATACGCGCGCGGAGCTTGCGGCCATAGCGAACAATCCCGCCGAGACGGAGGATCGCTTCTATCGGGAGCTCAGCTTCGGTACGGCGGGCCTCCGCGGCCTGATCGGCGCGGGCACCAACCGCATGAACGTCTATGTTGTAAGGCGCGCTACGCAGGGCCTTGCCGACTGGCTTTGCCAGCGGGAGGACGCCGCCGGACGCGGCGTGTGCATCGCCTACGATTCCCGCCGCTGCTCCAAGGAATTCGCGCGGGAGACCGCCGCGGTGCTCGCGCATAACGGCATTCGCGCCTATCTGTTTTCCACGCTGCACGCCGTACCGCAGCTTTCGTTTACGCTGAGACAGCTCGGCTGCATCGCGGGCGTGGTCGTTACGGCCTCGCATAACCCCAAGGAGTATAATGGCTACAAGGTATACTGGGAGCACGGCGGACAGGTCACGCCCGCACAGGCGGACGAGATACTTGCCTGCATCGACCGCGTGGGCATGTTTGAGGCGCGCGCAGATTATGAGAGCCCGCTCATCGTGCCTGTCGGCGAAAAGGAGGACGAGGCCTACTACGCGGCCAGCGAGAGCGTGATGCTCCGGCGCGAGGCCGTTCTGCACACGGGCGCCCGTCTCCGGCTCGTGTATACGCCGCTCTTCGGGACGGGCCGCGTGCCGGTAACGGCGCTGCTTTTGCGCGCGGGCCTGACGAGCGTGACGCTGGTGAACGAGCAGGCGGAGCCGAACGGAGAGTTTCCGGGTCTTGCCGCGCCGAATCCAGAGGACCCCGACGCGTTCAAGCTGGCGATCGCCTGTGCGGAGAAGAACGGCGCCACGGTCTGCCTGGCGACCGATCCCGACGCGGACCGGCTGGGCGTGGCCGTGAAAGCCGGCGCGGGCGACTGGGCGCTGCTCAGCGGCAATCAGATCGGCTGCCTGCTCCTGGAGCATATTCTCTCGTCGCTGTCAGAAAAGCGGCAGCTGCCCGAAAACGGCGCGGTGGTCAAATCCATCGTTTCCACGCCGCTTGCGGACGCGATCTGCAGTGCCTACGGCGTGACGCTCGTCAACGTCATGACGGGCTTCCGCTTCATTTCGGAGAAGATCGACGCCTGGCAAAAGAGCGGCGAAAAGAGCTTTCTGTTCGGCTTTGAGGAAAGCTTCGGCTTCCTTGCGGGCGGCTTTTCACGCGATAAGGACGCCATACTCGCAGCGCTGCTTGTGGCAGAGACCTGCGTGGTCTGCCAGAACCGCGGTATGACGCTCTACGATATGCTGGAAGGCGTCTATCAGAAATACGGCTACTATCGCGAGAAGGCCAGGTCCTATACGCTCTCCGGCAAGACGGGGCTCGAGCGCATCGCCGCCTGCATGGAGACGTTGAGAACCGCGCCGCCTGCGCGCATCGGCGGTGAAGACGTCGTGCGCTTTGAGGATTACAAGGCCCGCAGCGCCAGGACAGCAGACGGGCCTGCGGAGCCGCTGGAGCTGCCGTCGGCGGACATGCTGCGCTTTTGCCTCTCGTCCGGCGCCTGGATCATCGTGCGCCCGAGCGGCACCGAGCCCAAGCTCAAGCTCTATGTCAGCGCCGGCAATGCGAGCCGCTCCGAGGCCGACGCACAGCTTGAACGCCTTTTGAGGGACATGGACGAACGGATCGAAAACGAACTGAAATAAGGCGGGAGCTTCCTTTCGTCTGAAAAGGAAAGGAAGAGAAAGGAAAGACTGACCGATATGAAAAAAGGCGTGTATGGGACGCTGCTGCAATACCTTGCGCTGAGCTTGCTGGCAATCCTGTTTTTGTTGGTATTTTCATATAACACCAGTCCGCTGACGGCGGCCTATGGCTCGGACAGCGCGTTTTTTCAGCTTGTTGGGCGCGGCATGACGCACGGCCTGCTGCCCTATCGCGATTTTTTTGATATGAAGGGGCCGTACCTGTTTCTCATAGAGTATGTGGGACAGTTACTGTGCTACGGCCGCGGCGGCTGCTTCGTTATGCAGACGATCAGCCTGAGCCTTACGATGGTTTTCGCGGACAAATGCTTTCAGCTCTGCCTTGGCAGGCGCCGCTTTGGTCTAAGGCTGCTTTTGCTGATACCCTGCGCGTTTGTTGCGGCCTGTACGCTCAACGGCGGCAATCTGACGGAGGAGTATTCGCTGCCCTTCCTCGTGGCGTCGCTCTATCTTTGCCTGTCCTATTTTCAACACGCTGAAAAGACGGGCGCGTATGCGCATGAGCCAATGCAGGCTGCGCTGTATGGACTGTTCTTCGGCATTTTAGCTTTTTTGCGCATCACGAACGCGGCGTTTATCGGGGCGGTGATCCTGACCATAAGCATACTGCTGCTGATGAACCGCGAGTATAAGAACCTCTTCATCAATGCGGCATGCTTTCTGGCGGGCAGCCTGGCCGCCGCCCTTCCGGTATGCGCTTTCTTTGCCGCCAAGGGACTTTTCGGCGTAATGCTGGATGCGGTGTTCGGCTCCGGCTTTCTATATACGAAGTCCGGATTGCCCGCGGCGAAAACGGTCACATTTATCAGCCGCTTCATAACCAACGGATTGTTCCTTCCCGCGCTCATTCCGGCGCTGGTCTGCATCATTGGCCGCGTGCGCGATATAAAACACTGGCTGCTTTCCATAACCGGCTTCTTCACGCTTTTAGCCGCCGCGTATCTCGGAAGAGGCTACCTGCACTATATGATGCTCGCCCTGCCCGTGGTCGTTTATGGCATGTGGCTGCTTTCGCTTCAAATTGCTGCGGCAGCAGGAGATCGGCAGCTAAACGGCATGCGCGCAGCAAAGCGCCGCATCCGGGTGGCGGCGCTTACGATCCTTGTCGTGATGGCGACGCAGCTTCAGCCGTTCATGACCGTGCTGAATTATTCGGCTGACGCCATAACGGGCCGACAATCGGCGCTGAATGCCGACGCCCAAATAACCGACATCGTCGAACGGATCCCCCGGGAGGAACACGACAGCATCTATGCCTTTGGCTTAACGGCGCTCTGGTCGCGCTGGTATTGCGTCGCGGATGTGTTTCCCTGCATGCGGATTTGCGATTATCAGAATGTGTGGTTCGGATCGGATCCGGCCTTTGAGCAGGAGCTGATGCAGGCCTTTGACGGCGCGCCGCCAAAATGGCTGGTCAGGCCTGTGGACAACGCGCCTGATTTTCTGGACCCGGTCGTCGCGGAAAAGTATACCGAGCGATACCGCAATGACGCATATGTGCTGTATAGGCTCCGCACGGAAGCGTACGCGTGACCGGAGGAGAAAGCCTGCCGATATATGCGGAGGAGGAGCGCACGCCCCTCTCCGTTTAATACTGTTCAGCTTTTTCTTTGCTTCTTTCTTTTTCTCTTGAAAAAGAAGGAAGACGGTTCCGCCTACATCTCCATGCTGCCGGCGGTTCTGGGGAAGGGCAGCACGTCGCGGATGTTGGCCATGCCGGTGATGTACATAAGAATGCGCTCGAAGCCCAGGCCGAAGCCCGCGTGTCTGACGCCGCCGTATTTACGCAGCTCCAGGTACCAGCCGTATTGGCTCATGTCCATCTGGCGCTCGGCGATGCGGCGCTCGAGCACGTCGAGCCGCTCCTCGCGCTGGCTGCCGCCGATGATCTCGCCTACGCCTGGCACGAGCAGATCGGCGGCGGCGACGGTTTTGCCGTCGTCGTTCAAGCGCATGTAGAAGGCTTTGACGTCCTTGGGATAATCGGTGACGAATACGGGGCGGCCGAACACCTTTTCGGTAAGGTAGCGCTCGTGCTCGGTCTGCAGCTCCAGACCCCATTCCACGGGATACTGGAAGCTCTCTGCGGAGGCGATCAGCTTTTCCACGGCCTCGGTATAGCTAAGGCGCACAAAATCGCTCCGGATCACGTTATCAAGCCGCGCCAGAAGGCCGGTATCGACGAACTGGTTGAAAAACTCCATTTCCGCGGGGCAGCGCTCAAGCACGGCGTTTACGATATATTTGATCATGGCCTCGGCGACGTCCAGATCGCCCGCGAGATCGCAGAAGGCCATCTCCGGCTCGATCATCCAGAATTCGGCGGCGTGTCTGGCGGTAAAGCTGTATTCGGCGCGGAAGGTGGGCCCGAAGGTGTAGATATCGCGGAAGGCCAGCGCAAAGGCCTCGCCGTAGAGCTGTCCGGACACGGTCAGACTGGCGGGCTGCCGGAAAAAGTCCTGGCTGTAATCCGCCTTGCCGTCGGGGGCCTTGGGCGCGTCAGCGACGGGGAGGGTCGTGACCTGAAACATTTCGCCCGCGCCCTCGCAGTCGGAGCCGGTGATCAGGGGCGTATGGACGTAGACGAAGCCGCGGCTCTGAAAGAACTCATGTATGGCGGCGGCAAGCACCGAGCGCACGCGGAACGTCGCCTGAAAGGTGTTGGTGCGGGGCCTGAGATGCTGTATCGTGCGCAGATACTCGAGCGAATGCCGCTTTTTTTGCAGCGGATAATCGGAGGGGCAGGCGCCCTCGAGCACGATGGCGTCCGCATGGATCTCAAAGGGCTGCGGCGCGTCGGGCGTTATCACGAGCGCGCCCGTGACCGTGACCGCGCAGCCGGTGGACAGACCGGCGCCGAGATCGCGTTCGTCGCGCTCATAGACGATCTGCACAGGCTTAAAGCAGCTTCCGTCGCTCAGCTCGATAAAGCCGAGGGTCTTTCCTTCGCGCACGGTGCGCGCCCAGCCGCAGACCTCGATGGGGCCGGCGAAGCGTTCGGGCGATCTCTGTATCTCAGCAAGTCTCAGCATTTTGAACCTCATCCCTCAAATATGTTTCAAAGAGTATAGCACAGGCCGCACATTTTTATCAAGGGATACTCATAGACTGCAATATGCAGGCTGTAAAAGCGATCATAGGCGCGGAGAACGCCGCGGGCGTCGTAACGCTGGACGGGCGCATCCTTGGGGATACGCCCGCGATGGCCGCGCTGCCGACGGACGGCGATTGCTACATCGGCCTGCAGCCGGAGGCGCCGCGCTTCTATGGCGTGACGCGGCGCCTGCGCTTCGCCGGCGGGCGGCTGACGGACTGCCCGCCGGACGTGACGGCCTTCGACTGGGGAGGCGGACTGTACGAGATACTGCTTTGCTGCGGCGAGATGCCCGCGCCGCGCGAGAGGCGCTTCCCGTTCGTGGCGGCGCGCTGCGCGTTTGAGGGTGCGCTCGCAGTGCTGTATTACGAGGACGGCCTCTGGCTCTCAATCGAGACGAGCGGCCGCGTTGAAACGGGCTACCTGCTCCACGAGGAGGCGACGAAGGGAACGCTGGCCGTGAGCGGCAGAACGCTGCTGGCCGCGGCGCAGGGCGAGAGCGGCGCGGCGCTGGCGCTCGACGCGCGCTTTGCGCTTCTTGGCCGCGTGGAGGCCGATACCGCGGAGATCGAGGACGGCGCGCTCGTGAGCCTGATCCGTCTTGATTCGCAGCGTGGCTACGAGCAGCGGACGCGTTGGACGGTGGAGGACGGGAGACTTATGCCGGAAAAGACGGAGACGGGTTTTTTTACGCGCGAGCCGGCCCCCTGTCCGCCGGCCGTCCGGCTGCTCGAGGCGATCATGGCCGGACGCGAGGACGACGCGGGCGCGCTGCTTTCGCGCCGTCTGGGCGTTTCCGCGGCGGAGGCGCGCGGCTTTCTGGGAGACTTTGCGTACATGCGGCAGCATCCGGCCGATCCGCGGCGCATCGGCGTGGCGGCGCAGCGTGAGGCGCTCACGCGCCTGCGGGTGCTGGCATTTGAAACAGAGGGCGATCAAATCGTGAATATTTTGGAAGAATCATAGAAAAGGCAGGGTGGGCATGATATAGTACATACGAGGTGAGACAGTATGTATTTCGGTTCGACGGACATGCCGTACCTGCTTGCGCTGCTGGTCGTGTTCGTTATCAGCATATGGGCGCAGAGCCGCGTGCAAAAGGTATTCAGCCAATATTCCACTGCGCCCGTTTCCTCGGGGAAAAGCGCCGATCAGATCGCGCAGGAGCTGTTGCGCAGAAACGGCAGCAATGTGCAGCTGGCGGCCGTAGAGGGCCAGCTTACCGATCATTTTAATCCAAAGACGGGCGTCGTGGGCCTGAGCACGCAGGTGTATGGCAGCAATTCCGTCTCCGCCGTGGCCGTCGCCGCGCACGAGATCGGCCATGTCATGCAGTATCAGGAGGGCTACGGCCCCATCAGGCTTCGCAACGCCATCCTGCCTGTTGCCGCCATCGGCTCGCAGGCAGCGCCGTGGATCGTCATTCTCGGCGTGATGCTCGGCTGGACGCAGATGGCCTGGGCGGGCGTGATACTCTTTGGCGCGATGCTCCTTTTCCAGCTCGTGACCCTGCCGGTCGAGTTCAACGCCTCCGGCCGCGCGCTGCGCATGCTCGAGGAGGGAAACTACATCTCCTACGACGAGTCCGACGCCGCCAAAAAAGTCCTGCGCGCCGCCGCCTGCACCTATGTGCTTGCCGCCCTTGCCGCGCTGATCAGCTTCTTAAGGCTATTGTCCATCGCCAGCCGCTCGCGGCGGAGATAGACCTTCCTTCCCTTTTGTGTGAAAGAGAAGGAAGCAAAGAGAAAGCATAAAAAAGGAGAGGAGCATATGTTCCTCTCCTTTACCCGTCAAAAAACTCTGTTTTTTGACGGGTAAACCGCTTTTTGCCTGCGCCATGAA
>CAZCAV010000070.1:0-9084 GCA_964496795.1 uncultured Oscillospiraceae bacterium
CTGACCTCCAGCGTGACAGGCTGGCATTCTAACCAACTGAACTACCGGGCCGAATATTTGGTGGGAACAACAGGGCTCGAACCTGTGACCCCTTGCTTGTAAGGCAAGTGCTCTCCCAGCTGAGCTATGCTCCCCCACAGACGCGAATATTAGTATAGCGTATCTGAAAAAAAGTGTCAACGAAAAAAATGACAGTTTGCAATGCAGATTCCAAGTTTTCATAAAACAGCGGCGAGAAATCGTCCCGCCTTGATCACTGTGCCAGCTCGCGCGCAAGCGCCTCGCAGAGCGGCCGGTCTGCCTCATACAGACGTTCGCCGCCACGGATCACGGAATCGACCGGCAGCGTGAGAAAACGTATTTCATCCGCATCCAAACGCCGGAGCGCATGATAGACGTCGATATACTGGCTGGCACTGAGGTTGCCGTCGGTATGCTTTTGCAGCGTGTGCTTGACGGACAGCAGCCGCAGAAGACCGAGTTCCCTGAGCTGTACGATCAGCGCATGCAGAAGCGTCTGCTGGCGTGTGATACGCAAAAGCTCATCGGAGCCGCCGGCCTCTAGATACGCTGCGACCTCATCGCCGTTTTTCAATGCGTCCTCAAGGCGAACGCCGCCAAAAGCGTCTATACAATCGGCCAGTCCGGTCATGTCCAGCTCGATATAGCGTCTCAGATACACGGGAAACACGCTGCGTATGCCGGTAAACGCCTGCGCGGGTGTAGAGGCCTCTTGCAGCGTTGCGCCGTCCGCCGTGAGCGTATTGCGCGGCAGCGACAGAATGGTGCAGCGATCCCCGTTGAGACTGACGATGCAGAGCGCGTCCGCCTGATGCGCTTCATCGAAGCCGAGCAGGATAAAGTCCATGCGTTCCTCCGAGAAGGCGGGTATGCTGACGGCGGACATGGGCGTGGGCGAGGGCGTTGGCGCGGCGGTGGGCGCCGGCGTGTCTGGGCCGGCGGGAGAGGGCGCTGACGAGGGGGAGGAGGAGGGCAGACGGCCATCCTCCGGCACCAATATGGCCGCCGCCTCGCTGCTGAGCTCCGCTGTGGGCTGCACCTGCGGCTGGGCGCCGAACGCCGCATCCGGCGCCGCGGTCTGCGGACGGCTCAGCATACGGCCAACGATCAGCACACAGCCCAGCACCAGCGCCGAGGCCAGCAGCAGAAAGCCGAGCGTAGCGGGCAGGGAAAATGAGCGGCACAGCTTTTTGACTCCAATGTGTTTCATAGGGATTAGTTTGCGGAAATTCGATTGCGCTATGCGTTCAAAGGATATATAATAAATATTTAACGATGCTTGATCTTCAATACTTAGGAGGACGTTGCATGGAAACCGCGAGAAAACGATCGGACACCAAAAGTCTGGTGCGCGCAAGCGTACTCTCTGCGCTTATTATCGTTATGACCTTCGTGCCGTATACGGGCTACATCAATTACGGACTCATAGAGATCACAACGCTGCATATTGTCGTGGCCGTCGGCGCGGTGATGCTCGGCTGGCGTTACGGACTGGTGCTGGGCCTGGTATGGGGCGTAAGCTGCCTGCTGCGCGCGTTGACCAATCCGCTTTGGGCGCCCTTTGTGAATCCGCTGATTTCCGTGCTGCCGCGTATGCTGGTCGGTATGGTGGCGGGTCTTGTCCATCAGGGTATGCTGAAAGCCAAGTGCCGTCCGCTGCTGTCGGCCTCTGTCGCCGCCGCCGCGGCGACGGTGACGAACACTGTTTTGGTACTGTCCGCGCTCAAGCTGTTTTCGGCCGTTCTCGCGGGCGTGCCGCTGCTTGGCTCCATCTACGCCACGCTCATCGGCATCAACGGCGTGATCGAGCTTGTAGCCGCCATCATTATCGTGCCTTCGGTCATCGCGGCCCTGCAGCCGCGTGAAACCGTGCTTGGCGTGGACGTGGGCGCGTCGGCGACGAAGCTGGCGCTGCTCAGGAACGGCCGCTTAGTGAAAACCATGCTCAAGCCCGATGACATGACGCTTGAAAACGCGCTTGAGGATTTCGGCGTTGCGGGCGTCAAACGCGTGGCGCTTACCGGCGTTGGCGCTTCCTATATGGCGGACAGCATTTGCGGGCTGCCTGCCGCACATGTGGACGAATTCCTGTCGGTCTCACGCGGCGCGGTCAGGCTGTCGGGCAGCCGCAACTGCCTTGTGGTCAGCGTGGGCACCGGCACGTCGTTCGTGCGGGTCACGCCGATTCGCGCGTGGCATGTGGGCGGCAGCGGCGTAGGCGGCGGCATGCTGGAGGGACTCGGCGCGCAGCTTTGCGGCACGGTCGATATGCAGGCGCTTCAGAGCATGGCTGCGGCGGGCGATCTGCACAATGTGGACCTGCAGCTTCAGGACGTCTGCGAGGGCACGATAAGCAATCTGACGCAGACGAGTACCGTGGCCAATCTTCAGAAGATCAACGAAACCACCGAGCCTGCGGATATGGCGGCCGGTCTGTGCAATCTGATATTTCAGAGCATAGGGGTTATGGCCGCGTTCGCGGTCAAGAAGCATTTGACGCGTAAGATCGTGCTCGTAGGAACCATCACCGACTGGAGCGTTGCGCCGCCGATTTTGAACGAGGTGGCCAAGCTGCATCGGGTCAAATTTATCATACCGGACAACGCCGCCTTTGCTACGGCCATCGGCGCGGCGCTGATCCATAAATAAAAGCGGGGGACTGGACAGGAACATGGAACGCATTGGTATTGGGCTTTTGGGCTATGGCACGGTGGGTACGGGCGTATACAGCGTGCTGACGGAAAATGGGAAGGATATTGCGCATCGCGAGGGGCTGGATATAGAGGTGCGCCGGATTTTTGTGCGCGATGTGGAACGCGCTTTGCAGCGCTGCCCCGCGCCGCGCGAATTGTTCACGACTTCGGCCGCCGAGCTGCTCGACGATCCGCAGATACCGCTCGTGGTGGAGTGTATGGGCGGCGTGGAGCCTGCGCGCAGCTATATTTTGGCCGCGCTTAAGGCGGGCAAGACGGTTGTGACCGCCAACAAGGAGGTTATGAGCAAGCACTGGTTTGAGTTTGAGGCGGCCGCCAAGGAGACGGGCGCCGGACTCTATCTGGAAGCGACGGTCGGCGGCGGCATACCGATCCTTCGAACGATCACGGACTCCATGCAGGCCAACAATATCACCAAGGTCATGGGTATTATCAACGGCACGACCAACTATATTCTTACCCGCATGACAGAAGCCGGCGCAAACTTTGAGGAGGCGCTTTTGGAGGCGCAGCAGCTTGGCTACGCGGAGGCCGATCCCACGGCGGACGTGGAAGGCTACGACGCCATGTACAAGCTTTCGATCCTTGCGTCCATGGCCTTTCACGCGCATATGCCCATCGACGTGATCTATCGCGAGGGGATCTCCAAACTGGGGAAAACGGATTTTGAAACCGCCAAACGGCTTGGCTACCGCATCAAGCTGCTGGCTATTGGAAAAAAGGACGGGCATCGCATCGAGGTACGCGTGCATCCGACCATGCTGCCGATGGAGCATCCGCTTTCGTCGGTGCGCGGCGTATTCAACGCGATCCAGATCACCGGAAGCGCGGTGGATAACGTGATGCTGCACGGCCGCGGCGCGGGACGCTTTCCGACGGCGAGCGCGGTCGTTTCGGATATCGTGTACGCCTGCCATGCCGCCGGGCGGCATTCGTACATGACCTTCCGCAACGCACGCGATCTGAGCGAGGAGGTCGAGCTTGTGCGCGACTTTTCCTGCATCTATTGTCTGAGACTGCTGGTAGCGGATCAGCCGGGCACCATGGCGGCCGTAACGCGGGTGTTTGCCGATAACGATGTGTCGCTCAAGGATGTTTTGCAGTTTGGCGAGCGCGGGGACGGGCGCGCGCAGATCACCTTCATGACGCATTGTGCGCTGGAATCCCATGTGCGTAAGGCGCTTGCGGAGATCTCCAAGCTTGACTGCGTGGACGCCGTTGAAAGCCTCATTCGGGCCGAGGACTAGCCCTCATTTCCACGGCACGCGCTTAAGGAGCGGCGCGGCGGCGAGTCCGGTGCAGAGGCCTGCCGGAATGGACAGCAGGCCCATCCAGGGAAAGTACAGCAGCATGCCGCGGCCGACGGTAAACAGGCCCACGAAAAGCTGTGCTGCGTTATAGAGAAACGCGCCAAACACGGAAAGGCCGGCCGCGCCGAGCCTTTCCTTTCTATATAGCGGCAAAAGCAGCAGCATGCCGGCATAGGACAGAAGGGATGCGGGCAGCGCGTACAACAGCCCCGAAACCGCGCC
This sequence comes from uncultured Oscillospiraceae bacterium, assembly GCA_964496795.1. GTDB lineage: Bacteria > Bacillota > Clostridia > Christensenellales > CAG-138 > CAZCAV01. The sequence goes on from CAZCAV010000070.1 coordinate 4,268, forward strand.
GGTGAATATTGGCGCAAGGAGGCTTCTCAGGAGCGATATCGCGAGTGCGGGGCCCCTTTGTCCGTTCATGAGCGCATAGAGCACGAAAATATTGGCCAGTCCCAGCCGCACCGGCAAAACAGGTATCAGCGGCGGCAGCAGACCTTCGAGGTATTGCACGGCCATGGCCATGGCCGCGAGAAGCGCCGTGACGGCGAGGCGTTTTACGTCAATATGTGAGGCCATCGAGCGCCTCCTCGGATGGGATGATGGCGACGACCAGCTCGTTGGGCAGGCAGACGACCGGATGCAGAGACGTAGCAAAGCCGGATTTGAGGCAGAGGCCGTCGGGGCAGTCCGCCTCGCTGACAAAGGCGCGGCCGCCCTCGACCGTGACCATGCAGCCCTCGGCGCAAACTCTGGCGTCTGTACCGAGAGGGCCCTCGTATAGGATTTCGTTATGCTGCGTGACGCGCACGCGCCCGTTCGCTTGACGCGTTATAAACGCCAGCGGCAGCAGGGACAGCGCGGCGACAAGCGCTATAACGATGATATCCAGCCGTTTCATACAGGTATTATAGCCTTTCTTTTTCAGAATGGAAAGCTTACAATAGCCCTATGGAGCGCATAGACGATCTGCAGTTTCAGGGGCTGCATATCATACAGGACGATGAAACCGCCTGCTTTACGGAGGATGCGGTGCTGCTGGCCAATTATCTGCGGCTCAGGCCCACGGATACGGCCGTCGATCTTGGCTGCGGCAACGGGATACTCTGCATTCTCGGCGCGGGCAAAACCGGCGCCGGCTTTACCGGCGTGGATAAGCAGGCGCGGCTTGTGAGCCTAGCGCGGCGCTCTGCGGCAATGAACGGCCAGACGATCCCCTTTTATGAGATGGACGTGCAATGCGCGCCGGCTTTCTTCGGTCACGGTGCATTTACGGCGGCGGTGATGAATCCGCCCTATTTTGGTTTGGGGGAAGCGGGCCGGAACAGGAGCCGCGCGCTGGCGCGCCACGGGAACGCGGATACGCCCGCAATCTTCCTGACGGCGGCCTTTTTGCTGTTGAAAAACGGAGGCAGGCTGTTCCTTTGCTGGCCAGTGGAGGGCCTGACCGATATTTTATCGGCGCTGCGCAAAGCGCGGCTCGAGCCCAAACGCATGACGCTGACCGGCGTAAAAAACAAGCCCAGACTGGCATTGATCGAGGCGAAGAAGCTTGGGAAAGGCGGACTGACGCTGACGATAGCGGATCAGTAGGCTTCCATGACTTTCTTTGCGGAGGCACGGCGTTCCATCAGGCTGGTTTCGTATTCCTCAAGGGACATGGAGAGCGCCTTGTCGCCGTCAAATTCGAGAATGACGTCGGCGGCGAAGCTGTACGCCGATTTTTCGCCCACGACGATATGATCCAGAAGCGCGATGTCCACGGGCGCGAGCGCGGCGCGTATGGCCTCGGTGGCGATCCTGTCCTCCGCAGAGGGCGTGGGATTGCCGGAGGGGTGGTTGTGCAGCAGCATGACGCCGTGCGCCCGTCTCAGAAGCGCGATCTCCGCTACATGGCGCGGATAGATCTGCAATTCCGCGACCACGCCCCGTTGCAGCGGTTCCACGCGCTCGACCCGACGCTTGGCGTTCAGACAGACGAGCTCGGCGTTTTCGTAGGCGCGCCGGCTCAGACGCGCAATGGCGAAGCGCGCCGCCAAAAGCGGCGTGGACAGCAGCGTGCGACCCTGTTCGTCCTCCAGGCGGCGCAGCATGAGCCGCCGTACGGTTTCGCCCTGTATATTCAGAAAGATCGCTGTGTTTTCGCCTACGCCCTCAACGGACAGGAGCTGTGCGGTCTCGGCGTAAAGCACCGCCTCGAGCGAGCCGAAGCGCATCAAAAGACGGTGCGCCAGCTCGTTGGTATCCTTGCGGGGAATCGCATAGCTGAGCAGCAGCTCCAGAAATCGGTGATCTGGGAAGCCGTCGCCGTCATGTTCCAGGTATTCCGCGCGCAGCCGCTCGCGATGGCCCTCGTGCATTGCAACCTCCACGCCCGCGTTTTTTGAAAAAAACGTTGTATGTAAGAAAGAATATATGCCAGTATAATCCAGATTCCACAATTTTGTAAAGTTATCGTCACAAGAAAGTGAGCGCAATCTCTTGTCAAATTCTGTTGATGCGGGTATTATAGGCTTATGTGCAATCTTGGGAAGTATGACCATGCGTTTGCTTGATGCGGCGGGACTTTCCGCCTGCGGGATCGGGCCGGCGGACCGGCTGCTTGTCGGATTGTCGGGCGGCGCGGATTCGGTGGCGCTGCTGCACAGCTTATGCCGCTGCCGTGCGGAGGGCCTGATCGCGGGGTTGGACGCCGCGCATCTGATTCACGGCATCCGCGCTGAAAGCGCGGAGGAGGACGCGGCGTTTTGCGCGGCGCTTTGCCGGAGCTGGGACGTTCCGCTGCGCATTGGACGCGCCGATGCGCCCGCTTTTTCCAGAGAGAGGGACATGACGCTTGAGCAGGCGGCGCGGGTGCTTCGATATGCTTTTTTGCGCAGATGCGCGGGGGAATGCGGCGCAGACTGCATCGCCGTGGCGCATCACGCAGACGATCAGGCCGAAACGCTCATGCTGCATCTTATGCGCGGCAGCGGGCGAACGGGCCTTGCGGGCATGCGGCCCCGCTGCGGCGATATTGCGCGTCCGCTTCTGGGCGTCTGGCGACGGGACGTCGAGGCCTATTTGGCTGAGAACGGTATTTCGTATCGCACCGATGAAACCAACGCCGAGCCCAACGCGGCCAGAAACCGTGTCAGACATGAGCTGCTGCCCCTGATGGAGAGCTTTAACCCGCGCGTACGGGAGGCGCTGATCAGGCTCGGCGGACATATGGCGGCGGACGAGGACTATTTTTCCGCTCTGGCCGGAGAGGCGCTGCGGGAGGCGCGGCTTGCGCGGGGCTATGACCGCGGCAGGCTTTCGGCGCTTTCGGAGCCTGTGCGGGCGCGGACGCTGAGGCGGCTCGTCGGCGAGCTGCAGGACGGCGATTTTTCCGAGGCGGATATCCGGCGCGTAGAGGCGCTTCTGACAGCGAAGACCGGAAGCTGCATCGAGCTGAAAAACGGCATGGCGGCATGGACGGAGAACGAGGCTATCCTTTTGGGAAAACCGCCGCGGCCACAGAGCTTTGAAACGCCGTTTGTCGCCTGGGGCGAAACGGCGCTGCCCGCCGGCCGGATACGGTCGGTCCGTACGGAGGCGTTTTTTAAGCCGGAAAACGGTTATACCGCCTGCGTTGACGCGGCGGCGATTCCCGCGGGGGCCGTGCTGCGCACGCGCAGGGACGGGGATCGCTTTCATCCCTTCGGAGCGCCGGGCGGAAGGCTGCTTTCAGATTTTCTGACCGATCGCAAATGCCCGCGCGCGCGGCGCGATATGCCGCTGCTGTGCGACGGCACGGAGGTGCTTTGGGTCGCCGGCTATATGGTCAGCGAGCGTTTGCGGGTCGGCGCAGGCACAGAAAGCCTGATGAAGATATGCTATGAGGAGGAAGAGGACTATGGGACGGATGCAGGATGATATCGAATCCATACTGCTTGGCGAGGAGCAGATTCATCAGCGCGTGCTTGAGCTTGGCGAGAAGATCTCGGCGGACTATGCCGACTGCGGCAGGGACGTGATCCTGGTCTGCATCCTGAAGGGCGCCTGCGTATTTTTTGCCGATCTGGCGCGCGCCATGACGATTCCGCTGCAAATGGAGTTTATGGGCATATCCAGCTATGGCAATACGGTAAAGACCTCAGGCATCGTGCGGATCACCAAGGATCTCGACACCTCGATCATGGATAAGCATGTGATTATCGCCGAGGACATTATGGACAGCGGCCTGACGCTGACGCATCTGACGCAGCTTTTATCCAGTCGCAATCCGGCCTCCATGCGCATCTGCTGCCTGCTGGATAAGCCCGAGCGGCGCGAGTGCAGCATCACGCCGGATTACTGCGGCTTTGTGATCCCCAACAAGTTTGTGGTCGGCTACGGCCTGGATTATGCCGGAGTTTACAGGAACCTGCCCTATGTGGGCGTTTTGAAGCCGTCGGTATACGGCGAATAGCAGAGCCCTCAAACGGGGCGCAAGACGGAGGGAAAGTATTTGAACAAGAAGGTATTAACGGCGGTCATCTGGATTGCGCTGATCGGCGCGATCGTGCTGATGGTATCGGGGCTCAACCCTGCCGGCAAGGAACCGGACGAGCTTGAGTACAATGATTTTCTCAAGCTGGTCGAGAGCACAGAATCCGGCGATACGGAGGGTAAAACCATTCAGGCTATACAGGTGAATTACCGCGAGGTATACGGCCTGTACGCGGGCAGCGAGTACGAGACGAAGGATCTGCCCAAAAAGGCCGAGTTTTATGCCATTATTCCATCGGAGACCACTTTCCGTGCGGATATGGCGGCGATCGTATATGCGGCGCATCCGGATCGCTATCAGAGCGTGGACGAGGTTTCGAGCGCGGATTATTCATTTTCGTACGAATCGGCCGTCACCGAGGAGTCGATATGGTCGATCATATTGCCCTACATACTGATATTCGGAGCTTTCGGTATCTTCTATTATTTTCTGATGCGCCAGCAGGGCGGCGGCAAACAGATGATAAATTTCGGAAAATCGCGCGCGCGGGTCCAGCTTGGCGATAAAAACCAGGTGACTTTTGCCGATGTGGCCGGCGCCGACGAGGAGAAGGACGAGCTGCGCGAGGTGGTCGAATTCATGCGCGATCCGTCGCGCTTCAGCGCGCTCGGCGCGCGCATCCCCAAGGGCGTCCTGCTCGTGGGCCCTCCGGGTA
>CAZCAV010000071.1:0-8377 GCA_964496795.1 uncultured Oscillospiraceae bacterium
CTACGCAAAGAACCCGATCTGCGCTTAATGGATCGGGTTCTTTGACAGACTGAGCCCGCCATTATGGCGGGACTTATTTGAAACGGGCGATCTCAGCCGGTGATCTCAGAAAAGAACCGGATATACTCGCCCATGCCCACGCCCGTGGCGCCCTCGACAAGCCCGTAGCGGAGCGTAAGCATGATGACAAGCGACTGCACAACGACGAGCACCAGCAGCGCCAGAAAACCCGTGCCGCGCGGGAAACGGCGGCGGCCGCGAAATGCGCGGTACAATACGCGGTTCAGCAGGATCGTCAGCAGCAGCGGTGAGAAAGCCAGTATCACCATCCACACCACCTGCAGGATGGATACGGTATCCGCGCCTGCATGCCAGTCAAACTGCATGACCAGGCCAAGAGCATAGAGCGCATAGAAGCCAAGCAGCACGTTCAGCAGGATCATGCAGATAAAATAGGCGATTACGCGGCCTCTGCGCGGCTTTGGCGGCGGCGGGCAGGCAGGGTTCGCTTGAGGCGGCGGGCAGGCGGGCCCGGCCGGCGCGTTGGGATGCTGTTCCATATCGATCCTCCTCTAGTCCATCAAATCCATATCTTCCGCAGGCGGCGGCTCCGCTCCGGCGTCCTTGTCCTCTTCAAAACGCTCCGCAAGCAGCTTTGTGGTCAAATATGCCGATATCGCATCAATGGCCATACGGTTCTTTCCGCCGCGCATGACGGCAAAGTCCGCGTCGTTGATATAGTTTGCAACATAGCGCTCATACATAGGCTTGACGGTCTCAAGATACTGCTCTGCAATATTGTCGATGGTGCGGCCGCGCACCTTGATATCGCGCTTGATACGCCGAAGCAGGCAGATATCCACATCCACATGCAGATATACCTTAAGCGCCATCATATCGCAGAGGCGCTTATCATAAAACATGTGGATGCCTTCGAGTATCAGCACCTCCGGCGGTTGAATCAGCGCGGGGCTGTCGGCGCGCATGTGATTGGTATAATCGTAGCCCTTGGTGGTAATGGGCTCGCCGCGGCTCAGCTTCTGCACATCAGCCAGCATTTCGTCAAAATCGAATATGGAGGGCTCGTCAAAATTCAGTCTGGCACGCATCTCAAAGGGCAGCTCCGGAAAGCTGCGGTAATAGCCGTCCTGTCCGATGATCTGGCACGAACAGGTCAGCGAATCCCTGATGCGCTTGGCCAGCGTGCTCTTGCCGCTGCCGCTCGCGCCGCATACGCCAATGGTAATCATATGCTCCGCCCCCTTTTTTATGGAACCCGCGCCTTACGTCACGGAACGATTTTAAAAAGCATTTCGCCGTACGAGGGCAGAGGCCAGAACTGCTTGCCCACAATGCACTCCAGCGCATCCACTAAGACGCGCAGCTTGCGCATGCGCGGCAGAACGTTGTCACGGTAGGATGTGGCGGCGTCCAAAGCCGCCGCACTGTCCGGCATGCGGTTGATCGCCGTTTCAAGTCCCGTCACGGCCAGACGGCATTCGTTGAGCCTGCGGTTCAGGTCTCTCAGCATCGCCGTCTGCGCCGGCGCGGAAATACCGCTGCTCTGACACTTGTATACGGTATCAGTGAGGCTGTTTGCATAGAGCGCCACGGCCGGCATGATGGTCTGGCGCGCGATCTTAAGCATAGTCGCCGCCTCGATGCGGCCGGCGGCAGCGTATGTGGAGAGCGATACCTCCCTGCGGGCGGCTATCTCGGTCTCCGTCAATACACTATGGCGCGAAAATACCTCGCAAATGCGCCTCTGTTCGCTGACGCGGATGGCGTCGACGGTATTGTCGATATTGGGAAGTCCCCTCTGGGCGGCCTCGGCCGTCCAGGCCGCGTCATAGTTGTTGCCGTTGAATATCACGCGGCTGTGCGTCAGATACAGCTCCGCCATGAGCGGCTGCCAGGCCTCCTCCGGCCTGTCTGCGGCCTCCAGTCGGTCGGCCATACGCATAAGCTGCTCGGCGACAATGGTATTGAGCACCGTGTTGGGAAATCCCAGAGACTGCGAGGAGCCAACCATGCGGAATTCAAACTTATTGCCCGTAAAAGCGAAGGGCGAGGTGCGGTTGCGGTCAGTATCGTCCTTGCGCACGCCGGCCATCGTGGATACGCCGATATTCACAAGCTCTTTTTCGTGCACCTGCACGCTGTCTCCCGCGGCCACCCGCGCAAGCTCGGATTGCAGCACATCGCCAATGAATACGGAGATCACGGGCGTAGGCGCTTCGTGTCCGCCCAGACGGCGCTCGTTTCCGATGCTCGCACAGGACAGGCGCAGCATCTCGGCATATTCGTCGACAGCGGCGATGACCGCCATAAAAAAGCTCAGGAAAATACGGTTGGATTTCTCGTCCTTGCCGGGCTTGAGCAGATTGCGCCCGTCGTCGGTCAGCAAGGACCAGTTGTTATGCTTGCCGCTGCCGTTCACGTTATCGAAGGGTTTTTCGTGCAGCAGGCAGCAAAGGCCGTGATGCTCCGCCACGCGGCGCATCATCTCCATAATGATCTGATTGTGATCGACCGCAACGTTGGCGGACTCAAACAGCGGCGCGAGCTCATACTGCGAGGGCGCCACCTCGTTATGCTCGGTCTTGCAGGGCACGCCCATGCGCCACAGCGTTTCGTTGAGCTCGTTCATAAATGCGATCACGCGCTCGGGCGTGGCGGCATAATACTGATCCGCCAGCTCCTGTCCCTTGGCCGGAGCCGCGCCGAACAGCGTACGGCCCGTATAGACCAGATCCTTGCGCTTTACAAAGCTGTTCCGATCGATCAGGAAGTATTCCTGTTCGCCGCCGACGGTAGGCGTAACGCGTTTGGCGTCGTGATCGCCAAGCGCGTGCAGCAAGCGGAGCGCCTGACGGCCCACCGCTTCCATGGAGCGCAGAAGCGGCGTCTTTTCATCCAGAGATTCGCCCGAGAACGCGCAGAAAGCCGTCGGAATGCACAGACAGCTCACGCCCTTGACGTCATGCTTGATAAAAGCGGGGCTCGTGCAGTCCCAGGTGGTATATCCGCGCGCTTCAAACGTGGCGCGAATGCCGCCGGAGGGAAAGGATGAGCCGTCCGCTTCGCCTTTGATCAGCGCTTTTGCGGAAAAGTCCAGTATCGGCTGGCGGTTGAGCGCGGAGTGCTCCAAAAAGGAATCCCGCTTTTCCGCCGTGGCGCCCGTCATAGGCTGAAACCAATGCGTATAATGCGAAGCGCCCTTCTCGATCGCCCATTCCATCATGGCGCGCGCGACCTCGCCGGCCGTATCGAATTCCAGCGGCGTACCCTCCTCGATGGTTCTTCTGATAGAATCGTAGGCGGATTTGCTGAGCCGCCCCTTCATCACCTCGTCGGAAAACACATCCGCGCCAAAAGCGTCATACACGCTCGCATCCTGGATCTTCAGCATTGGCTTTCCCCCTTGGTATCCAAGAATCATGTTTACGATAACATAGGCGTCCGCCGCTGTAAAGCGGCCGCACCTCATAAATCGACTCTTTTCTGATGTCAGTGTAGCAGAATCTCCCGCTTTTAAAAAGATGTCGCGGCCTGTGTTTTCAAAAAAGAAACACTCACTGGCCATGTGGGGGAAAAACTTCGGGTTTTCATAAGTCAGGTGTAAAAAGCCGTCCGGAAATGGGGCGGATGCCAAAAGCCCCGCGCCGAAAACGCGGAAGCAATATCATTCATCCCCGTCGTCTGCGTCCATATTCATCTCCAACCTGTAATATAGGTCAATATCTCGTATAAGAGCGTCGATATCTGATGGATTCAACTCACAGGTCCATTTCTTCAGTTCATTTATGGTGATGATCTCTTCGATCGCGTTCTCATACCGTTCACTGATAACGCGCATGCCGTTGGCTCGTTTGTCAATATGCGCTCTAAGTCCATCGTAAACGACTTGCTTGCTGCATAATGTTTTGACAACAAAGGTAAGCGGGAAATGCATAACCTTATCTATATCCAGAAGGTATTTGTCGTAAGCATTTGTTTCAGTCACTTGAAAAAACCTCCCTACCGGACGCATTACAAAATCAATTCCGCCGTCATTGGCATTTGTCCGGCCTGTTTTAAACAAGCGTAGCTCCTCCGCCTGAATTGCTTCTAAAGAGTATCCAAAATACACCTGCTTACTCTTGTAGTGGTTTTTCAGAACAGCATAGCTGATGATCTCAAAAACTCTTGCTTCCGCATCCTCTGTCAAAAGAGCGTTGATTCGTTCTTTCTTTTCAGAATAATCTACAAGTTTCTGCATTTCTTGCAGATTCTGAATCAGTGCATGATCTTTTTCTATGAGCAGCGAAATATACTTTTCAATGATACTTGCCGCAGCCAGACTGATGTCATACGATTCAACATACAAATAATCTACATGCAGTAAATACTTCCCATTGTTTATGATGATTAAATCATTGGTTGCAGAAGGGAGCTTGTTTCTGAATTCCCCATTAACACGGGAGTTAAGCGCATGGTTCTGTAGTTTACTGCCGCCATACAGGTTACGATAAAAGTTAAACAAGCGCATATAATCATAGCCGTCAAAATTCCTGTATTCCTCGATCTGGTTAAAAAAATCGTTTTGATAATAGTGCAAAATAGAGTATATGGCATATATGTTGGCAAGGCTCCTTCGCGTCTTGCTATTACCGTGCACAGCTTTCATTTTTTTTATCAAGGTATTGCAACAACAGGCTCGAATCGTAGATGCTTTGAAAGTCCTTAGGATACATTTGCTCGAGAATTTCCTTGACAAAACATTCCGTAATCTTCATGTCTCAATTCCTCACATATTTTGATTTTGCGGAAGTTTTCCTCATTTTCTCCTTTACAAGCGGCCGCCCGTTATAGGTGTCTGATATTCCAGTCCTGCGGATTCCTATTTTAAAGTACTCTTCATTTAAATCAATGCCAATCGCATTTCTGCCCAATCTAACGGCCACTGCAGATGTTGTAAAAGAGCCGGAAAAGGGATCCAGCACCATATCCCCAGCATTAGATGATGCTTTAATTATCCGCTCAAGCAGGGCCTCCGGTTTTTGAGTCGGATGGTTTTCATATTCATCCATCTTAAAGCGAACCCTGCTAAAGTTCCAAGCGTTTCCAGGCACTTTCTCCGTATTGTAGGGTTGAGGCGGGTCCTTGCGATAATCAATAAGCCCGCGGGTCGCTCCTGTTTTTGCTTCGACCATGATATCCAGAAAATTGAAAGTATAGGAAGCCTTGCAGGATTTGTTTATCATCAGTATGGGTTCATACAATGAACCATATATCCTCTTTGATTGGACACCAGAGCTATCATACGTCCAAACAATGCGGCAAAGAACATTATACTTCTCCGATACATATACATCCAGACAGGGCATATGCTGTGTCGACGTCATGAAATATAACGTACCGTTATCTGAGAGCACGCGCATGCACTCATCAATCCATTGTCTGCACCAGGCATAATAGACGGAAGCATCCGCCCATTTATCCTCATTGTTGCCAAAGTTCTTACCAATATTATAAGGCGCATCCGCAAAAATGAGATTGACAGAATTGCTTCGGATTTTCCCCAATACATCAAGACAATCGCCGCAAATTGCCATAGAGTGCTCACTGTGAGCTTCCTTTAATGTGTTCATATCCTCTACCGTATTTCCAAACGAAAAAGCGTCGGCTTTTGGGGCAGTGTTCTTATAGAACTCGTGTTGCTTCTCCATTGCCTCGCCTTTCTTTACCTTGAGCACTAAACTGGTTTTATTATAGCATTGATATTATCGCGGCGCAATTCGCGGCTTGACAGCCAAAAGCCCCGCGCCGAGAAACGCGGCGCGGGGCCTGAATGGAAACAGCAAAAACGACGATTTATTTGAGCTCGGCGGTAGCGCCGACTTCCTTGAATGAAGCGACCATCTTCTCGGCCTCTTCCTTGGCGACGGCCTCCTTGACGGTGCTCGGCGCCTTATCGACGACGTCCTTGGCTTCCTTGAGGCCCAGGCCGGTCAGCTCACGAACGACCTTGATCACCTTGATCTTCTCAGGGCCGACTTCCTTGAGCACCACGTCGAACTCAGTCTTCTCTTCGACCTCTTCCACGGCTGCGGCGGGGCCGGCGACGGCCACGGCGGTCGCGGCGGCGGATACGCCAAACTCCTCTTCAAGAGCCTTTACCAGCTCGCTCAGCTCCAGTACGGACATTGCCTTGATATCGGCAATCAGTTTTTCCTTATCCATAATATCCTCCAAATAAATTTCTGCGGTTATAACCGCTGTGTTCTGTGGTTCTGCCAGCGGTTATGCTTCCGCTTGCTTTTTGGCGATCTGGTCGAGCGCGATGGCCAGTCCGGAGATCGGGGAGAGCATGCTGCCCAACATACGCGCGATGAGCACCTCGCGGCTCGGCAGGTCGGCGATCGCGTCCATATCCGCGGCGTTTGTCACCGTACCCTCCACGAGACCGCCCTTGATCTCGCACTTCTTGACCTTCTTGATGTAGTTCTTGAGAACCTTGGCCGGCGTAACGGCGTCCTCGAAACCGAACGCAAATGCGGAAGGTCCCTTGAGCATATCATCCATGCCCTCGCCGAGCTCCGCCTGCTTAAGCGCACGGCCGACGATGTGGTTCTTGAGCACAACATACTCGATGCCCTGCTTGCGCATTTCTCCGCGAAGCTCCGTATCCTCGGCCACGGTCAGTCCGCGGTAATCGAATACAACGACGCTGGACGCTTTTTTGATTTTTTCAGCCACCTCAGCTACTTGCTGAGCCTTCATCTCGATGTTTTTCTGGTTTGCCATATTGTTTTTTCACCTCCCTCACGGGTCAAAATACAAATCCTCCCGCCATAAGACGGGAGGATCACAATGCAAAAACAAAGTTCATGCGCTTGTTCACCTCGGCAGGACTTACGCGGTTGCCCGCTGCCGGCTGTCTATGGCGATCGTTAACGCGGATGATCGTATCACAACCGCGCGCTTAAGTCAAGCCCTGAGGCTTAGAACTTCATAGTGTTGAATTTGACGCCCGGGCCCATCGTGCTTGAGAGCACAACGCTCCTGAGGTAAGTGCCCTTGGCCGCTGCCGGCTTGGCCTTGACGATCGCGTCCATGAGCGTAGTCAGATTCTCCTCGAGCTTATCCGCGCCGAAACTGGCCTTGCCGATGGGGCAATGGCAGATGGAGGTCTTATCCACGCGATACTCCACCTTACCGGCTTTGATATCGGAGATCGCCTTGGCGACGTCCATCGTAACCGTGCCGCTCTTGGGGTTCGGCATGAGGCCCTTCGGGCCGAGCACGCGGCCGATGCGGCCGACGACGCCCATCATATCGGGGGTCGCCACGCAAACGTCGAAGTCAAACCAGTTTTCGGTCTGGATCTTCTTGACGAGATCCTCGTCGCCGACATAGTCCGCGCCGGCTTCCTGCGCTTCGCGCGCCTTGTCCGCCTTGGCGAAAACGAGAACGCGCACAGTTTTACCGGTGCCGTGCGGCAGCACGACCGCGCCGCGAACCTGCTGATCGGCATGACGGGGGTCTACGCCCAAACGGATGGAGGCCTCTATGGTCTCGTCAAACTTGGCCTTGGCCGTGGTGAGCAGCAGTTCAAGTCCCTCGCGCACGTCATACTGCTTGCTGGACTCGATGCTCTGCCTGCTTTCAATATACTTCTTGCCGTGTTTCATGTCCGTCCCCTCCTTACTCGCCCACGTTGACGCCCATGGAACGCGCTGTGCCTTCCACCATGCGCATGGCGGCTTCCACGTCGGCGGCGTTCAGATCGGGCATCTTGAGTTCCGCGATCTCGCGCACCTGCGCCTTGGAGATCGTCGCGACCTTGACCTTGTTCGGCGTGCCGGACGCGGTCTCGAGGCCGACGGCCTTCTTGATCAAAACGGCCGCGGGCGGCGTCTTGGTCACAAAGGAGAACGAGTGGTCCTGAAATACCGTAATGACCACGGGGATGATCAGACCGGCCTGCTTCTGCGTACGCTCGTTGAATTCCTTGCAGAAGCCCATGATGTTTACGCCGTGCTGACCGAGCGCGGGGCCGACCGGCGGCGCGGGCGTTGCCTTTGCCGCGGGGATTTGCAGCTTGATGTAGCCTGTGATCTTCTTTGCCATTGCAGTTCCCTCCTGTTGTATTAGGCTCGTGGTACCGCGGGGTGCCTCCCCCTCCCACGAATATTTGTCAGATGCTGGATACTAGCTCTGGATTTTATAGCTTTTGGATCTGAACAAAGTCCAGTTCCACGGGGGTCTCTCGTCCGAACATGGAAACCGTCAGCTTGACCTTCTGACGCTCAACGTCGAGCGTCTCGACGCGGCCGATGAAGTTTTCGAGCGGGCCGGAGACCACGCGGACGTTCTCGCCCACCTCAATGTT
>CAZCAV010000072.1:0-8273 GCA_964496795.1 uncultured Oscillospiraceae bacterium
CGATACTGGATATGCGGCTCCAGCGGCTCACGGGCCTTGAGCGCGATAAAATACTTGAGGAGGACCGCCAGCTCAAGGAGCGGGTGGCCTACCTTGAGGGCGTGCTCGCCGACGAGGGCAAGCTGCTTTCGATCATCAAGGAGGAGGCGCTGGCCATCAAGGAAAAGCATGGCGATGAAAGGCGCACCGAGATCACGCAGATGACGGACGATATCGACCTTGACGACGTCATTCAGGAGGAGGACATGGCGGTGACCATGACCCACTTCGGCTACATCAAGCGGCTCTCGCCCGACACCTACCGCTCGCAGAACCGCGGCGGCAGGGGCGTTATGGGTCAGGGCACGCACGAGGAGGATTTTGTCGAGCGCCTGTTTGTGACGAGCACGCACGCGCAGATATTCTTCTTCACCAATATGGGACGGGCCTTCCGCATCAAGTGCTACACGATCCCGGAGGCCGGCCGCAGCGCCAAGGGCCTGCCGATCGTGAACCTTTTGCAGCTTCAGGGCGGCGAAACGGTCACGGCGATGTTCCCGGTCACCGAGGCCTGCGACGACGATTACCTTGTGATGGCCACGCGGCAGGGCGTGATCAAGCGTACGCCCATACGCGAGTTCAAGGTCATCCGCAAGGGCGGCCTGATCGCGCTGAACGTGCGCGAGGGCGACGAGCTGATCTCCGTGGAACTTTCGCACGGCGGCGATGAATTCCTGATCGCCTCGCGCGAGGGCAAGTGCATCCGCTTTGCGGAGAGCGACGTGCGTCCCATGGGCCGCACGGCCACGGGCGTGCGCTCGATGAATCTGGACGACGGCGACGAGGTGGTGGACATGGTCAAGGTCGTGCCGGATGGCAACGTGCTCACCGTCACGGAGCTTGGCATGGGCAAGCGGACGCCCGAGGGGCAGTATCCGCTGCAGCGGCGCGGAGGCAAGGGCGTTCTGGCGATGGCGCTGTCGGATAAGACGGGCCTGCTCTGCTGCCTGAGAATGACCGGCGAGGATGAGGATCTGATGCTCATCCGCGACGACGGAACGATCATCCGCACGCCGCTCGACCAGATCAACATCATCAGCCGCAACACGCAGGGCGTGCGCATCATGCGCGTGGACGAGGGCACGCGGATCGCCTCGGTGGCCATCGCGCCGCACGCGGAGCCGGACGGAGAGCCGGAAGAATAGATCGATATCGTGAATGAAAGGGTATAGAAGAATATGGCAATGAAGAACATCGTGGTCGCGGGCGGCGGCGTACTGGGCAGTCAGATCGCGTTTCAGGCGGCTTACTGCGGCTGTAACGTGACGATCTGGCTCAGGAGCGAGGGCAGCATCACCCGTACGCAGCCGAAGCTGGACAATCTCAAACAGGTGTATGAGGATACCGTTCGCCTTATGGCGACGCCCGAGGGCCGGACGCCGGCCGCATGGGCCAGAGGCATTGCGGACAGCGACAGCTTTGCCGAGGCCGCCTGCTTAAAGCAGGTGGAAGCGGCCTATGCGGGCATCCGGCTCGAGCTGGATATGCAGACGGCCGTGGCGGACGCCGATCTTGTGATCGAGTCCATGGCCGAGGATCCAGACGAGAAGATCGCCTTTTACAAGACGCTGGCGCCGCTGCTGCCCGAGCACACGATCGTTGTTACGAACTCCTCCACGCTTTTGCCCTCCAGGTTTGCCAAATACACCGGCAGGCCGGAGAAGTACCTTTCGCTGCACTTTGCCAACTCCATCTGGAAAAACAATACCGCCGAGATCATGGCGCAGAAAATGACCTCGCCGGAAAGCTTTGCAGCCGTAAGCGCCTTTGCCGAGTCGATCCGCATGGTGGCGCTGCCCGTACGCAAGGAAAAATCGGGCTATCTGCTCAACTCCATGCTCGTGCCCTTCCTGTTTTCAGGCATGGATCTTTTCGTGAACGGCGTATCCGATCCGGAGAGCATCGACAAGGCCTGGACGCTCGGCACCGGCGCGCCCAAGGGCCCGTTCCGGATACTGGACACGGTGGGCCTCACGACGGCCTACAACATCGTCAGGATGTATGTCAAGGTCCCCTCCTTCCTCGCGCCCTATAACTTCAAGGGCATGGAGAAGATGCTGAAAACGTATATCGACGCAGGCAAGCTGGGCCAGTCGTCCGGCGAGGGCTTCTATAAGTACGAAAGCTGAGGCGCAGACAGTTGCTCATACCGATCCCGGAAAAGCTTCGACCCCTGGCCCGCGCCTTTTCAGGCGCGGGCGTTGCGGTCTATGCGGTCGGCGGGCTGGTCAGGAACACGCTTCTGGAGCTGCCGCTCTCGGATATCGATATCTGCTCAAGGCTGAGGCCGGAGGAAGCGGCAAGACTGTTTTCGGACGCGGGTTTCCGCGCCTTCGATCAGGGCGCGCGCTTTGGAACAGTGGCGCTGCTGCTGCCGGACGGGGAGAAGGTCGAGCATACCTGCTTCAGGCGCGACGCGTACGCCGCGGGCGGCGCGCACCGGCCGGAGAGGGTGGACTTTGGCGAAAGTCTCACCGAGGACGCGTTTCGGCGCGATTTTACGGTCAACGCGCTCTACGCCGACCTGAATACGGGCGAACTGCTTGACCCGACCGGCGGATTCCGCGATCTGAGCGCGGGCCTCATGCGCGCGACGGGCCCAAGGCCGGACGATATCCTGGGCAGCGACGCGCTCCGGGTGCTGCGGCTCGTGCGCTTTTCGGGCGAGCTGGGCTTTGCGATCGAGCCGGAAACGCTGGCGGCCGCCGGACGGAACGCGGGAAAGCTTTCCGACATTTCGGCGGAGCGCATCCGCGCCGAGCTGGATAAGATCCTGCTTTCGGACGCGCGCTACGGCAGGAGCAGGCTGTTGGACACGCTGCACCGGATGGACGCGCTTCGTCTGTTCGATGGATTCTGGCCGGAGCTTTCGGAGGGACGGGGGCACGCGCAGCGGCCGAACGTGCACCGCTATGAGGCGCTCGAGCATTATTTCCGCGTCTGCGCGGAGACGCCGCCGGCGCTTCCGCTGAGGCTGGCGGGGCTGTTGCACGACGTGGCCAAACCGCGCTGCAAGGCGCAAACGGGGAACTACCATGAGCATGACGGTATGAGCGCGGAGCTGGCGCGCGCCATGCTGCTCCGGCTGAAGTACGACAGGGCCACGACGGAGCGGGCCGTGAGGATCATTGCGCGGCACATGTACGATATTCAGGGCACGGCCAGAGACTCGACGCTTCGAACCGCCTTTTGCGCCTGGGGACGCGAGGGCACGGCGGACGAGATCGTCATGCGCGAGGCGGACGTGCGCGGCTGCGGCTATGACACGGGATATGTATGTACGCGCTGGCGCGCGCTGCTTGAACAGATGCAGACGGACGGCACGCCGTTTTCCGTCTCCGAGCTGGCGGTCTCGGGCGGGGATGCGCTGATGGCGGGCATACCGGCGGGCAGGGCTGTGGGCGAGGCGCTCGAGCGGCTCCGGCTGCACTGCGTGACGCAGCCGAAGGACAATACGCGGGAGCGCTTATTGAAACTTCTTGTGAATAATCGGCCGGAAACATAGGAAAACGCGCCGTCTTATGGTAGAATACTCGCCGATAACGGAAAGGAGCATGCAGCTTGGCCAAACGCAGAAGAAGAAGATCGTCCGCCGCGACCAAATTCCTGATATTTTTACTGGTCGCCGTACTGGCGGTCGCTTTGATCATATATTTATCCAAGAGCGGAGGCACGGTCGCTGTGAGCACCGCCTCGGTCGAGATCAACGAAGTCATGACCAGCAACAAGGGCGCCGTGCCGGACGGGCAGGGCAATTTTCCGGACTGGATAGAGATCCATAACCGCACTGACAAGGCCGTCGATATATCCGGCTACGGACTGTCGGACGATCTGCTGTCGGCGGCCAAGTGGACCTTCCCGAGCAACACCTCGATCGAGGCGGGCGGGTATGTGGTCGTGTTCTGCAGCGGCAGCACCGAGGACGGCGATATGCACGCGCCCTTCAAGCTCTCCGCGTCGGACGATGTGATACTGACGACGGTCAGCGGCACGGTGATCGACAGCGTGACGCTCAAGGCGGTCACGAGCGGCAATTCGCTCGGCCGCGACGCCGCCGACACGAGCGTGTGGAAGGAGATGCGCCCAAGCCCCGGCTACGAAAACACCGACGCGGGCGCGGACGCGTACCTTCAAACGCTTACGGCCACGGCGGACGAGAGCGTGGGCGTCTATATCAACGAATTCATGCCGAGCAACGCCAGCACCGTCGTCGCGCCCGACGGCAGCTATGCGGACTGGATAGAGCTCTACAATACCACGGGCGCGGCGGTGGATCTTTCCGGCTACGGCATATCGGACAATACCTCGCAGCCTCTGAAATATACGCTGCCCGCGGGCACGACGATCGAGGCCTACGGCGTGCTTTTGATCTACTGCACCGGCCGCCAGACGCCGGACGGACAGGCCGAGATCGAGGCGCCCTTTGGCCTGGCCGCCTATCAGGAGAGCGTGGTGTTTTCCACGCCCGCCGGCCGCATACTCGACAGCTACGATTATACGCGCGCCGAAACGGACGTGAGCTGGGCGCGCTCGCCCGACGGAACGGGCGATTTTGTGATCTGCGCACAGCCGACGCCCGGCTATACGAACAACGAGGCCGGACTGTCCGCCTATCTGGCGGGCCTGAGCTACGGTACGGGCGACGTCATACTTTCCGAGGCGCTCAACGCCAACTATTCCTACCTCAAGCAGCCCGACGACAGCTATCCGGACTGGATCGAAGTGCATAACCGCACCGATCATGCCATATCGCTTGCCGGCTACGCGCTTTCCAACAACGCAAAGAATCCGGCCAAGTGGGTGTTTCCGGATATTACGCTGGACGCAGGCGAATATCTGGCGGTGCTTGCGACGGGGAAGAACGTATCCGACGCGCAAAAAAAAAATAATCTAGAGACCAACTTCCGGCTCTCCGGCGACGGCGCGGTCGTGCTGCTGTTTTCGCCCGAGGGGGAGATACTCGATAAGCTTCAGATCGGCCGCGGGCATGTGGACACAAGCTATGGTCGCACGGGGACCGATCTTATGTATTATGAAACGCCTACGCCCAACGCAGCCAACAGCGCCGGGGTGGCCGGCTATGCCACAACGCCCGCGCTGTCGCTCGTGTCGGGCTGCTATGACGGCGCGCAGACTCTGTCCATCGACGTCCCCGCGGGCTGCACCGTGACCTATACCACCGACGGCAGCGAGCCCTCGTCCGCCTCGGCGCAGTACACGGGGCCGCTGACGATCGCCAAGACCGCGGTGATCCGCGCGCGCTCGTTCTCCGGCTCGCTGCTCGGCAGCGATATCGCCACCGCCAGCTACATCATTTATACCGGCGAGAATACCGTACAAAGCCACCGGCATAATAATATCGCGGTCATGTCGCTGGTGACCGATCCGAAAAATCTTTGGGACCCCCAAACGGGCATCTATGTGGTGGGCAGCAAGGTCGCGGGCGTCGCGCCCGACGAGGACGAGAACGCCTATGTGCTCAAGGAGGGAATGAACGCGGACTACGCCACCTCCTCGAATTTCTGGCAGAGCTGGGAAAAGGCCGTGCATTTTGACCTCATCGACGCCACGGGCGCTTCGGAATATTCCTCCGACGGCGTGATCCGCATTTTCGGCGCGTTTTCGCGCGGCAAGGAGCAGAAGGGCTTTTCGCTCATCGCCAGAAGCGGCTACGGGCCCACGATGTTCGACCATGCGTTCTTTGAAAACCGCGATATCGACAGCTACCAGTCCGTGATCCTGCGCGCGAGCGCGCAGGACGCCACCTATTCGCGCATCCGCGATATCGTCGTCACCTCGCTTCTGGAGGACGGCGATCTCGGCCTTTCCCCGCTGTCGGACATCTATGTGCAGGCCTACCGCCAGCTTGTGGTGTATATCAACGGCGAATACTGGGGCGTATACAACCTGCGCGAAAAGATCTCCAAGTATTTCATTGCGGCGCACTACGGCGTGGCCGATGTGAATACGATCGACATCCTCATGGGCAACGGCAATGAAAAGTGCGTGATCGCCGGCAACGGCTGGAAAGACTATACCGACATGGTGAAATGGGCCGACGAGCACGACCTGAGCCAACAGGCGAATTACGATTACATCTGCTCCCTGATGGACGTGGAAAACTATGCGGCCTACTGTGCGGCCGAGATCGCCGTGGGCAATACCGACACGGGCAATATCAAGTACTGGCGCTCCACCGAGCTTGACAACAAATGGCGTTGGCTTTACTATGATTTCTGTTGGGCCATGAACCGCAACGACGACAGCGCGGACGAATACAGCTCCGGTTACCGGCGGGATTTCTTTGCGCGCTACTTCCATCCCGAGGGTCACGGCTCCGGCAAGAACACCTCCACAAAGCTCAGCCGCGCGCTCCTCAAGAACGCGAGTTTTCGGGCGCTGTTCCTCCAGAAGCTGGCGATCATGCTCAACGAGGTCTATACGCCCGAGAAGATCGTGGCGCGCGTGGATCTCTGCCAGAGCTATATCGCGGAGGAAATGGTCTACGATGTGGACCTCTGGAACAGCATCGGCTATACGAGCTGGCAGCAGCACTGCGATAACATCCGCGCCTACGCGAACAATTATCAGAACTACTGCCTCAAATATGTGCAGGCTTACTTTTCGCTTTCGGACAGCGACATGAACGCCATTTTCGGGCGAAAGTCCAGCCTCTAGGAAAGGATACTATGGCGCAGGCGGCAAAGCCGGCGGGCAAGCCCTACCGGCACGAACTCAAATATGTGATCAGCGAGGGCGAAATGACGCTTATGTCCACGCGCCTTCGGCATACGCTCCGGCAGGATTACTTTGCCGCAAAGAACGGCGGCGAGTATTTCATCCGCTCGCTCTATTTTGACGACCCTTACGACAGCGCGGTCTGGGAAAAATCGAGCGGCATTGAAATGCGTGACAAATATCGCATCCGCATATATAATCTATCCGACGAGGCCATCAAGCTTGAGCGCAAGCATAAGGACGGGCAGTTCATCAAAAAGGACAGCGTTTCGCTGAGCCGGAGCGAGTGCGACCAGATCATCGCCGGCGACCCGCGCTGCCTGCTCGAGCGAGAGGAGCCCTTTGCCCGCCAGATGTACGGCGTATTCCGCACAAGGCTGCTCAAGCCCAAGGTGATCGTCGATTATACGCGCGAGCCCTATACCTTTCCCGCGGAGGACGTGCGCGTTACCTTCGACAAAAACGTCCGCACCGCGCTTCGGGCCACCGAGCTGTTCAACCCCGCGCTTGTGACCTATCCCGTGTGGGATCTGCGGCATTGCGTGATCCTGGAGGTCAAGTTCAACGAATATCTGCCGGCCTATGTCGCCTCGCTCGTGCAGGCGCGCGCCGCGCAGCGCACGGCGGCGAGCAAATATCTGTTCTGCCGCCAATACGAGTTCTAGTAAAGAGGAGGAAACCCAATGTATCCCATCGTTCTGGCCGCAGCCGATCCCGTGGCGACAGCCTTCAATCTCGGCGAGCTGTTTTCAAGCACGCTCAACCCTCTGCAGGTGGTCATTACGCTGCTTCTGTCGCTGGTCATAGGCGCGTTTTTGTATTTCATTTATAAAAAGACCTTCTCGGGCGTGGTCTATTCGCGCTCCTTCAACCTGAGCCTGATACTTCTGACCATGGTGTCCGCGCTTGTGATCATGCTGATCTCCTCAAACCTTACGCTCTCCCTCGGCATGGTCGGCGCGCTGTCCATCGTGCGTTTCCGCACCGCCATCAAGGACCCCATCGACACTGTGTTCCTCTTCTGGGCCGTGGGCGAGGGCCTTGCGCTCGGCGCGGGCTTTGCGGACGTGGGGCTTATCGGCGCGCTGATCATCGGCGTGGTGATGGTCGTCATCACCGCCATCAAGGGCAACAATACCATGCCCTACCTGCTCATCCTGCACTTTGACGAGCGCGCGAGCCAGCCGCTCAAGGGCCTGATCAAGCAGCTTCCCAAGGCGCATATCAAGTCCAAGACCGTGCAGCGGGACGGCATCGAGCTCACCATCGAGCTGCGCATACGCGACACCGAGACCGACTTTGTGGATAAGTTCCTGCGCGTGCCCGGCGTGTTCGACGCCACGCTCGTGGCCCATCAGGGCGACCTGATCTCCTAGGGGGCCTTCGCGGGAGAAAGCATACGGTATTAAGCGCAGAGAGGAGCATTTGCTCCTCTCTGCGCTTCAGTCTGTCAAAAAAGCTAGGCATAGTCTAGCTTTTTTGGTATAATAGAAGCG
>CAZCAV010000073.1:0-8172 GCA_964496795.1 uncultured Oscillospiraceae bacterium
CGGGTCTGTGGTTGAAAGTCGATGCCAGTCGCAGGCAAAACGATCCACGTAAGCGGACAAGGTGCCGTGAGCATGGTGCGGTCTAGTTGTAAGTCCAACCGGCGGAAACGCCGAGAGGGGAAGTAGTGAGAGGCGTAACGCCCGGTAGCAAAACCTCCCGTTGGCGGGTGTGGGGGCAAAAACCAGGTCAGCCGAAACACCGGACGCCGGAAAAAATAATATCAGTACCGAAAAGGGGAAAATCACATCATGTTCGAAGACAAGACTCTGGTATGTAAGGATTGTGGCGCGGAATTCGTGTTCACGGTCGGCGAGCAGGAGTTTTATGCGGAAAAGGGCTTCCAGAACGAGCCCGTTCGCTGCAAGGCCTGCCGTCAGAACCGTAAAAGCTCCCGCAATACCGAGCGGGAGATGTATGACGCCGTTTGTGCTGAGTGCGGAGCGCCCACCAAGATTCCGTTCGTGCCCCGCAACGACCGTCCCGTCTATTGCAGCGAGTGCTTCCAGAACCACAAAAACCACTAACTTTTTCCCCTTTCATTCACGCAGCGCGTGAAGCAATCGGAGACAAGTTAAAACCGGCAAAAAGGGGCTGTTCCGCCGGAACGGTCCCTTTTCATATCAAGGAGGAACCGATCATGACCGTTCAATGCCCCGCCGCTCCCGTCATCGAAGCCGCCGCGGCCGCCGACGCCGGCGCCGTTATGGTGCTGTATCGCTCGCAGATCGGCACGCCCGGCTGCACCTGGGATGAGCATTACCCCACGCCCGCGCTGCTTGCGCGCGATATCGCCGCCGGCAACGCCTATGTTATGCGGGATGAAGCGGGCGTCGTCGTCGCCACCATCGCCATCGATCAGGATGAGGAAGTCGATTCCCTGCCCTGCTGGTCCGGCAAACGCGGCGAATACCGCGAGCTCGCGCGGCTTTGCGTCAAACGGGAGCTTCAGGGACGCGGCATCGCGCGGCAGATGCTCTCCTTCGGCATGGAGGAGCTCCGCCGCCGCGGCTGCCTTGGCGTACACTTTCTCGTCAGCCCCGACAACCCGAAGGCGCTCGCCTCATACCGCGTGTTCGGTTTTGAGAACCTTGGCACGGCGCAGCTCTACGGACAAAGCTGGTTTTGCTACGAAAAACGCTTCTAACGCTCACCGGGCGGCCGTATCGGCGCGGGCATGTCCCGTTCGTTTGATCTTTACATTCGCCGTATGCCGGGCAAAAACAGATCCCCCGCTTCGCTTGAAGCCGGGGATCTGCTGATGCCTTATGCGCCCTTTACGCCCTTTGCTCGTTATGTAATATACCGGTTATTTTTTCTTTTTCGCCGGCGGCTTTTTGGCTGAGCTGGATCTCTTTTTCGTCGAAGACGTCTTTTTCTTGGAGGATGCGCTCTTTGAACTGTCTGCTCCCAGCAGCGAGCCAAGCAGAGCGCCGCCAAGCGACGAGGAGGATGAGCCGGAGCCGCCCAGCAGCGAGCCAAGCAGAGCGCCGCCCAGAGAATCTCCGGAGCTGCTTGAGGAGGAAGCATCGTCGTCCGCGCCAAGGAGCGAGCCGAGCAGCGAGCCGCCGGAGGAGGAATTATCGTCGTCCGCGCCAAGGAGCGAGCTAAGCAGCGAGCCGCCAAGCGACGAAGCGGACGAGGAGGAACCGCCAAGCAGCATGCCCAGCAGCGAGCCGCTTGAGGACGACGAGGATGAGCCGAGCAGGCTGCCAAGCAGCGCGCCTATACCGCCGGAGGAGGAGCTCTGCGTCTGCTGACCCAGCAGCGAAAGCAATATCGGCGCCGCGATGGACAATATGGAACCGGATTTGGCCTTGCTCACGCCCGTCTGCTTTGAAAGCGCCTTGATCACGTCGGAGCTCTCGTCGCCAAGCAGATGCTCCAGTATCTTCTGGCCGTCGTCGGCGTCGGCCTTTTCAAGCGCCGTGCCGATCTCGCTGACGTCGTCGCCGGCATGCTGCTCAAGCGCCGCGGTCAGAGAGGCTGCCCCCTCGTCGGTTCCGGCGTTATTCTGCATGCCGGTGAGCAGCACCGGCAGCGCCGCCGTCAGCACCTTCTTTACGTCCGTTGAGCTGGCGCCCGAGGACTTCGCGAGCGATTTGAGCGCATCGCCGCCAAGCAGGGAAGCGACCGTCGGTTCGGTTTTTTTAGCCATGATGAGATTCCTTTCGGCAATATTATATATTTTATGTGCTTCAGTATAAGGCAATGAACGGCGCGCGTCAACCGTCCAGCAGCCCGCGCGCAAAGGCGCACGCGCCCTCCAGGGCCTCCGGCGCTGTAAACGAAGCCAGATCGTCCTCGTCCCGTACCCCGTACATCCCCGCATAACCGATATGCGAATGCTTGCAAAGATTCTGAATGCCCGTCACAAAGGGCCGCGTGGCATAGTCCTGCTCATAGCCGTAGGTCAAAAGCAGCGCTATGCGCGCGTCGCTCTTCCAAAGCCGTCCCGTGCCCGCGCCATAGTATTTATTGAGCCCGTAATGCCGGTCGAGCACAGCCTTCAGCGGCGCAGGACAGTACCAGGAATAGATGGGCGTGGCCAGCACGATAAGATCGCTCCGTATGAGCTGCCCGACGATGGCGTACATGTCGTCATGAATGACGCAGCCGTATTCGCCCGAAACCTGCTGACAGGCATAGCAGCCGCGGCAGGGCGCTACGTTCATTTCCGATACGGCAAAACAGGCCGTTTCGACCCCGTGCCGTCTCAGTTCGCCGGAAAAGGCCTCCGTCAGCGTCTCCGTGTTCTGCCCGCGGCGCATGCTGCCCTGTAATATAAGCGCTTTCATGCGCCTATATTACCACTCTTTACTGAGGATTTTCAAGACTGCAGGCCTGATAGATCTCCATAAGCTCATCGTTGGAGAGCGCCGTCGTGCGGCCCGCGTCAAAGCGCTTGTCGACGGCCTCCTTCATGCTGAGCACCAGCGCGTCCTTCTTGTCCGCCTTGCGGTCGGTATGATGATTCAGCCAGTGAGCCACGCCGGCCGCGCCGCTGTGCGCGTCCACGAGCACCTCGGGCGTGCGGTTGAGTATCGCCTCGGTATCGAAAATGCTGTATATGCGCATGTCCTTGAGCAGACCGTCGGCATGGATGCCTGCGCGCGTCGTACAGAAATCGGAGCCCATGAACGGCGTCTGGGGCGGAATTTTATAGCCGATATCCTTTTCAAAAAACTCTGCGATCTCCGTCAGCACCGCAAGCTGCATGCCGTCCGTGCGGCCCCGAAGCTGGCAGTATTCCATGACCATAGCCTCGAGCGGGCAGTTGCCCGTCCGCTCGCCTATGCCGAGCAGCGAGCAGTTGACCGACGACGCGCCATAGAGCCAGGCGGTGGCGGCATTGGTGACCACCTTGTAAAAATCGTTGTGCCCGTGCCACTCGATCATGGAGGACGGCACGTTGGCATACTGCTTGAGACCGTATATGATGCCGGGCACGCTGCGCGGCAGGCTGGCGCCCGGATAGGACACGCCAAGGCCCATCGTATCGCAGCAGCGGATCTTGATCGGCGCGCCCGCCTCGTCCGAGAGCCGCGTCAGCGCGTCGGCAAACGGCACCACAAAGCCATAGTAGTCCGCACGCGTGATATCCTCAAAGTGGCAGCGCGGATGGATCCCGCGCTCAAGCGCCCGCTTGACGATTGAAAGATATTTATCCATGGCCTGCGCGCGCGTCATGTGCATCTTGTTGAATATATGATAGTCCGAGCAGGAGACCAGTATGCCCGTCTCGCTCACGCCCAGATCGTGCACCAGATCAAAATCCTCGTCCGTGGCGCGGATCCAGGTGGTGATCTCCGGATACTTATAGCCGCGCGCGCGGCAAAGATCGAAGGCCTTGCGGTCCTGCTCGGCATATACGAAAAACTCGCTCTGCCTGATCAGGCCGTGCGGACCGCCCAGCTCATGCAGAAAATCGAATATCTTCAATATCTGCGCCGCGGAAAACGGCGCGCGCGACTGCTGCCCGTCCCGAAAGGTGGTGTCCGTGATCCATATGTCCTCGGGCATGCTCATGGGCACCAGGCGCTGGTTAAAGGCCACGCGCGGCACCTCGTCGAACGTGAATATCTCGGGGAACAGGTTGGCCTCAGGCACGTCCTGCACCGTATAGGCGTAATAGTTCTCCTTCAGAAGATGATTGTGGTCGTCAAATACGATTTTGCTCATGTCTGCGTCCTCCGGCCGAATTATTGTATGCTTGTATACAACCATACAATCCGTTTTGTACATTATATCCCCTTTGCGCGCTCTGTCAAGGCCAACTGCGGATTTATTCGTCACAAAATTGACATGCGGCGCCAAAAGCCTCTATACTATGACAAAAAGGGGGGATCGCCATGGAACCGACGACGCCGGACAAGGGCCGTGAAGCAGACGGGCGCGATCAGGCGCTCGCAAGAATGCAGACCGCCGCCGAAGCGGGACCCGGGCAGCGCGACAGACTCCGCGCGGAGGCCGAGCAAAGCCGGCGCGAAAAGCGCTTAAGGCCGGAGCCCGGGAGACGCCGCGGCCGCGGGCTTTGGATACGGCTGATCATCGTACTGGCGCTCGCCGCCGTCATACTGGCGCTGCTGTTGCTGCTCGCGCCAAAAATCAGCGACTCCCTGCGCATCGACGTGGATATCCCCACATCCTTCGCCGAGCTATTGCCCGACGAGGAAATGGGCTACAACAAGATACAGTTTCAGGAGGCCATCCTCGGCGAAACGCGCGAAAAGAGCGATCTGGTGGTGCTCGAGCAGGACGTGCAGGTGACCACGGAGATCTCTCAGGCGCTGGCCAATATCGCGCTGTTTGAAAAGACGCAGACCCTCGTTTCCTACGGTACGGGCGTATATGCCGTCAACTTGAGCGACGTCGGCGCGCAGCAGATATCTCTCGATGAAGCCGCAAGGATCGTCACGGTGAGCATTCCGCACGCGGCGCTCAGCTATATCAGCTTTGACGTGAGCAGGACCGAATCCGGCCAGACAAAGCGGGCTATATTCGGCTTTGGCGACATCAAGCTCACCACCGAACAGATGACCATTTTGGAGACCGGCATCGAGGAGGCCATGCGCGAAAAGCTTGACGCGCCCGAAGCGCTGACCGCCGCGGACGAGCGGGCGCTCATACTCGTGCGCGAGCTGCTCGACCCGCTGGTCAAGAGCGTGGCGCCCGAGTTTTCGGTCAAGGTGGTCATGGGTTCTGCGGAATAGCTTGTTATTATTCTGATTTTCTGGTAATCTGCCAGTATGCGCCGCTGTGGGAAAACGGCGCGTTTGGGAGGCAAGGCATGCAAATCGTCATCATCGGCATCGGAAAGGTCGGAATGGCTCTGGCTTCGCATCTGGTCGCCGAAGGGCACAGTATCACGGTCGTAGACCGCAGCGAGCAGGTCGTTTCGCAGGCCTGCAATACGCTCGACGTTATCGGCTGCACCGGCAACGGCGTCGCCTACGCCACGCTGGCGGAGGCGGACGTAGCCAAGGCGGATCTTTTGATCGCCGCCACGGCCTCGGACGAGACCAATATGCTGTGCTGCCTTGTGGCGCATAAGCTCGGCACGCCGAATACCATCGCGCGCGTACGCAATCCGGAATACTTCGAGCTGTCCGATTTCCTGCGCGAAAGCCTTGGCGTATCCATGATCATCAATCCCGAGCAGGCCGCCGCGCGCGAGATATCGCGTATACTGCGTTTCCCCTCGGCGACCCGCGTAGAGCTCTTTGCCGGCGGGCGGGCGGAGCTTGTATCCTGCCGCGTGCGCGCGGACAGCCCGCTGGATGGCGCGTCCCTGCGCGACCTGCCCAAGCGTACCGGCGTAAAGGTGCTGATCTGCGCGGTCGAGCGCGACGGCGACGTTCTGATCCCCTCGGGCACCTTCGTGCCGCGCGCGGACGACATCCTGTACGTCATCGGCTCGCCCACGGACATGATGCGCACCTTTAAAAAGCTCAACCTGTCCACCGCGCGCGCACACTCCGCCATGCTCATCGGCGGCGGACGCATCGCTTATTATCTGGCCGAGGTGCTGGACCGCGACGGCGTGGAGGTCAAGATCGTCGAGCGCGACCCCGCGCGCGCGGAGGAGCTTGGCCGGCTGCTGCCGCACGCCGTCATTCTGGTGGGCGATCTTTCCAACCATGACCTGCTTATGGAGGAGGGTCTGGACAAGGTGGACGCCTTCGTAGCGCTCACAGGCCTCGATGAAGGCAACATCCTTACGGCGCTCTACGCCTCGCGCAACCATGTGCGCAAGGTCATCGCCAAGGTCAATAACAGCGATCTCGTGTCACTTTTGCGCGATACCGCGCTTGAGACCATCATCTCCCCCAAGGCGATCACCGTCAACCAGATATCGCGCTATGTGCGCGCCCTGTCCGCCGGCAGTCAGGAGGCGAACGTTATCGCGCTCTATAAGCTCATCGGAAGCCGCGTAGAGGTGCTGGAGTTCCGCGCGGACGCGGCGGGCGCCTATCTTGATACGCCGCTGATGGATCTCCCCATCAAGCCGCATGTGCTGGTGGCCTGCATTATCCGCGGCGGCCACGTCATCATTCCCGGCGGCCATGACAGGATCCTTTCCGGAGACGGCGTTCTGGTGGTCACCTCCGGTCCTCAGCTCCGGTCGCTGCCGGACATACTGGAGTAATCTATGAACCGAAGGATGATCGTCTATATACTGGGCCGCGTGCTTTTGGTGGAAGCGCTCCTGATGCTCCCCTCCCTGATCTGCGGGCTGATCTACCGCGAGGCCGCGATCACGGCCTTTCTGCCCTCTATGGCGGTCTCCGCGCTCACAGGCGCGGTGCTGTTTCGCAAGAAGCCCGCCGATACCACGATCTACGCGCGCGAGGGCTTTTTCATCGTCGCCGCCGCATGGATACTGCTCTCCCTCATCGGGGCGCTGCCGCTCCGGCTCTGCGGAAGCGGGCTGACATACTGGAGCTGCCTGTTTGAGATCGTATCCGGCTTTACCACCACCGGCGCGACCGTTATTTCAGATGTGGAGGCGCTGCCGCACTGCATACTGTTCTGGCGCAGCTTTACCCATTGGATCGGCGGCATGGGCGTGCTCGTATTCGTGCTGGCCATCGTACCGCTTGCAGACAACCGCTCGCTGCATCTGATGCGCGCGGAGGTGCCGGGGCCGACGGTGGGCAAGCTGGTGCCGCGCATGCGAGAAACCGCCAAGATACTCTACGGCGTCTATTCGCTGATGACCGCGGTGCTTATCGTGCTGCTGCTGTTTGGCGGCATGCCGCTGTTTGATTCCATATGCCATGCCTTCGGCGCCGCCGGCACCGGCGGCTTCTCCGTTAAAAACGCGGGCATTATGTACTATGACAACGTGTATCTTGAGATCGTGCTGTCCGTATTCATGCTGCTGTTCGGCATGAATTTCAACCTCTTTTATCTGATTATGATCGGCCGTGTGCGCGCCGCGCTGAAAAACGAGGAGCTGCACTGGTATCTCCTGTTTGCCGCCGCCGCCATAGGGCTCATTGCGCTCAACACGCTGCATCTCTACAACGGCCTCGGTGAATCCCTGCGCTACGCGCTGTTTCAGGTCAGCTCCATCATGACCACCACCGGCTACGCTACGGCGGATTTTGCGGCGCACTGGCCGCAGTTTTCACAGCATATTCTGGTGCTGCTGATGATCGTGGGCGCCTGCGCGGGCTCCACCGGCGGAGGACTTAAAATGTCGCGGTTCGCTATCCTTGCCAAATCCTTCGGCGCGGAGATCCGCCGCCTGATCCATCCGCGCATGGTTTCCGTCGTTCGCATGGATCACAGGGCCGTCGCCGCCGATACGCTGCAGGGCGTGCGGATCTACTTCTGCATCTATATGCTGATCGTGCTTGCCTCCACGCTGCTGCTGTCGCTGAGCGGACAGGATTTTACAACGAATCTGACAGCCGAGCTCGCCTGCTTCAACAATATCGGGCCCGGGCTGAGTCTCGTCGGCCCGACGGGCAGCTACGCCATATTCCCCGACGCCGCCAAGCTGCTGCTGGCCTTCAATATGCTGCTTGGCCGCCTTGAGATCTATCCCATGCTCGTGCTCTTCTCGCCGGGCATCTGGAAGGCGCGCACCGCGTGACGCATTGCGGGAAATTCTGCCCCTATTCCCGAATTGATGGACAAAAAAGCATTCGTTATAATGGAAAGGA
>CAZCAV010000074.1:0-7906 GCA_964496795.1 uncultured Oscillospiraceae bacterium
ACGTCGGTCATTTCATTGCCGCGCTCGCCACAGCCGACGTAAACGATGATATCCGCGTCCGCCCATTTGGCAAGCTGATGCTGCACGACCGTCTTGCCACTGCCAAAGGGGCCGGGCACGGCGGCTACGCCGCCCTTGGCCACCGGAAACAGAGTATCGATCACGCGCTGGCCGGTAATCATCGGCTCGCTTGGCGACAGCTTTCTGGCATAGGGCCGCCCGCGGCGTACGGGCCACTTTTGCAGCATCGGCAGCTCAAAGCTTTCGCCGTCCTTTTCCAGTCTGGCAATAGGCTGTACAATGTTGGCCTGGCCGCTGTAGATCCATACGAGCTTTCCCGAACGGTTCGGCGGAACCATAACGCGGTGCTCGACAGCCTCGGATTCCTGCACGGTACCCAAGATATCGCCGGCGACCAGATCATCGCCCGGCTTGGCTACGGGCTTGAAATCCCAAAGCTTTTCGTGATCGAGCGAATTGACGATGATACCGCGGGTAATGCGGTCGCCCGCCTGCGCGCGTAACACGTTCAGCGGACGCTGTATACCATCGAATATCGACTCAATCAGGCCCGGCGCCAGCTCTGCCGACAGCGGGGCGCCCGTGGATTCCACAGGCTCGCCGGGGCCGATCCCCACAGTTTCTTCATAAACCTGGATGGAGGCCCTGTCCCCGCGCAGTTCAATGACCTCGCCGATCAGGTGCTTGTCCGAAACGCGCACCACGTCATACATCTGTACGTCGGACATGCCGCTTGCGACAATAAGAGGTCCGGAAACCTTTGTGATCGTACCTTGCATAGTTCGTTCCTTCCCTAGTTGTTGAATAGTATATCGACGCCGACAGCTTTTTCGACGTTTTCCTTTAAGGCCTTCATGCCTATGCCCTGCGGTTCCCTATTGCCGGGGATCGGAATGATCGCCGGATAGGCGGCGGCGGCGTATTCGCTGATCGTCTCCTGGCAGGCAGTATATAGCTCCTCCGTTACGAATATAACGGCATAGCCTTCGCGCGCCAGCTTGTGCAGGCAGCGGTTGGCGCTTTCCCCCTGCTCCTCAAAATACACATCCAGCCCCACCGCACGAAACAGCAGCGCGGAATCATGGTCGCCGATCACGGCAATCTTAGCCATACAACTCACGCAGCCTTTCTACAATCACGGTCCCGTCAAGGCCGTTACGCTTGGCGGTCAGTATCAGACGAACCGCCTTGGCCTCACGGTCGCGGGCCAAATAGTAACCCACCACCGGATAGATCGTTTGGTTCTCATGTCTGTGCGTACGCACAAGCGATAAGAGGTAATCGTCCCGCTCCTTTTCCAGCATGCCGATGCTGCCGGTCTCAAGCATAGCGGCCAGACCCTTCTGTATCGCGGCATTGGCGGGACTCCCGGTTAATGCGCGGCTCAACGCATCGGCCGAAAGATCATAGGCGTCTATCAGCGAACCGTGCCGGATGCCGCCCTCAGGCAGAAGCATAGCTTTCATATCCTCACGCGCAGCGCCCATGGCCCTCAGGCGCAAAAACGTCAGCACGTTGGAAAAATCGCAAAGCGCCGTAAAGAAGTCCCGAGAAAGCGGCGCGCGAGCCTCGCCGGCGACGCGGAGCGCGTAGGCCAGGTATCCATAATCCGTTAAAGCAGATATGATCTGCGGCTGCGGGTCGCTGCGGAGCTTGCGCTCCAATTCGTTGAGCGCCTCTGCCATCTCCGCAGGAAGATCGGCATAATCCGCGTTCCGTACGCAGGACGAAAGCTTGTCAAGGCTGTACAAACCGCCCTCCAGACAGGCGCCCGAATCCTTCTGACCGAGCAGCCGGCTCTTAAGCAGCACCTTGAGGTTATGGACGTCCACCGTCATGATAAGCAGGTCCGTCAGCTGTGGCTCAGGCGACACCTCGGCAACGACGCGAGCAGTACTGAGACGCTCAGCCTCGATCATGCGCTCGCAATCCTCGGCCGTCGCATCCGGAATTCCGCCGTAATGCGCATCCAAAAGCGTGCGCATCGCATCCTCCAGACTGCCCTCGGCCATCTTTCTGACGGTATCCCCGCTCAATAAGCCTTTTTCAAGCACGCTGATGCGCGCGCTTGCATAAAGGTAGCTTTGCTGTGACATTCCGTTCCTCCGACCTATTGAAACAGCAGCCCAGCGACCGCCGTTTCCTCCATATCCCGCAGCTCGCGTATCAGCGAAGCAAAGGAGCAATCCTTTTCATACCCCTCGCCCACCAGTCTGAAACCGCCCGCATAGGGCGCGTCATGCTCGTCCAGCCGCAGGTTTTTGACAATACCCTTTTCAATGCAGACCTGAATGGCCCCGCGGTCGGCGACGGCCGGCAACACAGTTTCGCCCTCCGCAGCCTCCGCAAGCAACATGCGGCGGCAAACCGCGCCGCGCGCTTCGTCGTCAAGCTCCAGAAGCGCCTGATAGGCGCGCTCAAACACCTCGTCGATGATCTCGCGCTTGCGGCCGAGAGTCGCCTTGCGCCCCTCTATGGAGGCGCGCGTACGGCAGCCGTCGATCACGCCCTGAATGGCGGACGCACGGCTTTTTTCATATTCGGCACGTTTCTGAGCTACGGCCGCCTCGTTGTCGGCGCGCAGCTTTTCAACCGTCTGCCGAGCCTCCTCGGCCGACAGGCGCGCATCTTGATTCGCGTCATCCAGTATGCGCTGCACCAGTAAGCCCGTGCCGCTTAGGTTCTCATTCGTCATGTTGAGCTCCCCCTAAGGAACCGGTCAAACCTGAACGGCAATGACAAGCAGGAACGAAATCAGCAGCGAGAACACCGCATAGGTTTCGACCATGACCGTCATCAGCATCGCCTTGCCCTGTTCCTCAGGCTTTTTGCCGACCATGTTGATGCCGCTGGCGGCAACCTTTCCCTGCGCAATCGCGGAGATCAGGCCGCCGATGGCAATGGGCAGCGAAGCCATCAACAGGCTCAGGCCGGCGGTCGCCGAGATCGACGCGCCACCGCCGAGCAGGCCGGCCTTAGTGGCGATAACAAACGCGATCAGTAGGCCGTAAATGCCCTGCGTACCAGGTAAAAGCTGTAAAAGCAGGCAGGAACCGAACCGGTCCGGATCCTCAGAAATGACGCCTGCCGCCGACTGGCCGGCAATACCGACGCCGAGCGCACTGCCAGAGCCCGCAAGCCCCGCCGCCAGCGCAGCGCCGATCGCCGCAAATACCGTACCCCACTGTACTTCCATAGTTTTCCTCCTTCTTGATCGATCCGATCAGGATGCTTTATCCGTCAAGCGGACATGTTTGGTTTTATATCCGAGAGGCCGGAACTCCCGGCCGCCGAATTCATAGAATTTACCGTAAAACTCGACATATTGCAGCCTTGCGCAGTGTACAAAGGCACCGAGCGTGTTGATCGCAAGGTTGAACAGATGCAGCGCGATGAGCAGCGCGCAAGCCACAATAAAGCCGAGTATATGCAGTATGATGTTTTCAGAGCCCATCAGCATGGAGCAAAGGTCGTTAAACACCGAAGCAATGACGCCCGTGGCGATACCGAGCGCAAACAAACGCGCATAGGAAAGCACGTCGGACAGGAAGCTTGTGACCTGATACAGCTCGCCAAGTCCGCTGATCGTGCGCTTAATCGGGTTTCTGGTAGCACGGCCCTTAAACAGCAGTATCATGAGCGCGCCGACGCCAGCCAGTATCATGCCCGCGACCTTGGTCGGCTGCCAAACAAGGCCCAAAAGACCGAAGATAATGAACATCCAGGAAAGATTGTCGAATATCGCCGTCTGCCAGTCGCCGCGCTCAAACGACATTTTCATCTTGAGCGCCATGCCAAACAGTATGTGGATCAGTCCCAGTCCGAAGCACAATATCAGCATGGTAATAGGATCGGACATGGGATCGATAAGCAGCGGGAACATATCCTTCGTACCGAATATCGTATCGAAGTCCAGACCAAAGAACGAGCCGACCAGCACGCCCCATACGATCGTGGAAAGTCCGCCCCAAAACAGTACGCGCAGTATACCGTTGGTCATAACGCCGGTGGGCTTTTTGATTTTGAGGTATAACAGGCAGCCCAGCGACAGAAGAATGCCGTAGCCGGTATCGCTTAGCATCAGGCCAAAGAGCAGAACATAAAACGGCGCCATGTAAGGCGTGGCGTCTATGCCCTTTGGATCGGGCCTCGAATACAGATTTGTCACCGCCTCAAAGGGCGTGCTGAATTTGTTGTTGCGTACGACCGAGGGAGGTACCTCGTCCTCCTCTGGATCGCGGCTGCTCAGGCAAAAGGCCTCGGTCACGCCGCGTACGGCAGCATCGATCTCGCCCAGTCTGTCCGCCGCCGCCCAGCCCTCCAGCCGGAAGGTCGCGCTGGTGAGCGCCAGTTCGTCAGCAGCCGCCGCGCGGTCGCGGTCGATCACAGCCGCGTCGTACCCGCCGCCGATAAGCTGCTCGTTCTTTGCCGTCTGTTCTGCCATGCGGCTTTTCAATTCCTCACGCCGGCTGATCAGTTCCTCGTTCTGCGCCGTCAAACGCTCGGACGCCTCCCTAGGCGTACCGTCGAGCTTTGGGAACGCGACGTCCGTCCAGTCGAGCGTCTTTAAAAAGGCGGAGACGGATTTGGCTTCGTCTCTTCGGCAAGCGACCAGGGTCGCACGCATAGCCTCGCCTGAAAAACATTCGTATTCCGCGCTGTCTGCAATTTCATCCAGACGCGGTAAATCAGCTTCCGATAAAATACCCGGGAAATACTGTATGCTTCTGGCGCTGTTGAAGCGCTGCATGTCGGCCGGAAAGCTCAGCCACGGCCGCAGGGTCTCAAGAAGCGCATCGTTCTTCTCGATTTCAGAATGGATGCGGCTCAGCGCACGCGCATCGGTTTCTATGGCGTCTCCAGCGCTCAGCGCCTGTGGCAGCTCGCTGTTAAGAGTCTGAAGCGACTGCTCGGGAGCCGGACTCAGCATGCTCTTCTTGGCAGCGTAGGGCTTCATCAGCGACAGTGCGGAGTCAAGCTTCTGCACCTTCTCCTGCGCGCCGGCAAACGCCTCCGTTGCGGCGCGGCCGTCGGAGCTGTCCAATACCTCCACAGCGTCGATAGCCTGCAGCGCTTTGAGAATCTCCGCCTCGTCCGTTTTGTGCGCAATCAGCGTTATGCGCTTCATTTCTAGAATCATGACGCTTCCGTAACCCTTTTCACCAAATATGCCGCCGCATCGCCCGTAAGCTTACGCGCTTTATCGCAGAGCGTATCCGCCTCGCGCTCCATACGGTTTAGAATCTCCCGCGCCGCGGCGTCGCCGTCATGCTCGGCCTGAAGCAACGCTTCGCGCGTAATGTTACGCTCGTCGGCGTCAGCGTCGGCCAGAGCGGCTTCGGCGTCGGACTGCGCAAAGCTGACAGCCTCGCGCGCCTCAGACGCAGCCTGTTGCCGGATCTCATCCGCCTTTTGCTCGGCTGCGGCGATCTCCTCGATAATCGACTTCATGACCGTCCTCCGTTATTTAGTTCCAAACAAGCGGTCTCCGGCGTCGCCGAGACCGGGCACGATATAACCGTGATCGTTCAGCTTATCATCCACATGGCCGATGTAAATATCCACATCCGGATAGGCGTTTTGCATGGCCGCGATGCCCTCGGGCGCGCCGATCAGACAAACGAGACGCACGCTGAGGCAGTTGGCCTCCTTGACAATGCGCACGGCCTCGATAGCGGAGTTCCCCGTCGCCAGCATGGGATCCACGATGATCAGATCGCGTTCGCTGACGTCCGGGGGCAGCTTGCAGTAGTAGCCCGTTGGCATCAGCGTATCAGGATTGCGGTACAGACCGATATGGCCCATTTTGGCGTTGGGTATCAGCGACATCATACCGTCCGCCATACCAAGGCCCGCGCGCAGTATCGGTACGACGCCCAGCTTTTCATTGGCCAGCATCTGAACCTTGGCCGTGCAGATCGGCGTCTCCACCTCCACCTCGTGCAGTTCCAGATCGCGGGTCACTTCGTAAGCCATCAGCATCGCCAGTTCGGTTACCAGTTCACGGAAAGCCTTTGTTCCCGTATTCTTGTCGCGCAGCAGCGAAAGTTTGTGCTGTACCAGGGGGTGGTCAATCACCACGAGCTTTGACATGAAACGCCTCCTCAATGATTTTGTTCGTATTCAGATATTTTACCGATGCGGCGGCTGTGGCGGCCGCCTTCGAATTCGGTCGATAAAAAGCAGTTCAAAATTTGGAGCGCCGTATTTTCGTCCATGATATTCGCGCCAAGCGCCAGCATATTGGCGTCGTTATGTCGGCGCGTCATTTCAGCCATGTACTCATTCGTGCAAAGCGCACAGCGAACGCCCCTGACCTTGTTGGCGCAGATACTCATGCCCACGCCGGTCGTGCATATCAAAAGGCCCCTGTCGCATTCTCCGGAAGCCACGGATTCAGCCGCGGGAATGGCAAAATCGGGATAATCTACGCTGTCGACGGAAAAACAGCCGAAATCATGAATCTGATAATGACTGGAAGGAAGCCGCGCAATCAGCTTCATCTTGAGTATGTAGCCGCCGTGATCGCAGGCTATGGCCAGTTTCATATACGCCTCCCAAACAATACACGTTTGTTTTATACTTCTATCACATGAAAGCCGGCGGCACGCAGCAGGCGGTTCATATAGGCCAGACCCATGTCGTTTGTCGGGATTCCCTCCGCCAATATTAGCTCCGCACGCTGATCGATGTCGCGTAGACAAGCGAAAAGGTTTTCGCAGAGCGTTTCCGGCTGCGTCCTGTCGCCAATTATAGCATATTTTTTACCTTTGTAAAAGCCTTTTGTCTGCTCCGTTGCGGCAATTTCGCAAATACGTTCCGCTATCTCCGCCTCGCGATACAGGCGGTTGATGCGGCGTGCGGCGGCCTCCGGCGCGCCGCAAACGGCGATCACCTCGGCATTCGGAGCGTAATGCCTGTATTTCATGCCGGGAGAAGCGGCCGTTTCCCCCTCCTTCATGGGAGAAAGCACGGCGCCTGCAATGGCCACGGGGCCCATGACTGCCTCCAACATTTCATGCGTGATTGCGCCCGGGCGCAGCAGCGTCGGCGTTCCAACCAGCGAGAGCACCGTCGACTCCACCCCGTATTTGCATGGCCCGCCGTCCAATATCAGTTCGACGCGCCCGTCCATATCGGCCAGCACATGCGCCGCTGTCGTAGGACTCGGCCTGCCGCTCCTGTTGGCGCTGGGCGCGGCGATGGGACGCTCGGATCTTGCGATCAGCATGCGCGCCGTTTTATCAAGCGGCATGCGCAGGGCTACCGTATCCAGCCCCGCCGTCACGGCGTCCGGTATGCAGTCGGAGCGGAGACCGATCAGCGTGAGCGGCCCCGGCCAAAAGCTGTCCATGAGCTGCCGCGCAAATATGGGTACGCGCCGCCACAGCTCGCGTACGTCGCTCTTTTTACTGACATGCAGTATCAGCGGATTGTCCGCCGGCCGGCCTTTGGCCTCAAATATGCGCAGCACCGCATCCTGACTCAAGCCGTTTGCGCCCAGACCGTACACGGTCTCCGTCGGAAAGGCCACCAGACCGCCGCTGCGGATGATCTCCGCGCCGCGCTTCGTTCCCGCCTCCGGCTGGCTTAACGTTTGGATCAGCTCCGTCTTCATTCGGCTTCCCCCGAGAGCTTTGCGGCGCGTTCCGCAACGATCAGCGCCTCGATCATTTCCTCCATGTCTCCATCCATAAACTGTTCGAGCTTGTAGAGCGTCAGATTGATGCGATGATCGGTCACACGGTTTTGCGGGAAATTATAGGTTCGGATGCGCTCGCTGCGATCGCCGGAGCCCACCTGGCTTCTGCGCTCGGTAGCCAGCGCCTCATCCTGTTCCGCCTGATAATGCTCGTACAGACGGCTTTTGAGCACGCGCATGGCC
>CAZCAV010000075.1:0-7629 GCA_964496795.1 uncultured Oscillospiraceae bacterium
ATAAACGGAAACGGGTTTTCTTGACTTCCGCAGAACACAAGATTTTTCGCAACGCCAAGTCGCTCGGACAACGCTTCAAGCTCCGCCCTCTGCCGCCCGCCGCCGACAAACAAAAAGCGCGTATGTGGAATCTCGTGACAGACCCTCTGGATGCAATAAAGCAGTGGAATCAGGCCTTTGACCGGATCCAGCCTTCCGAACACCGCGACCGTTGGAAAATATCGCTCGATCTGGCAGGGATCCGCAGCGCTCCTTCGAATATCTTCCAGATCATAGGGATTATAGAGCGTAACAAACCGGTCGGCCGGCAAATGAAGCGCTTCAGGAAGCTCCATGCGGATCACATCGGAAACGCAGGTAATTCGGAAAGCGCGCTTATACGCCCACTGTACGCGCCGCTTTTTCCGACCGCTCATTAGCACATCCTTATAGGATCGGACGGACAATATCTTCTTTTCTCCCGCCGACAGCAGAACATTTATGATGTTTGTCGTGCTGCCAAAAGAAAAGCTGTATTGTATGTGACGTTTCCGTTTGCAGCTCAAAATCTGTATGAAACTCTTCCCATATCGGAATAACAGTTAAAATACGCGAAAGCGAAAGCGTGGGTGCAGATCCTTTTTGCTCGATGTAGCCACATGCAGGACTTCAAATGTGGAGGTGTATTCCTCTTCACGCGCCGTCATAGGAACGAAAATGGGATGATAAGCATCCTGTAGCAACGACGCTGTTCGCAGCGCCGCCCGCTCCTGTCCGCCGCGGCCAAAAGACGATACAAGAAACATGATATTGGTTTTTTTATCTTTTTCCACGCTGTATTCTCCTATTTCATAGTCTCGTCCTTCTTGAGCGCTCAAATGAAACGCGCTTTCCCTGCTGCGGCTATTACAATGTGTGTTTTCGAAACAGGCGCCGTGTCGTATGCCGCTCTACCGCTCAATAAGCGGCAGGTCATGCACCCGTAATTATGCTTTCGAATCCTCTACAAACGTACTCATGTCCGTAAAAACCGCTTTTCCCCAGCCGTCATCCCAAGTGGAAAACAGATCATTGCGCTTTCCATTGACAACTTCAAAGCTTATGGCATTGGCTACGCGATCATGCCGAGCTTCCGTACCAAAATCATTCGCTTCATAAAACACCGCTGTCAAGGAATATATCCCTAGCGCAAGAAACGCCGTATCAATGGAAACTGACGCTTCGTTTTCTCCTCGGTCACAGCAGTGCTCGCCCACAAACGCTACTCCGACAGGCACCGTATTTCTGTCGGTCATAACAAAAAACCGCAGTTTTAGATGCTCCATCCGCTCCTGTGCGTACCAACGAATTCGGACATATAGTTTATCTGTGTATTCCACTACCGAGGTTTCACGGTACAATATCTCCGTACTGAGAAGCTTGACCATTAAGCTGCATCTCGACGCTCTCGGTACTTGCGACACATCAACATATAGCTCTTCCGTTTTAAGGTTGCCAAGATAGCATTGTATGGCCTCGTTGACGCCTCCGTCGAACACAAGCCTGCCCTGCTCGAGCACCAAGCAGCGCTGGCACAGGGCCCTGATCGTATTCATATTATGGCTGACATACAACACCGTCCGTCCCTCCCGATTGGAGACGTCGCCCATTTTGCTCAGGCACTTTTGTTGAAAGCGCATATCACCTACGGCCAACACCTCGTCCATGATCATGATCTCACTGTCCAGATGCGCCGCAACGGCAAAGGCCAGCTTGACATACATACCGCTGGAATAGCGCTTGACCGGCGTGTCAATGAATTGCGACAGGCCGGAAAACTCGACTATGCTATCAAATTTAGCGGCAATCTCTTCCTTGGTCATGCCCAGTATCGCGCCGTTCATATAAACGTTTTCTCTTCCGGTCATTTCCGGATGGAAGCCTGTACCGACCTCCAGCATGCTGGCAATTCTGCCATTGAGCAATATCTCTCCGCTTGTCGGCGCCGTGACTTGGGCAAGAAGCTTTAGGAGCGTCGATTTCCCCGCACCGTTTGCGCCGATAATGCCAACAATCTCTCCCTGTTCTATGCTGAAAGATACGTCGTTCAACGCCAGAAACTTTTCGCCATAGTTTTTGGCCGACACGCCAATTTTTACATTCGGATCCTCTCTGCCTCGCAGTCTTGCCCAACGGCTTTGCAGATCCTTAAAAAGCGTCGTGCTGCCGATAGCGCCCAGACGGTACTCCTTTGAAACTTGATTGATTTGTACAGCTAACACAGGCGCCTCCGATCAGACCGTATCAATAAAGGTTTTTTCCACGCGCGCGAACATCTTCAGTCCGATGAAGAATATTGCCAGCGTAATCAGCCAGCCTATAAGATAGTAGCTCAACTCAAAGGCACCCACACCCAAAAGCGCATACCGAAACGTAGTAATCACAGGGGACATGGGATTGAGCATATACAGTATCATCCACTTATCGGGAATCAGAGAGGTCGCATATGTCACGGGCGAAGCGTACATCCAAAGCTGTACGCCGAAGGTGACCAACATGGCCAGATCGCGATACTTGATGGTCATGGCCGAAATGATTACTCCCACGCCTAAGCCCAACATCGCCATCTGAAGCACCAGCAACGGCAGCAGCACAATTTCCCAGCTTGGCTGCACGCTGTAAAGCGGATTGAGGGCGTATATCAAAATGAACACAAGCGTCATGCACAGCTGTATAAAAAAGGATATCATTTGTTCAATAACGGTGGCGACCGGCATGATCAGGCGCGGAAAGTATACTTTGCTGAAAATATGCGCATTGGTAATGAAGGTCGAGGACGTTTTTGTCAGGCAGGTGGAAAAATAGGTCCATGCAATATTGCCGCACATATAAAACAGAAACGGCGGTACACCGTCAGTCGGCAGCTTTGCGATATTCCCGAAAATAACCGTAAAGACCAGCGTGGTCAGCAGCGGTTGGATAACGGCCCAGGCGGGTCCGAGAACGGTTTGCTTATAATACGCCACAAAGGAACGCTTAACAAACAATATAATCAGATATCGATATTTCAGGAGCTCTTTAAAACGGATTTTTTTCCCTTGAGAAGAAGAAATCCGCCTTGTCCATGTTTGTTCGCTCGGCTGTTCCGTCATCAGACACCTTTCCTTTTTTGCTCAAGTCCCACCATTCATCGAAGTGTTATAATTTTATTATACCCGTTTTAAGTGTCATATTGCAAGTCCTTGCGGAGGCCAAGGGTCCGCCGCACCCTGCCGGTGCGCGCGGGAAAAGCCATAGTGTTATTTCGGGGTTTCGCCACATACGATACGGCATGAACGAAACTTGCAACCGTCTGTATCTTGCGGGCGAGGTCTCAGAGGCGCCGGCCTTCAGCCATTGCTGCCGCGGCGAAGAATTCTGGCGTCTGACGCTCAGAGTGCGGCGTCTCAGCGGCGTGTATGACGAGCTGCCGCTCGTGCTGCCCCTCTGCGCGCTGCCGGCCGGCGCGGAGAGCGGCTCTCCGCTATGGGCGCGCGGACAGGTGCGGGCCTATACGCACGCCGTGGACGGCCGCGCGCGGCTGTGCCTGTCCGCCTTCTCGCGTATGGCGGGCCTTGACGTTCCGGCGCACGAAAACGCGGTCGAGCTTTGCGGTTATGTCTGTAAACCGCCGATATTGCGCACGACGCCGCGCGGCCGCGTGCTCACCGATCTGTTCATCGCCTGCAACCGCCCCGTGGGCCGCGCGGATTATCTGCCCGTGATCGTCTGGGGCGCCAACGCGCGCAAGAACGCCGGGCTCTGCGCGGGCGATTTCGTACGCGTGAGCGGACGGCTTCAAAGCCGCGTTTATGAAAAACTGCTCGAAGACGGTTCGCGGCTTTCGCGCAGCGTCTGCGAGATCTCCGGCACGGCCGAGCTGGTTCCCCCATCGTGAAAACACGAATCCTGCGCATACTATCCGCATGCTGTATGCCATATTGTTTTTTGCCGGCGGCGGACTGTATGTAACGCTGGAGCTCTTCTGGCGCGGTCGCAGCCATATCTCCATGTTTGTCGCGGGCGGCGTTTCGCTTGTGCTGCTCTACGGCGTGTTCTCCTATTTCGGGGCGCTGTCCGCGCTCGCAAGGAGCCTGATGGGCGCGCTGATCATCACGGCGGTCGAATTCATCACCGGAAGCATCGTAAACCTTCGGCTGGAGCTTCATGTCTGGGACTATTCCCGCCTTCCCTGCAACCTTTACGGTCAGGTCTGCCTACGCTATTCGCTGCTCTGGGTACTGCTCTCCGCTCCGGTAACGCTGCTGCCCGGCCTTGTGGCGGCGCTTTAAGCATTTACAGGCGGCGGCTTTCATGCTAAAATATAATGATATTTTATGGAAAGAGGCTGCTCCATGCGAATACTCGGCGTGGACCCCGGCTATGCCATACTTGGCTACGGCATTGTAGACGCGGAGGGCGCGCGGATACGTCCCGTCGATTACGGCGTGATCGAAACGCAGGCCGGCGAGCCCTTTGGCGCGCGGCTCGAGCGGCTCTATCAGGGCGTACGGCTGCTGTTCGAGCGTTTTTCTCCCGACGAGGCCGTTTTTGAGGAGCTGTTCTTCTATCGCAACACGACCACCGCCCTTGCCGTCGGCGCGGGCCGCGGCGTAGCCTTGCTGGCCTGTCAGCAGGCGGGCGTTCCGCTTTACGAGTACACGCCCATGCAGATCAAGCTGGCCGTCACGGGAGACGGGCACGCCGATAAGAAAGCCGTGCAGCAGATGGTGCGCGTGCTTTTAAACCTTCCGGCTCCGCCCCGTCCCGACGACGCGGCGGACGCGCTCGCCGCAGCCCTCTGCCATAGCGGAACGCTGCCCGCGGCGGCTGAAGAGTTCAGAATACGATAAGGAGCGCTGTATGTACGCATATATTCGGGGCACGGTGAGCGAGCTGAGCTCTGACCGCGCCGTCATAGAGGCGGCGGGCGTCGGTTACGAGCTGTTTTGCAGCGCCCTGACGCTCAAAAAGCTGAGGACGGGCGAAACGGAAAGACTCTTTACGCACCTGCACCTGGCCGACGGCGTCATGGCTCTCTACGGCTTTTACGACACGGAGGAGCGCGCCATGT
Organism: uncultured Oscillospiraceae bacterium; assembly: GCA_964496795.1. Lineage (GTDB taxonomy): Bacteria > Bacillota > Clostridia > Christensenellales > CAG-138 > CAZCAV01. The sequence continues at coordinate 5,072 of CAZCAV010000075.1, forward strand.
TCCGCCGTTTGCTCGGCGTTACGCGCGTGGGCCCGAAGCTGGCGCTGTCCGTGCTGTCCACGCTCACGCCCGCGGACGTGGCGGCGGCCATCGTCACCGACAACGCTTCCGCCTTTGACCGCGTGTCCGGCATGGGCAAAAAGACCGCGCAGCGCGTGCTGCTTGAGCTCAAGGAGCATGTACGCTCCGAGGAGATGATCGGCGCCTCCGCCGCCGCAGACGACGGCGGGAATCTGCGCGCCGAGGCTGTTGCGGCGCTTGTGTCGCTTGGCTACGACGGCCTGTCCGCCTCGCGCGCGGTCACGGGCGTACAGGATTATTCGAGTGTGGAAACGCTCATCACCGCCGCGCTCAAGTCGCTGGCACGATAAGGGGAGGGCATGGAAGAGAGGCTCATAAGCTCCTCGATGCGCGAGGAGGACGTTAAAACCGAATACAGCCTCCGGCCGCACAGGCTGGACGAGTATATCGGCCAGCACGCGGTCAAGGATCATATGCGCATCTATATCGAAGCGGCCAGGACCCGCGGCGAGCCGCTCGATCACGCGCTTTTGTATGGCCCGCCGGGCCTTGGAAAAACCACGCTCGCGGGCATTATCGCCAACGAAATGGGCGTGTCCCTGCGCATCACGAGCGGCCCGGCGATATCGCACGCGGGCGACCTTGCGGCGCTTTTGACCAATCTTTCGCCGTGCGACGTGCTGTTTATCGACGAGATCCACCGTCTCAACGCCAACGTTGAGGAGATCCTGTATCCCGCGATGGAGGATTTTGCGCTCGATATCATCATCGGCAAGGGCCCCTCGGCGCGCAGCATACGCCTCGATCTGCCGCGCTTCACGCTCGTGGGCGCGACCACGCGCATGGGCATGCTGACCTCTCCGCTAAGGGACCGCTTCGGCATCAAGGAGCAGCTTGAGCTCTACGATCCCGAATCCCTCTCGGAGATCATTCGCAGGAGCGCCGATATCCTGCGCATCGATATCGACGCAGAGGGCGCCGCGGAGATCGCGTCGCGCGCGCGCGGTACGCCGCGCATCGCCAACCGGCTTCTTCGGCGCGTGCGCGATTTCGCGCAGGTGCGCGGCGAGGGCGTCGTCCATCTTCAGGCCGCGCGCGACGGGCTCGACATGCTCTCTATCGACGAGCTGGGCCTCGACGCGGTGGATCGGCGCATGCTCGAGACCATGATCGTCAAATTCGGCGGCCGGCCCGTAGGTCTGGATACCATCGCCGCCGCCACCGGAGAGGACGCGGGCACGATCGAGGACGTATACGAGCCCTTCCTCTTGCAGCTTGGATTCATTGCGCGTACGCCGCGCGGCCGCATCGTGCTGCCCGCGGGCTATGTGCACATGGGCCTTAAGCCCGATACGCAACAGTTGAAATTGGAGGTTGAGTGATATGATGAGACGAAAGGAAATGAAGCAGCTCCTTGAGGAGCGCGCCGAGCGCATCGGCCTTCTCGAGCAGCGCATGGAGACCCTCGAGCAGCTCCTCGACGGCTACAAGGCCCGTGAGCAAGCCATTGTGGATTCTTTGAGCCAGGCGAGCGAGACCGCCAAATCCCGCATTGCCGACGCCGAGCGCCGCGCCCAACAGCTGACCGCCGACGCCAGAGCGCAGGCCGATACGCTGGCCTCCTCCGCCAGAGCTCAGGCCGACGCGCTGCTTGGCTCCGCCCAGTCGCAGGCGGACAGACTGCTTTTTGACGCGCGCGCAGAAAAGGCGCACATGCTGGCCAATACCGAGCGCACCGTGCGCGCCTACGAAGAAAAGCTTACGGCCTATAACGCCGATCTCGACCGCAGCGCGGCCGAGGTGCAGGCCACCGCCGCGCGCTGCGCCGCCTTTATCAAGGAACGCCGCATCGATACCGGCGAGCTCTTCAACGAGATCGGCGGCGGCGCCAACATGGTCGAACTGTCGGGCGCGGACGAGCTGCCCGATCCCGAGGGCGACCCGAAAACGCTGATGCAGAATATCTACAAGCTTCAGAACCGCGATATCCCCGACGGCGCCGGCGCGCCGCCCGAGCTGATCGAGGAGATCATCGCAGACCTCGGCCCCCGTCCCGCCGATATCGAGGAGCCGGAGCCCGAGCCCGGGACAGCGCCGGAGCCCGAGCCCGAGCCCGAGTGGCAGCCGGAACCGGAGCCGGAGTGGCGGCCCGAGGACGAGCCCGAGAGCGTGCCGAGCGTGTCCGAGCTGCTGCCCGACGCGGACGCCGAGGAGGAGGTCTCCCTCGACGCGCTTCTGGAAGAGATCATCGCTTCCGGCGATATGTAAAGACAGGATGGAGCTATGGAAGAAGAAAAACGACCCCTGAATTTTATTGAAGAATTCATCGAAGAGGACATGCGCACAAGGGAGGCGCGCGTACAGACGCGCTTTCCGCCCGAACCCAACGGCTATCTGCACATCGGTCACGCCAAGGCGCTGTGCATCGACTTCGGTATGGCCGAGCGGTACGGCGGCATATGCAACCTGCGCTATGACGACACCAACCCCGCCAAGGAGGATACCGAGTATGTGGACGCCATACAGGAGGATATCCG
>CAZCAV010000076.1:0-7550 GCA_964496795.1 uncultured Oscillospiraceae bacterium
CTATCGCTATATGAAGCCGCTCATCATGGACGGGCATGTCTATATCGGCCTTTCCCCGCTCTATCGCGTGCAGAAGGGCGAAAAGCGCTTTTATTGCTATAATGACGACGAGCTGCGGGAGGCCACCAAGTCCGTGGGCAAGGGCTATACCATCCAACGCTACAAGGGCCTTGGCGAAATGAATCCGGAGCAGCTCTGGGACACCACCATGAATCCCGACGGCCGGCAGCTTGTGCGCGTGCAGATAGAGGATGCGGCGGATGTAGAGCATCTCGTCACGGTGCTCATGGGCGATAAGGTGCAGTCCCGCAAGGAATACATATTTGAAAACGCAGACTTCAACAAGCCCAAGAGCGAAACCTTTGAAAAGCTGAGGAACTGAGCCATGGCAAAAAAACAGCCGCCGGAGCAGCTCCGGCTCGAAACCATCATACAAAAGAACATGGACGAGGTCATGCACGAGTCCATCATGCCCTACGCCGAGCACGTCATACTCGAGCGCGCCCTGCCGCGGGTTGAGGACGGTCTTAAGCCCGTACAGCGCCGCATACTCTTTACCATGCTCGAGCTGGGTCTTACGCCCGACAAGCCGCACCGCAAGAGCGCGCGCATCGTCGGCGACTGCCTCGGCAAATATCATCCGCACGGCGATTCCTCGGTATACGACGCCATGGTGCGCATGGCGCAGCCCTACAACATGGGCGTGCCACTCGTGGACGGTCACGGCAACTTTGGCTCCATCGACGGCGATTCCGCCGCGGCTATGCGCTATACCGAGGCCCGTATGACGCCCGCCGCCATGCAGCTTCTCAGGGACATCGACAAGGACACGGTCAGCTTCATGCTGAACTTTGACGATACGCTTCAGGAACCGGAGCTTTTGCCGGGCCGCTTTCCCAACCTGCTTGTCAACGGTGCGACCGGCATCGCCGTGGGGTTGGCGACAAACATACCGCCGCACAATCCCTCGGAAGCCATAGACGCCGTGATCGCGGTAATGGAAAACCCGCGTATAACGCTTCCGGAGCTCATGAAGATCATGCCCGCGCCGGTGAAGCGGAAATACCACCGCATCCACATCGCGTGAGCGCGCCTATCAGACGGGCCGCGGCAAGCTGACCATGCGCGCGCGCACGCACTTTGAGGAGCAAAAGAACGGGCGCAGCTATATCGTGGTGACCGAATTCCCGTTTCAGGTCAACAAGGCGGCCGCGCTTGAGAAGATATTGGCCGTCAGTCAGGAAAAAAAGCTGCTGTTCTCCGGCATAGCGGACATCCGTGATGAAAGCGACCGTCAGGGCATGCGCGCCGTCATCGAGGTCAAGAAGGACGCCGATCCCGAGAAGATTCTGCAATATCTGTTCAAATATTCGGATCTCCAGTGTACCTTCGGCGTGAACATGGTCGCCATTGCGGGCGGCAAGCCGCAGCAGATGGGCCTAAAGCAGCTCATCGCGCACTATATCCGTCATCAGCGCGACGTTGTGACGCGCCGTACGAAGTTCGAGCTGGAAACCGCTCTGAAGCGCGAGCACATCCTTTCCGGTCTCAAGATTGCCGTGGACAATCTCGATGAAGTTATCCGCATCATCCGCGCCTCGAAATCGCCCAAGGAGGCCAAAGCGGCGCTGATGCAGCGTTTCGGGCTCAGTGATGTTCAGACTCAGGCGATACTGGATCTGAGGCTGCAAAGGCTCACCAATATGGAGCTGCGTCTTATTGAGGAGGAATACGCGGGCGTTGTCAAGCTCATAGAGGAGCTCAGGGCCATACTCGCCTCCGAGCGAAAGCTCATACAGCTCATCAAAAAGGAGCTTCTGGATATCCGCAAGCAGCTTGCCCTGCCGCGCCGCACGCAGCTCATTCAGGCTGACGCCGACATCAAGGTCGACGCAGACGATCTCGCGGTCGTCGAGGACGTCACCGTGGCCATACTCGAGGGGCTGAAGGTGCGCCGCTGTCCCACAAGGCTGTTTTCCGCCGCGCAGATTACGGAGGATAAGCCGCAGTTTATCATGGAAACGCAGAGCAACCGGCAGATCCGTCTGTTCACCGATCAGGGCGCCGTGCTCAGCATTTCGGCGGGCGATATTCCCGAAACACGGCCCACCGCGAGGGCCGCAAATCTTGCCGCCCTGCTGCCATTTGAAAAGAACGAGCGCGTCATAGCGGCCTTCTCGGACGGCGATGAGCACGATTATCTGTTCTTTACCAAACAGGGCATGGTTAAGCGCACGCCTTCCGCCGATTATGCGCTGCGCGTCAAGCGCACGCAGGCCGTCACGCTCAAAAAAGGAGACACAGTGCTGGGCGTACAGCGCGACCGCGGCGAAAGCATCCTCCTGCTCTCAAAAAGCGGCATGAGCATCCGCTTTGCCGGCGAATCAGTGCCCGCCATGGGTCGTGTGTCCGGCGGCGTCAAGTGCATGAAGCTCGATACGGGCGACGCGCTGCTCTTTGCCTCGCAGGTCGGGGAGGACGGCGAGATCCTCTGTGTGACCGACAGGGGCTTTGGCAAGCGCAGCCTGCTGTTCGACTTTGAGCCGCAGGGCCGCAACGGCAAGGGCGTAAAGGCCTTTGATTTTAAGAAAAACGGCGCCAACGGCACGCAGCTTGCCGCCGTTATGTACGTCACTGCGCCGCACGAATTCACGCTTGTGCAGCGGCACGGCGCCAAAACCCGCCTCTCCACTGAAAGCGTACGCATCGAGCCGCGCGCAAGCCGTGGTTCTATGCTGGTGGCCGTCGTGCTTGATGACGACGTGATGGGACTGGAAGAATGAAAACCTATGTAGCGGTCGAGGCGCTTTTCGATACGGAGGGCGGCATACGCCCCCTCTGCGTCATATGGGAGGACGGCCGCCGCTTTGACATCACATCCGTGTCCGATGTGCGCCGCGCCGCCAGCCTCAAGGCGGGCGGCACAGGCATGCGCTATCACTGCCGCATCGGGCATAAGGACGTTTACCTATACTTCGAGGACCCGCGCTGGTTCGTCGACGGCAACTAACAGCATATTCGAATAAATAAAACGCTGCGGCAGGCCAAGGAGTTTATTCCCTGATTCTGCCGCAGCGTCAGTTTCTTTTGGTTCTTTTCTTTATAAGGAAAAGAACGGAAGGCTTTCGTTACTCCGCGTGAGGCGCTCCCACGGGGCAGGTGTTCTCGCAGCTTCCGCAGTCGATGCACTTGTCAGGATCGATCTCATAGCGCTCCGCGCCTTCGCTGATCGCTTCGACGGGGCATTCGCTCGCGCAGGCGCCACAGCTGATACATTCATCGGAAATCTTGTATGCCATTTTGGTTCCTCCTATAAAATTCTTGTACAATTATAACACGGCTTGGCCAAAATGCAACGGCCTTTTCCCGTTACTGAACCGGCTGCTGCGGACCGGACTTCTGTCCGTTGCGACGGCGGCGGCGATGGTTCCCGTTTTCGCCGTTTCCCTCGGCCTTGACCGGCTGGGTCGCCGGCTGCTTTTTTTCCGGTTGGCGCTCGGGCGTCTTTTTCGGCATATTGGCGTCTGTGCGGCCGCCCTGCGCGTTTTGCATGCCGCCGTGCCCGCGTCCTCCGCGGCGGCGGCGCTTGGGCGCGGTCTGCGTCTGCGCGCCGTCGGCGTCGGCGGCCCGCTGCTGCGCGGGAGCTTCCGAGGCCGCAAGGCTCACGTTCGGCGCGGGCCCGTCATTCTCCGCCGGCTCCGGCGGCTCGGGTTTTCTGCGCTGCGGCAAGGGCTCTCCAGGCTTAGCCAGTTCCTCGTAATGATAGCTGCGCATCTCGATCGTTCCGTCCGGCATGGTCATGCGTACGCGTGTTTTCTCGGTAATCACATTGTTCTCTACGGCCGTTCCGGGTCCGTCCGGCGTGAGCACCTCGCGGCCTGTCTTGGGCATGCGCCGCTTCATATCCTCATAGGCCGCCTGTTCATACTGGAGGCAGCACATGAGCCGCCCGCAGAGGCCGGAAATCTTGGTGGGACTCAGAGACAGGCTCTGCTCCTTGGCCATCTTGATCGATACAGGCCGGAAATCGTCCAAAAATGTCTTGCAGCAAACCGGCCGGCCGCAGGAACCAAGCCCGCCGAGCATTTTCGCCTCGTCGCGCACGCCGATCTGCCTCAGCTCTATGCGCGTGCGGAATTGTGAGGCCAAATCCTTGACGAGTTCTCGAAAATCCACGCGTTCGTCGGCCGTAAAGTAGAACACGACCTTGCTGCCGTTATAGGCGTATTCTACATCAACCAGCTTCATATCCAGCCCGTGCTGAGTGATCTTCTGTTGGCAGACGGCAAAAGCGTCCCCCTCGCGGGCCGCATACATCTCGCGCATGGCGCGATCCTCTGGCGTTGCGATGCGAATAACGGGCTTGAGCGGAGCCACGACCTCGCTGTCCGCCACATCGGCCACGCCCTGCGATACGTCGCCGAACTCCTGCCCGCGCGCCGTTTCCACGATCACGCCGTCGCCCGCATGAATATCCAGATCCAGAGGATCGAAATAATAGACGCGTCCGCCCGATTTGAAGCGAACGCCGATAACCTTTGTCATGTTGATGCAATCTCCTTTATGTGCAGGCGCGCCAGCGTTACATCGATCGTCGTGCGCGGGCTTGCCTTGGCGAACAAACGCTTCTGCGCCGCGCCTAACAGTTCTATGATACCCTGAATTTGTCCGCTTGTAAAGCGCGTTGAAACGCGTTTGATCAAGGCGCCCGCATCCGCATTGGCGATCTCGCTCCCGCCAAGCTTTTGGATAAGCGCGTCGCGCGCAAGGCTCTGCCAGCATTCCAGGAGGGAGAGCGCCATTCCGGCGTCGGCCTTTTTGCCGCGTTTTTTGGGCGCGGTCTCCTCCGTCTCTCCCGCGTCTCCGCCCGCGATCATGATCAGCGCCTGCGTTTCCTGAAAGGGCGAGGTCCCAAACAGCGCCCGCTCGAAGAGGGTCAGCGCCGTCTGCCGGAATTGCAGGTATTCCGGCTCCGAAAAGCGCTCCGCACGCCCCGCCACGCCGCCCGAAAGCGCCGCGGCCAACGCCGCCGTATCCGCCGCGACGCCGCGTTCCGTCAAAAGCGCCTGAACCTCTTCCTGCGGACGCGCGCCGAGCCGCACGATCATGCAGCGCGAGCGCAGAGTCGGCAATAGGCCCTCCTCGCTTCCGGAAAGCACCAGGAGCGTATCTTCCGGCGGCTCCTCAAGGGTTTTCAGCAGCGCGTTTTGCGATTGCAGGCTCATGCGGTGCGCATCGGTCAGCACAAATGCGCGCCGCTGTCCGTTGAAGCCTCTCAAGGCCGTGGCAGCCATGAGGCCGCGCGCCTCGGCAACGCCGGTTTTATCGCCGGAAAGCTCAAAATAATTCGGGCAGGCGTACAGCCGCTCCGGCGCGTCCGCATCCAGGCAGTAGAGAGCCGCCGCCCGCCGCGCCAGCGCCGCGCATCCGCTTCCCGCCTCGCCCGCAATCAGTATGGCATGCGGCACGCTGCCGCTGCGCACGCAGCTTAGCAAAATGCTATCGTTCAATCAAACCTCCACAACCGACACGCAGCCCGCGTTCAGGCCAAACAGCTTTGCGCCGTTTCGGGCCGCCGCCGTTAGGCCGTCCGTCACAGTCCTTGTGATCTCCTCGCCGGGCATACAGGCCGCAACGCCGGGCGGATAGGTTCCAAAGGGCTCGCCCGCTATGCGGCCCGCCGCCGCCGAAAGCGGAACACGGCTCTGCGCCCCCAGCATAGCCTCTCTAAGCGGCAATCGCGCCGCGCCGCGGTCATCATATACGGGCGGCAGCGATCTGAAGCGCCGTCGTCCCAAAGGCAGCGTCTCCAACGCTTCAAGAAGCCGCGGATACCAGCGCGGATCGTCCGAAGGCGTCGTGATCAATACCATCCGTCGCGCATCCGCCATTTCAATATAAATGCCTTTGCGCTCGAGGCATCTCTGCGCCTCGTAGCCGGAAAGTCCGCGGCCGCTTACATCGATCACCAGACGCGTGGGATCGTGCTCGAAAACGCCCGCACCGGCCGCCTCCGACAGCGGCAAAAGGCCCTGTATGGTCTTGATCTCCTGCTCCAGAGCGAGGCAGCGGCGCACCTGTCCGTCCCAATCCTGCCGCCGCGCCATATACACCGCCCAGTCGATCGAGGCCATCAGCAGATAGGATGGGCTCGTCGTTTCCGTCATGGCCAATGAGCGCGCCGCGCGCGCCGGCGCTATTCGGCAGGGCGCCAGATGCAGGCTTGCCGCCTGCGTCAGCGCATTCAGAGTCTTATGCTGCGAATGCGCCCACATGTCGGCACAGCCCGCGCAGCCCGCCGGCAGCAGCTTGGAAAAGGGGAAATGCGCCCCATGCGCCGCGTCCACCAGCAGCAGCGCGCCGTGCCTGTGCGCTGTTTCAGACAATGCGGCAAGATCTGCGCAAAGCCCCAGATAATTCGGAGAGGTGATCAACACCGCCGTAGCGCCCGTCTGCGTCAGCGCCTCGTCCAGCGCAGCCGGCATTACCATGCCAACAAGATCGTTTTTTTCGTCGTAGGCAGGCGTGATATAGCTCGTTGAAACGCCCGCGAGCGCCGCGCCCGACACCGCCGCGCGGTGGGCGTCGCGCGAGAGGAGAAGCTTTTCTTTCGCTCCAAGCGACAGTATCATGGCCTGCACGGCCGCAGTAGAACCGTTCACGCTCATAAACGAATGGGCCGCTCCATAAGCCTCGGCAAGCCGCCTCTGCGCATGAAGTATCGCACCCTCCGGCGCATGCAGATTGTCCGTGCAGCTCAGCTCCGTCACGTCCCAGTCGATCAGCTCGCCCCGCCAAAACCCGCCCATGCCCCGTCCCTTGTGACCGGGCATATGAAACCGCGCCGGCTCGCCGGCCGCATAGACGCCAAGCGCCTCCGGCAGCGAACAATTCGCTATTTCAGGCTGCTTTTCCATTGTTTTATCAGCTTTCCGGCAAATTCCTCCGACGGGCTGATGTACAGCGTCCGCCGTTTGCCATGTTCGCATACGCCGACGGCCAGCGCATCCCGCCGTCTCCCCGTGTACAGTGCCTGACGCCGTCCTTCGACAGCTTCGCCGCAGGGCCGGATGGATTCGATATCCGAAAGGCGTACCGCGGTCTCCGCCTTGATCTTGCGTCCAACGACGCGGTCGACGCTCAGAATGCGGCTCGTAAGCACATAGCGAAAGGCCAGCAGCCGATAGCGGTACACGAGCCAGCCCAAAACGATCAGAATGGCATACAGCACAAGCTGCACCGGCAGCCGCGGAAGATCCCAACGCTGGCTTACCGCGTTTCCAAGCAGTATGACCCCGATCACCGCGATCAAAAGCACCACATACAGCGCGCCGTCGCCGGCCAATATTTTTTTCTTCGGCTCCGCGTGTTCCATGCAAAGAAAATCGTCTACGCGTACATCCGTCCCATTATCCGTCATATGCTTATTATAATTTGTGGCGCGCGCCGCGTCAATCGCAACCGCCCGCCGATCCATGCCGGTATGTACAGGCGTCAAACATAGGTTACACTTTTGCTTGCTTGCACGAAGGCTTGGGAAAGCCGGTAGT
>CAZCAV010000077.1:0-7273 GCA_964496795.1 uncultured Oscillospiraceae bacterium
GCAAACTGCAGCTTGCGGAGACTGCGGGTAAATTCTTTCACGTTGCTCATGCGTACACTCCTGCGATTATTTTATGTCGTTATCGGTCTTTCCGGCGCGGAACTGGCAGACGTCCTCGCCGCTCCCGCCCTTATAGAAGGACGGCGTCAGCGCGTAGATCGCCGCGCAGCGGACGAGATCCTCTTTCCAGGTGATCTCGTTGGGCGCGTGCGCCTGACGTAGCGGCCCTGAATGGAAACGCCGTTGGTGGAGAAGGTCCATTTGTCGATCAGCGGACGGTCGCGCTTGTCCATCGCCGTGGGATGGCCCACGCGTCTGTCGCCGTAGAGCGCCCTGTGCGCGTCGGCCACGGCCTGCACATGCGGAGCGCTTTCACGGTTGATCCAGGTGGGGAAGTAGCATTCGGTCTCATAGACGAGTCCGGTCCATGCGGGCCGGTCGTACATATACATGGAAACCTTCGCGCCGTGCTTTTCAGCGCTCGGCAGAGCCTCGATCTCGCGGATGCAGCTGTCCCAGGTCTCGCCCGCGGTCATGCGCCGGTCGAGCGAAATGGAGCAGGAATCGGCCACGGCGCAGCGCGATGGGCTGGTATAGAATATCTGGCTCACCGTCACGCTGCCGCGGCCCAAAAAGCGCGCGTCCTCGTAGTGCTCCGGATTGAACTCCGGCTCGAGCATTTTGACGAGGCCCTTGATGGGCGTATCCTTTTGGCAGTCGTTTTCGTTGAGGGCCTGCACGTCCTTGAGGATATCGGCCATCTTATAGATCGCGTTGTCGCCGCGCTCGGGCGCGCTGCCGTGGCAGCTTACGCCGCTTACGTCCACGCGGATCTCCATGCGCCCGCGGTGCCCGCGGTACACGCCGCCGTCCGTGGGCTCCGTGGAGACCACGAATTCGGGCGTCACGCCGTCCTCGTTATGGATATACTGCCAGCAAAGGCCGTCGCAGTCCTCCTCCTGTACGGTGGCGGCGACAAGGATCTTGTAGCCCTCCGGGATCAGGCCGAGCTCCTTCATGATCTTCGCGCCGTAAACCGCCGATACCACGCCGCCCTCCTGATCGGAGCCGCCGCGGCCGTAGATCAGATCGTCGGTCTCATAGCCCTTGTAGGGATCGTCCGTCCAGTTGGCGCGGTTGCCTATGCCCACCGTATCGATGTGGCCGTCAAAGGCGATGATCTTATCGCCCGTGCCCATCCAGCCCAGGGCGTTGCCCTCGGGGTCGATCTCGGCCTTGTCAAAGCCGAGCGCTTCCATTTCGGCGATGGTGCGCCGGATGACGCCCTCCTCCCCGCAGCTTTCGCTGGGGATGGCGATCAGGTCGCGCAGAAATCTGGTCATTTGCGGCTTGTAGCTCTCAGCCGCCCGCTTTACGGCGTTTACATCCATGGGTTTCAATCCTTTCATTCGTCCTTTTTGGCGTCGATGTAGGAATACAGCGTGTACTTGGAGATACCAAAGTATTTGGAGACCTTATCGCCGCTCTTGGTCACAAGAAACGCGCCGGTACGGCTGAGGAACTGGATGGCGGTGATCTTGTCCTCCTTGCTCATCATAGCCACGGGCTTGCCCACGAGCGCCACGCTCTGCTCGATGAGATCGTCCAGCAGGTCGTTGATGCTGGTGGGGATCCGCTCCGGCGCCTTCTGCGCCTGCCGGTGGCCGATCAGCGCGTCGATCGCGCGCCCCGCCATTAAAAGCTCTGTGATATCGTAATTGATGGAGAACATGCCCTCGATAACGCCCTCCGCGTTCCGAAGGTAGAGCGTGCTTGATTTCAGGATGCGGCCGTCGTGCGTTTTGGTCAGGTAGCCAAGCTGGTCGACAAGCGTCGGATCGTCGCGGCGCTGGAGCGCCTCGAGCGCCGCCTTGGAAGCGCCGCCGCCCGCATGCCGCTGGGAAACCTGCCCGTTTTCAATGGAAGCAATGGTGTGCGAGACGTCCTCGCTCCTGAGATCGTGCACAAGCACCTCGCAGCTTTCTCCGAACTGCGCCGCAACGCCGCGCGCAAGCTGCTTGAGGAAATCCATATCCACCCGGATGGCTCCTCCCTTCCTCATTTAGTTATATCATATCAAAAAAGCGGCAAATTACAAGGGATTTTATAAAAAATAATATTTAGGCCAAAATGTTTTTCAGGGTCTAGGAGCCCGCGCCGGAACATGATATGCTTATAAAAATACATCATGGAGGCACGGGCATGGAGGAACTGAAATATCTTCGGCTGCTCGCGGAGCGGTTTCCCACGGTGGCGGCGGTCTCCACGGAGATCATCAACTTAAGCGCGATCCTGTGCCTGCCCAAGGGCACCGAGCACATGATCAGCGACATCCATGGAGAATACGGCGCGTTTCTGCATATGCTCAAGAACGCCTCGGGCGTCGTGCGCGAGAAGATCGATAATCTGTTTCGGGACAGCGTGCCTGCAGCTGAGCGCGATCAGCTGGCGACGCTGATCTACTATCCGCGTGAAAAGCTGGAGCTTGTGCACGAGTCGGAGCCCGATATGGACGCCTGGTATGAGCGCACGCTGCCGCGGCTGGTGGAGGTCTGCCGCTATTCCGCCGCCAAGTATACGCGTTCCAAGGTGCGTAAGGCGCTGCCCAAGGGCTTTGAATACATCATCGACGAGCTGCTGCACGCCGCGGACACCGACAGCAAGCAGCGTTATCAGAAAACCATTATGGAGACCATCGTCGGCATAGGCCGCGCGGACGCTTTCATCGTGGCCGTTTGCGAGCTGATCTCGCGGCTGACCATCGACCGGCTGCACATCGTGGGCGATATCTACGACCGCGGCCCGGGCGCGCATATCGTTATGGATGCGCTCGAGCATTATCACGACGTGGATTTTCAGTGGGGCAACCACGATATGCTCTGGATGGGCGCCGCGGCCGGCTGCGACGCGCTGATCGCCACGGCGATCATCAATTCCCTCAAGTACGGCAATATCGACACGCTCGAGGAGGGCTACGGGATTTCCCTGAGTCCGCTCGTGGCCTTCGCGCTCTCGGCCTATCGCGACGATCCCTGCCTCCGCTTTATGCCCAAGATACTCGACGCGGATAATGCCGGCGGTCCGCAGGACCCCGACGTCGCGGCCAAGGTGCACAAGGCCATGGCGGTCATACTCTTCAAGCTCGAGGGCGATATCATCCGCCGAAACCCCCAGTTCGGCATGGACGGGCGGCTGCTTATGGACAAGGTGGACTTCGAGCAGGGCACGGTCGCGATCGGCGGGCAGGTATGGGCGCTTGCGGACACAAGCTTTCCCACCGTGCTGCCGAGCGACCCCTTTGCGCTCTCGGTAACCGAGCAGGATATCGTCTCCAAGCTGCGCCGCGCGTTCCTGCATTCCGGCAAGCTTCAGGAGCATGTGCGCTTCCTGCTTTCGCGCGGCGGCATGTACCTTTGCTGCAATCAGCTCCTGCTGTTCCACGGCTGCGTGCCCGTGGACGAACAGGGCGCGTTCATACCCGTTTCCATGCCTGGCGGTATGTTCGCGGGCCGCGCCTATCTCGACGAGGCGGACGCGCTCGTGCGCAAGGCCTTTGCGCCCGAGCACGCGCGAACGGCAGAGCGGCAGCAGGCGCTCGATTTTATGTATTATCTCTGGTGCGGGCCGAATTCTCCGCTGTTCGGCAAGGATCAGATGACCACCTTCGAGCGTTACTTCATCGCGGACAAAGGCGCGCATACCGAGCATAAATCGACCTATTTCAAATTCGCCGAGGAGGGCTGGTTTGCCGACAGACTCTTTTCGGAGTTCGGGCTCGATCCCGCGCGCGCGCACGTCGTCAACGGGCATGTGCCCGTCAAGATCAAAAAGGGCGAGTCGCCCGTCAAAGCCGGCGGCAAGCTCCTGGTCATCGACGGCGGCATGAGCAAGGCCTATCAGTCCGAGACCGGCATCGCCGGTTATACGCTCATTTACAGCTCCAACGAGCTGGCTCTCTCCTGCCACGACCCCTTCGTGACCGTCGAGGAGGCCGTAAGAAACGAGGTCGACATCCACTCCACCCAGACCGTCGTCGAAAGCTTCGATCGCCGCATGCTCGTGGCGGATACCGACCGCGGCGCCGAGCTCAAGGAACAGATACGCGACCTGAAGCGCCTGCTCGACGCCTACCGCGACGGCCGCATCAAGGAGAACGCGAAATAGGATTGTTTTTTCCGCGCCTATCGGGTACAATAAGCCAAAGTGAAAGGTGGTGCTGACCAATGGAGGAAGAACGGGATCTCGTCACATTTTCGGACGATGAGGGAAACGAATTTGAGCTTGAGGTCATTGATTATTTTGAGTTCGAGGATCAGGAGTACGCCGTGCTCGTAGACCCCGAGGAGCAATGCGACTGCGAGAACGAAGAGACCTGCGAGCACGAGCTTGAGGTCTATATCATGAAGCTCGTCGTGGATGGCGATTATGAAGAATTCCTGCCCGCGGACGAGGATAAAATGGATGCGCTGACCAATGTGGTCGAGGAGCGCATGGCCGCCTGGGATCTCGAGGACTGATCGGCCCGCGCTTTTTCTGCGCTCTTTTCAAGGGAAAAGCGAGCCGCAGAGAAAAGCCGAACTTTGCCTTGAGGCTCAAAACGAGCTGATTATCCTGTGCCATAGCCTGACTTTCTTTTGCTTCTTTTCTTTCTTCCGAAGGAAAAAGGGACAGAAAAAAGTCAGGCTGTGCTTTTCTGTTCAGCACGAACCTGACTTTCTGTGCCATAGCTTGACTTTGCGCAGGCAAAAAGCGGTTTACCCGTCAAAAAGCAGAGCTTTTTGACGGCCTGAGAAGTCAGGCGCGGTTGGCGGCCTTGACGCGCGCGTCCTTGGTGAGGAGCTTTTTGCGCATGCGGATGGACTGGGGCGTGACCTCGACCAGCTCGTCGTCATTGATAAACTCAAGGCACTGTTCAAGCGTGAGCGAGACAGGCGGCGTAAGTCTCAGCGCTTCGTCGGAGCCGGAGGCGCGCATATTGGTAACGTGCTTCTTTTTGCAGACGTTGACCACGATGTCCTCGCCGCGCGCGCTTTCGCCCACGATCTCGCCCTCGTACACAGGCACGCCCGCGCCCAGAAACAGGCGGCCGCGCTCCTGCGTGTTGAACAGGCCGTAGCTGGAGGTATCGCCGGTCTCGTGCGCGACGAGGGAGCCGGACTTGCGCTCCTCGATGGGCCCCTTATAGGGCTCATAATCGTAGAATACATGGCTCATTACGCCGTTGCCGCGCGTATCGGTCATCAGCTCTGAGCGGTAGCCCATCAAGCCGCGCGCGGGCACAAGGAACTTGAGCCGCACGCTGTTTTCGCCCTGATTGGCCATATCCTGAAGCTCCGCCTTGCGCTGGCCGAGCTTTTCCATGACCGCGCCCACATAATCGCCCGGCACGTCGATGGTCAGCTCCTCGATGGGCTCCGTGGTCTCTCCGGCGTCGTTCTTTCTCAATATGACCTTCGGCCGCGACACGGAAAACTCGAAGCCCTGGCGGCGCATGGTCTCTATCAGTATGGACAGATGCAGCTCGCCGCGGCCGGAGACGCGGAAGGAGTCGGTCGTTCCGGTCTCCTCGACGCGCATGGACACATTCGTCTTGACCTCGTTGAACAGGCGCTCCCTGAGGTTGCGGCTGGTGACATATTTCCCCTCGCGGCCCGCGAAGGGGCTGTCGTTGACTATAAAGAGCATGGCCACGGTGGGCTCGTCGATCTTCACAAAGGGCATGGGCTCGACGCAGGCCGGATCGCAGGCGGTCTCGCCCACGTTCAGACCCTCGACGCCCGCTACGCAGACGATATCGCCGCAGGGCGCCTCATCGATCTCCACGCGCTTAAGGCCCTCGAAGCGGTAGAGGCGCGTGATCTTGGTTTCGTGGTTCCTGCCCTGCTCGCCGCCGCAGATGACGACCGGCGCGCCCTTTTTCGCCACGCCGCGCTCTACGCGGCCGATGCCGATGCGCCCCACATACTCGTCATAATCGATGGCGGAAAACAGGATCTGCAGCGGACCGTCGCTGCGGTCCTCCGGCGCGGGGATCGCGCTGAGGATCGTGTCGAACAGAGGCTTCATATTGTCCTCCAGCGCGTCCGGTCTGGGGCCCGAGCGGCCGTCACGCGCCGAAGCGTACACGACCGGAAAGTCGAGCTGCTCCGCGCTTGCGCCCAGCTCTATGAACAGCTCCAGCGTTTCGTCCACGACCTCCAGCGGCCGCGCGTCGGGCCGGTCGATCTTGTTGATGACCACCACGGGCACCTTGCCAAGCTCCAGCGCCTTGCGCAGCACAAAGCGCGTCTGCGGCATACAGCCCTCGAAAGCGTCCACGAGCAGCAGCACGCCGTCCACCATCTGCAATATGCGTTCGACCTCGCCGCCGAAGTCCGCGTGGCCCGGCGTGTCGACGATGTTGATGCGCGTATCCCCGTACACCACCGCCGTATTCTTCGACAGGATCGTGATCCCGCGCTCGCGCTCAAGGTCGTTCGAGTCCATGACGCGCTCTACGTCCTGTTCGTTCCTTCTCAATACACCCGCGTCGCGCAAAAGCTGATCGACCAGCGTGGTTTTGCCATGATCGACGTGCGCGATGATCGCTACGTTCCGAATCTCCATAGTATCCCTCTTTTTCTCAGTTTCAAAAAACAGGTTATTATACACCCAAGGCCTTTTTCTTGTAAAGCAACTTCTTTACAGGACGGCTCTTTTCTGGCCTATCTTTTGAAAAATGGACGGAATTGTTGAGATAACGATACCATGGGCGTATAAAACCGCCGGAAACGTACTGTCGATCGGCTTAGGATGCAGCTTTCAGTTGGTTTTCGGGCGTTCATAGGCTTACGGGAATCTTCCCGGAGCCCACAAACGCCCGCGCCGTCATTCCGAAAGCGTTCTGTCTGCGGCAGAGCTTTGCTTTCTCTGTCCGACTTCTCTTTCTCATGAAAGAGAGGCCGGTCAGACCGCCTTCTCTCTGGCCTGGTCCTCCATAATGAACTTGTCCGCCACGAGCGCAATGAATTCGCCGTTGGTCGGCTTGTCGTTCTTGCCGTAAATATTATAACCGAACAGCGCGTTGATGTTCTCGATCTTTCCGCGCGTCCACGCGACCTCGATCGCGTGGCGGATCGCGCGCTCGACCTTGGAGGCCGAGGTGGAGAAGTGCTTGGCGATGCCCGGGTAGAGCTCCTTGGTAATGCGATTGATAAGTCCGGGGTTATAGTACACCATGCGGATTCCCTCGCGCAGGTAGTGATACCCCTTGATATGCGCGGGAATACCCGCA
>CAZCAV010000078.1:0-7179 GCA_964496795.1 uncultured Oscillospiraceae bacterium
TTGCACAGTGGCACTATCCATTTGAGAACAGGGACATATTTGAAAAGCGCTATCCCGCGGACTTTATCAGCGAGGCCATCGATCAGACGCGCGGCTGGTTTTACAGTCTTCTGGCCATATCGACCTGTCTCTTTGACGACGTGCCGGCCTTTAAAAACTGCATCGTCATGGGGCATGTGCAGGATATGGAGGGCCGCAAGATGTCTAAGCACATCGGCAACGTGGTCGATCCCTGGAGCGTGCTGGACGCGCAGGGCGCGGACGCGGTGCGCTGGTATTTCTATACAAGCTCCATGCCCTGGCTGCCGAGCCGCTTCTCCGCCGCGGCGGTGGCCGAGGCGCAGAGAAAGTTCATCGGGACCTTCTGGAACACCTACGCTTTCTATGTGCTCTACGCTGAGCTGGACGGCTTCGACCCGACGCAGCACGCGCTTTCCGGCTGCAAGCTGACCGAGATGGACCGCTGGGTGCTCTCGCGGCTCAATACGCTCGTGCGCTTTGTAGACGGCTGTCTGGACGGCTTTAAGATCACCGAGGCCGGCCGCGCGCTCCAGGACTTTTCGGACGAGCTGTCCAACTGGTATGTGCGCCGCTGCCGCGACCGCTTCTGGGGCGCGGACATGAGCGAGGATAAGATCGCGGCCTATCGTACCCTCTACGCCTGTCTCAAGGATCTGGCGCTGATATCGGCGCCGTTTCTGCCCTTCATGAGCGAGATGATCTACCAGAACATCGTGCGCTCCGTGGACGCCGGCGCGCCCGAAAGCGTGCATCTGTGCGACTTTCCGGCGGTCGAAGCGCAGTACATCGACGAAACGCTCGAGGCGAACATGGCGCGGGTTTTGGACATCGTAACGCTTGGCCGTGCGGCCAGGAGCCATGCCGGCGTTAAGACCCGCCAGCCGCTTTCGCGCCTGTATGTGCAGGACGCGCCGCTTGAGAGCCGCTATGCCGCCATCGTTGCCGACGAGCTCAACGTGAAGGACTGCGTCTTTATGAGCGACGCCTCCTCGCTCATGCGCTATCAGGCCAAGCCGCAGATGAAGACCCTGGGGCCGCGCTACGGGAAGCTTTTGCCTGAGATCGGCCGCTATCTCAAGGAGCACGGCGACGAGGTCGTGCGCGCCGCCGAAAAGGACGGCAAGGCGGTGTTCACGCTCGGCGAAACCGCAGTGGAGCTCGGGCCCGACGATCTGCTCGTTTCCGCCGCGCAAAAGGACGGGCTCGCCTCCGAGAGCGACAACGCGCGCACCGTCGTGCTTGATACGAACCTTACGCCCGCGCTCGTGGACGAGGGCTTTGTGCGCGAGATCGTGTCCAAGGTGCAGACCATGCGCAAGGCCGCCGGCTTTGAGGTCAGCGATCATATCCGCCTTTCCTGCGCCGGCAGCGAGCGCATACAGGATATCCTGAGCCGCTACGGAAAGGACGTCGCCCGCGAAACGCTCGCCGACGATATTTCGCAGGGCATTGCCGAGGGCTTTACGCAGGATTGGGATATTAACGGCGAACAGGCCACGCTTGGCGTTCTGCTTTCTTTTCAAGAGAAAAGAAAGCAGTAAAGAAAAGCTGAACTGTACGCAGGATTAGGAGCGCGCCCTCCTTTCCCAAGCACCAGTTGAGTTTCTTTTGGTTCTTTTCTTTCCAAGAGAAAAGAAAGCAGTAAAGAAAAGCTGAACTGTACGCAGAATTAGGAGCGCGCCCTCCTTTCCCAAGCACCAGTTGAGTTTCTTTTGGTTCTTTTCTTTCCAAAGAAAAGAACAGAGCCGTATGCTAGGTACCATCGTAAACGTAGCGGCGATACTGGCCGGAGGCGGCCTGGGCCTGCTGCTGAAAAAGGGATTACCGGAGAAGCTCTCGAGCGCGGTCATGACGGGACTGGGCCTTGTGTGCCTGTACATCGGCATAGACGGCGCGCTCGAGGGCGCCAACGCGCTGATCGCCACGCTGTCGATCGTGATCGGCGGGGTCGTCGGCACGCTGCTGGATTTTGACGGCGGCGTCAACCGTTTTGCGCACGCGCTGGAAAGAAAGATCGTGAAAAGCGACGATGGCGGCGGACGCTTTGGCGAGGGCTTTGTCACGGCGACGCTGCTTTTCTGCGTGGGCGCCATGGCGGTGGTCGGCTCGCTGAACAGCGGACTCAAGGGAGACCACAGCCTCCTGTACACCAAAAGCCTGCTCGACGGCGTCAGCGCGCTCATATTTGCCGCCACCTTCGGCGCGGGCGTACTGCTCTCGGCGGTCTGCGTGCTCGTCTATCAGGGCGCGATCACGCTGCTGGCCGCCTTTGTCGCACCGCTGCTGCCGGACGCCACCGTGGCCGAAATGACCTGCGTCGGCTCGCTGCTGATCATAGCTATCGGCCTGAATATGCTTAAGCTCACAAAAATCAAGGTCATGGACTATATCCTCGCGATATTTCTGCCGATCCTTCTTTGCCTGTTTACGTAATCGCGGATGCAAAAATTAGCACTCTTACAAAGAGAGTGCTAATTTTTCACCTTGCGTACAAACTTCTGTAAAAATCGTATTGTATACTCATACTAACAAAAAGAGATAACGAACAGGAGGTTATCATGATGAGCAAATACGCATTACTGCCTTATAGAAAGATGAATGAACTGGATCCTTTTGCCGCATGGGAGCGCGCATTCCTCACGCCGTACAACGGCGCCTGGGCCTCCGCGTTCAACACGGATATAGTGGACGAGGGCGACCACTATCTGCTTGAGGCCGAGCTGCCGGGCTTTGACAAAAAGGATATCGACATCGACATCGAGGGCGATCAGCTTGTCATTAAGGCAAGCCATGAGGACAAGACGGAGGACGAGAGCAAGAGCTATGTCCACCGCGAGCGCCGCTACGGCAGCTTTACGCGCCGCTTTGATATCAACGGCATCGAGACGGAAAAGATCAGCGCGGAGTATGAAAACGGCGTGCTGAAGCTGACGCTCCCGAAGGTCGAGGAGAAGAAGCCGGAGGCCAAGAAGATCTCCGTGAAATAAGCGGAAAACGGGCCTCAGGCCAAACAGCGTACAGACCAAACTGGCGGCCGCGCAGAGATGCGCGGCCGCCTTTAGCGTCAGTCAACAGGGCGGATCTCCTTCAACGAGCTTACACGTTGAAGCGGAACACGGTCACGTCGCCGTCCTGCATGACGTAATCTTTTCCCTCGGAGCGGATCAGGCCCTTTTCCTTGCAGGCGGCCATGGAGCCAAGCGACACAAGCGTATCGTAGGGGACGATCTCCGCGCGGATGAAGCCGCGCTCGAAGTCGGTATGGATCTTGCCGGCGGCCCCCGGCGCCTTGGTGCCGCGCGCGATGGTCCAGGCGCGCACCTCCTTTGGCCCGGCGGTCAGAAAGCTGATAAGTCCCAGAAGGCGGTAACAGGCCTTCACAAGCTGATCAAGGCCGGATTCCTTTATGCCCATTTCCGCCAGATATTCGGCCTTTTCCTCCGGCGGCAGCTCGGAGATCTCCTCCTCGAGCCGCGCCGAGATGGTCAGCGCCTCCGCGCCCTCGGCCCTGGCGGCCTCGTAAAGCGCCGCAGTCTGGGCATTGCCCGAAAGCTCATCCTCGCCAACGTTCGCCACATAGATCACCGGCTTTCCGGTCAATAAAAACAGATCCCGCACATAGGCCGCGTCCTCGGCGGAAAGCTCCATGCTGCGCGCGGGCTTACCGCTCTCGAGGTGCGATCTGACGCTTTCGAGCAGCGCAAGCTCGCTCAGCAGCTTCTTGTCGCCGCTCTTCTGCATTTTTCTTGCGCGGTCGACGCGCTTTTCCAGCGTTTCAAGATCCGCAAATATCAGCTCAAGGCCGATGGTTTCGATATCGCGCCGCGCGTCCACGCCGCCGTCGACATGCACGACGTTCGCGTCCTCAAAGCAGCGCACGACATGCACGATGGCGTCCACCTCGCGGATGTGCGACAAAAATTTATTGCCCAGTCCCTCGCCGCGGCTCGCGCCGCGCACCAGACCGGCGATATCCACAAATTCGATCGTCGTGGGCGTGTATTTTTCAGGATGATACATCTCTGCCAGCACGTCGAGCCGTTCGTCCGGCACGCTTACTACGCCTACGTTGGGCTCGATCGTGCAAAAGGGGTAGTTGGCCGCCTGCGCGCCCGCCTGCGTGATCGCATTGAATAACGTGCTCTTGCCTACGTTGGGCAGTCCGATAACGCCAAGCTTCATGAAGGTTACATCTCCTTTTTCTCTTCTTTCTTTTCAAGAGAAAAGAAAGAAGCAAAGAAAAGCTGAACTAGGGTTGCGCTCAATCAAAGGTTTCGTTTTCTTTTGGTTCTTTTTTTTCCGAAAGGAAAAGAACTAGCCGAGCTTGGCGCGTCCGGCCTTCAGCCTGCGCAGGGATTCGTCGCGGCCAAGCAGCATAGCGATCTCGATCGCGCCGCCGGGCGTGACGGCCTTTCCGGCGAGTGCGATGCGCACGGGCCAGAGCAGGGTGCCGTTCTTCATGCCGTTTTGCTCCGCCATGCCGATGAGCAGCGCGTGCAGCGTCTCCTCGGCCCAGTCGGGCAGCGCTTCGAGCGCGGGAACGACCATGTCGAGCACCGCGGACGCGATCTCCGGATTGGTTTTGGACTTCTTGTTGGTAAACAGCTCCGCGTCATAGTCCGGCTGAGCGACAAGAAAATCCACCATCTCCGGGATCTGGGAGAAGATCTCGGTGCGCGGCTGCAATATGCGGCACAGCAGCGTCTTGTCCATACCGGAAACGCCTGCCCGCTCATAGTAGGGCAGCGCGCAGGCCGTAAACGCCGGCTCGGAAAGCTTGCGGACATATTCTGCGTTCATCCAGGTGAGCTTGTCCACGTCGAATATCGCGGGCGATTTACTCAGGCCCTCGAGCGAAAAAGCCTCGATCAGCTCCGGCAGCGTAAAGAACTCGCGCTCGTCGCCGGGGTTCCAGCCGAGCAGCACGACATAGTTGACGATGGCTTCCCGCAGGTAACCCTTCTGGATATAATCCTCATAATAGGCGTCGCCGGTGCGCTTGCTCAGCTTGTGCGTAGCGTCGCGCATGATGTTGGTCAGGTGGATATAGGCCGGCTTATCCCAACCGAAGGCGTCGTAGAGCAGATTGTATTTCGGCGTGCTTGAGAGATATTCCGCGCCGCGCATGACGTGCGTAATACCCATCAGATGATCGTCGATGACGTTTGCAAAATTATAGGTCGGCATGCCGTCCGCCTTGATGAGTATCATGTCGTCGAGCTCCGCGCAGTCCACCTCGATATGCCCGAAGATCAGATCGTCAAAGGAGGCGGGGCCGCTCTCCGGCACGTTCAGCCGAATGACGCAGGGCTCGCCCGCCTCAACGCGCCGCCGCACCTCCGCCTTGTCCAGACGCAGGCAGTGCTTGTCATACTTGAAGGTCTCGCCCTTTGCCGCCGCCGCCGCGCGCCGCGCGTCCAGCTCCCCGTTCGTGCAGAAGCAGAAGTAGGCCTTGCCCTCCTGAACAAGCTGCATCGCGTAAGGCAGGTACAGGCCCTTGCGCTCCGACTGTATGTACGGCCCAAACGCGCCGCCCACGTCCGGCCCCTCGTCCCAGTCGACGCCGATATCCCGCAGCGTGCGGTAGATGACCTCCGTCGCGCCCTCGACATAGCGTTCCTGATCGGTGTCCTCTATGCGCAGTATGAACTTGCCGCCGTTCTTTTTGGTGAACAGATAGGCATACAGGGCGGTGCGCATGCCGCCAAGGTGCATGTAGCCCGTCGGGCTCGGCGCAAATCGCGTTCTGACCATGGTGACTCCTTTACGGGGTTTTTTCTTCCTTTTCTTTGAAAAGAAAAGGAAGCGAAAAGAAACTTGAGCTAATGGTTCGTTCCGGCAGGCAAAAAGCTTGCCATCGTATAACATGAGCTTTCTTTTGCCTACTTTTCTTTCTCCGAAAGAAAAGCACGGTAGCTGTCCTTGAGGCCGACGACGCGGTTGAACACGGGCTTTTCAGGCGTCGTGTCGGTATCGGCGCAGAAATAGCCTGTGCGCAGGAATTGATAGCGTTCGCCGGGCGCGCTGCTTTGGAGCGCGGGCTCGACAAAGCCCTGCACAGCCGTGAGGGAATCGGGATTGAGACGCTCGATAAAGTCGCGCGTGTCGTTTTCATCCTCCGCATCCTGCATGAGCGGTTCATAGAGCCGGAACTCGGCCGCGACCGCGTCGGCGGCGCTGAGCCAGTGCAGCGTTCCCTTGACCTTGCGCGCGTCCTCGCCGCTCTTGCTGGTCGGATCAAAGCTGGCGTGTACGCAGCAGACGAGTCCGTTTTCGTCGGTCTCGCAGCTTTCGCAGCGGATGATGTAGGCGCCCTTTAAGCGCACCTCGCCGCCGGGCTTGAGACGGAAAAACTTGTGCGGCGGGTCGATGGCAAAGTCGGTGCGCTCGATATAGACCTCGCGGCCCATAAAGACGCTGCGCATGCCGAGCGCGGGATCGGCCGGATGGTTTTCGAGCAGGATCTCCTCGGTTTTTTCCGCCGGCCAGTTGTCAATAACGACCTTGAGCGGCTCGGCGATCGCCATGCGGCGCTCGGCGTGCAGGTTGAGATCCTCGCGTACACAGTGCTCGAGCATGGCGGTATCGACCACGGAATCCGCCTTGGCCACGCCGATGCGCTCAAGAAAATCGCGTATGGCGGCGGGCGTGTAGCCTCTGCGGCGCATACCGCAGAGCGTGGGCATGCGCGGATCGTCCCAGCCCGACACATAGCCCTCCTCGACGAGCCGGCGAAGATAGCGCTTGCTCATGATGGTGTTGGTCAGATTGAGCCGCGCAAACTCGATCTGCCGCGGCTTATGAACGAAGCCGCAGCGATCCACCACCCAGTCGTAGAGCGGGCGGTGCGCTTCGTACTCGAGCGAACAGAGCGAGTGGGTCACGCCCTCGAGCGCATCCTGTATCGGGTGCGCAAAATCGTACATCGGGTAGATGCACCACCGGTCGCCGGTCTGATGGTGATTTAGGTGCAGTATCCGATAGAGCGCGGGATCGCGCATATTGATGTTGGGCGAGGCCATATCGATCCTGGCGCGCAGGGTCTTGGCGCCGTCGGGGAACTCGCCGGCCTTCATGCGGGAAAACAGATCGAGGTTTTCGCTGACGCTGCGGTCGCGGTACGGACTGTTTTTGCCGGGCTCGGTAAGCGTGCCGCGG
>CAZCAV010000079.1:0-7052 GCA_964496795.1 uncultured Oscillospiraceae bacterium
AACCCACATGGCCAGCTTGGGAAGCTGGAGCTCTGCCACTGAGCTACACCCGCATATCGCAATCATTCTATAAGCTTTCCATAGAAAAGTCAACCATCATCCGGCAAAACACGGGGCTCCCGTCCGCCTATCCAAGATCGCCCCTGAGCGCGTATACGCAGATGCCCACGCACTCGCGCATATAGTTGTTGAGCCTCAGGTACCACACGTCCGGCGCAGCCACGCCCACGGCCTCCACGCCCTCCGCTTTGGCCACGCGGCCGGCACGGTAGACATGAAAATCCGTGGTCACGAACGCAATTTTTGCCTCCGCACCCAGCGCCTTTCGGATGATCTCGCCGGAATATCGGAAATTGCCCACCGTATTTTCGGCCCGCTCCTCGAGGCAGATGCGGCTCTCCTCCACGCCGTGCCCGATCAGATACAGGCGCATGGCGGAGGCTTCGGTGCAATCCTCCTGCGCGCCCTGTCCTCCGGACACCACGCAGATGGCCTCCGGATTCTGCTCAAGCAGCTCCATCGCCGTGTTGAGCCGGTTTTCAAGCACCCAGGTCACCTTCGTGCCGTGCACGGCGGCGCCGAGCACGATCACCGCGTCGGCCTTCGTATTCCTCGCGCTGTGCTGCGCGGAGAGCATCAGCACGCCGCAGACCGCAAAAATCAATATCGCCACGCCGTAGCAGCCGGCAATGAACCATTTGAAAAAGGCCAAAAATCCATGCTGCATATGGGGCAGGCAAAAGGCCAAAAACACCAGCGGCACACCGAAAAAGGCCGGCAGTATCACGCCGAGATTGAAGTTGGAAAGCCGCATGATAACAGCGCTTTCCACGATGAGCACCACGCCGACGATAAACAATGCGCCCTGCCAATGCGAGATCTGCACCCCGCGTTTTCTCAGCAGCCGGATGCCGATAAGCATGGCTGCGATGATCAATATGAACAGGCCGAGAATATATAAACGCCATCTGGTATACATATGCCCTACTCCTTCCGCAGGCCGAGAACGCCCCTCAAAAACTGGCCCGTATAGCTTCCCTCCGCCCTGGCCACCTGCTCCGGCGTGCCGGCGGCCACGAGCATGCCGCCCGCGTCGCCGCCCTCGGGGCCGAGGTCGATCACATAATCGGCGGTTTTGATCACGTCCAGATTGTGCTCGATCACGATCACCGTGTTGCCGTTTTCACAGAGGCGGTCCAGCACCTCCAAAAGCCGCTTGACGTCGTCCGTATGCAGGCCGGTCGTAGGCTCGTCGAGCACATAGAGCGTGCGGCCGGTATCCCGTCGGCTCAGCTCCGTGGCCAGCTTAACGCGCTGCGCTTCGCCGCCGGAAAGCTGGGTCGAGGGCTGGCCAAGCTTAACGTAGCCAAGGCCCACGTCGTTGAGCGTCTCCAGCTTTCTGCGCAGCTTCGGCAGCGGCGCAAAGAAGACGAGCGCCTCCTCGCAGGTCATATCCAGCACGTCGTAGATCGACTTGCCCTTATAGCGTACCTCCAGGGTCTCACGGTTATAGCGTTTTCCGGCGCAGACCTCGCAGGGCACATACACATCCGGCAGAAAGTGCATCTCAATCTTGATGATGCCGTCGCCGCGGCAGGCCTCGCAGCGTCCGCCCTTGACGTTGAAGCTGAAGCGCCCGTTATTGTACCCGCGCATCTTCGCGTCCGGCGTAGCCGCGAACACCCCGCGGATCAGGTCAAACAGGCCCGTATAGGTCGCCGGATTGCTGCGCGGCGTGCGGCCGATGGGGCTCTGATCGATATCGATGATCTTATCCAGATTCTTCACGCCGTCGATGCCGTCGTGATCGGCGGGCTTTGTCCGCGCGCGGTTAAGGTCGCGCAAAAGCGATTTCTTGACGATCTCGTTGACCAGCGAGCTCTTGCCGCTGCCGGACACGCCCGTTACGCATACGAACATGCCGAGCGGGATCGTGACGTCAATATTTTTCAGGTTGTTCGCACGCGCGCCGCGCACCCGCAGGAATTTCCCGTTGCCCTGACGGCGTACGGCGGGCACAGGTATGCTTTTGCGGCCGGACAGATAGTCGCCCGTAATGGACTCCGGACAGGCGGCGATCTCCTCCGGCGTTCCTGTCGCCACCACATGTCCTCCATGTTCTCCAGCTCCAGGCCCTATATCCGCCACAAAGTCAGCAGAACGTATGGTTTCCTCGTCATGCTCCACCACAATGAGCGTGTTGCCCAGATCGCGCATCTGCTTGAGCGTGTTCAGCAGCCGCGCGTTATCCCTTTGATGCAGGCCGATGCTCGGCTCGTCGAGGATGTACAGCACGCCCACGAGCCCGCTGCCGATCTGCGTGGCCAGGCGGATGCGCTGCGCCTCGCCGCCCGAGAGCGTCATGGCCGCGCGCGACAAAGTCAGGTACTCGAGCCCTACGTTGACAAGGAAGCCCAGACGCGCGTCGATCTCCTTGCGAATCTGCGCGGCGATCAGCTCCTGCGTGGCCGTGAGCGTCAGCGCCTTTAGGTATTCGCGAATCTGTCTGACGGGCAGGTCGGACAGCTCCGCGATGTTCAGCGTCCCCACCGTCACGGCAAGGCTCTCGCGCTTTAAGCGCTTGCCCTTGCAGTCGGGGCAGGGCGTATGCGTCATGAAGGCCTCTATCTCCTGCTTGCTGTAATCGGAGGAGGTTTCCGCGTAGCGTCTTTCCAGATTGACGGCAATGCCCTCAAAGGGCGCGTCGAAGGTCCCGCTGCCGAATTCCTTGGTATAGGCGATATGCAGCTTTTCCTTGCCCGTGCCGTAGAGTACCGCCTTTTGCATAGCGGCGGGCAGATCCGTATAGGGCGTGTCCATCGACGCGCCGTAATGCGTGCAGAGCGCCTGAAAATACATGGAAGCGATGGTGCCCTTGGCGCCGCTGTCCCAGCCCGGCACGCATACGCAGCCTCCGGAAAGTGACAGACTCGGATCGGGAACGATGCGCTCGGGGTCGATCTTTTGCAGCATGCCAAGGCCCGCGCAGGTCGGGCAGGCGCCGTAAGGATTGTTGAAGGAAAACATGCGCGGCGTGAGTTCCTCAATGCTGACGCCGCAGTCGGGGCAGGCATAATTCTGTGAAAACAGCATTTCACCTCCGTCCACGATCGCAACGATCGCCAGATTCTGCCCGAGCCGGAACGCCGTTTCCAGCGAATCGGTCAGGCGGCCCTCTATTCCTTCCTTGATGATCAGGCGGTCGATGACCGCTTCGATGCTGTGCTTCTGCTTCTTTTCGAGCGGCAAGACCTCGCCGATATCGCTGATCACGCCGTCCACGCGTACGCGCACATAGCCCTCGCGCTTCAATTCGTCCAGTATCTTGGCGTGCTCGCCCTTCCGCCCGCGCACGCAGGGCGCGATCACCAGTATCCGCGTACCCTCGTCGAGCGCCATGACGCGATCCACCACCTGATCGATGCTTTGGCGCTCGATAGGCTTGCCGCAGTCCGGACAGTGCGGCGTGCCGCAGCGCGCATACAGGAGCCGCAGGTAGTCGTGGATCTCCGTCACCGTGCCGACCGTCGAGCGCGGATTGTGGCTCGTGCTCTTTTGATCGATAGAGATGGCGGGCGACAGACCGTCGATGCTGTCAAGATCCGGCTTCTCCATCTGTCCAAGGAACAGGCGCGCATAGCTCGAAAGGCTCTCGACATAGCGCCGTTGGCCCTCCGCATATATGGTATCGAAGGCAAGGCTCGATTTGCCGCTACCCGAAAGCCCCGTAAACACCACCAGTTTGTCGCGCGGCACTACGAGATCCACATTCTTAAGGTTGTGCTCGCGGGCGCCCTTGATAACGATATCCTTCATAAACGAAAACCTTTCTGTTGAGTCTGTCAATGCACCTTAAGAAAGACCCATGTGATTATAGCAAACAAATGTTTTTGTTTCCATCATAATCATACAAGTTCCTGCGGGATTTACCTTTTCTTCACAAAAGCGCATAAAGCGTCCGCTCCGGCGGATCGCGGCGATCCGGCGCGATCGCCGGCGCGCATGCAAAGAGGGGGAAAGCGCGAAGCTCCCCCTTCCGCATATACTTATATGGAAGCCGTTACAGATCCAGCTTGAGATCGTTCTCCCGGATCCAGCCGATGCGTCTGAGCGGCCAGGCAAACAGCAGTGTCAGGAGCGCGGGCAGCAGGAAGCATACGAGCGCGACGCCAAGCCACATCTGCGGCGTGGATTCCATGGCGGTAACGACGCCGATGGGCCCGACAAGCCCGCAGGTGCCCATGCCGGCCGCGACGGGCGGGTCGCAGCGGAGCTGGAACACGGCGGCGGCGATAGGGCCTGTGACGGCGGCCGCGAGCGTGGGCGGGATCCAGATGCGCGGATTCTTGACGATATTCCCCATTTGGAGCATGGAGGTGCCAAGGCCCTGCGCCAGCAGGCCGCCCCATTTGTTCTCCCGAAAGCTCATGACGGCAAAGCCGATCATCTGCGCGCAGCAGCCCGCCACGGCCGCGCCGGCGGCGAGGCCGGAAAGCTCCAGCATGGCGCAGAGCGCGGCGCTTGAGATGGGCAGCGTCAGTACAAGGCCCATCACGACCGAAACGACCACGCCCATGAGCACGGGGCG
Organism: uncultured Oscillospiraceae bacterium; assembly: GCA_964496795.1. Classification (GTDB taxonomy): domain Bacteria; phylum Bacillota; class Clostridia; order Christensenellales; family CAG-138; genus CAZCAV01. The sequence continues at coordinate 4,589 of CAZCAV010000079.1, forward strand.
AAGCTCCGTAGCGCGCATGATGACGGCGCCCAGCCCGCGCATCAGCGCGGAAACGCCCGGGCCGACGAAGGTGGCAACAAGGCCGCCGAGCAGTATGGTGACAAGCGGCGTTACAAGAATGTCCACGGGCGTTTCCTTGGAAACGAGCTTGCCAAACTCCGTGCCGACCACGACCGCGAGAAAGGCGCCGACGGGCCCGCCGAGCGCGTTTCCGGCATAACCGACCACGGCCGCCGACAGCAGCACCAGCAGCGGCGCCTTGAGCGTATAGGCGATCGCTATGCCGAGCGCGGGGCCGGTGGCGGCGGTGCACCACCCGGCAACGGTCACAAGCCATGCAAGGCCCGCGCGTTCGCCGAGGGTCTTGAGTATCGTACCGATCAGCAGGCTCGCAAACAGGCCGAAGGCCATGGCGCCGAGCGCATCGACAAAATATACCTTAGCTGAAACACGAATGTTCTTTCGCTCAAGAAAGGCCCTGAGCCCGCCTGCGTTCCGAGCGGCCGGATTGTTCTCTTCCATCTTCCCTTATTCCTCTCCGCGGCGCAAAAGCGCACGTTTTTCATGATTCTCGCGTATCTTGGCCTCCTGCCCCTGATCGGAGGGCAGATAATAGCGGCTGTCTTGAACGGACAGCGGCATATAGTCCTGCGCCACCCAATGGCCGGGATAATCGTGCGGATATTTATAGCCCTGTCCGTGGCCGAGCTTTTTGGCGCCCGCGTAGGAGGTGTCGCGCAAATAGACGGGCACGGGTTCGTCATAGCTGTTTTCCGCGTCCGCCATGGCCGCGTCCACCGCGCAGACGACGGCATTGGACTTGGGGCTTTCACAGAGGAAGATGATCGCCTGCGACAGCGACAGCTTGGCCTCCGGCATGCCGATATGCTCGAGCGCGGTCGCGGCCGCGACCGCCTGTACCATGGCCTGCGGATTGGCCAGGCCGATATCCTCGCTGGCGTGCGCGATCAGCCGCCGCGCGATGATGCGCGGGTCCGCGCCCGCATAGATGAGGCGCGAGAACCACGCCAGCGCCGCGTCGGAATCACCGCCGCGCAGGGATTTGCAGAAGGCGGAAAGCATGTCGTAATAGAGCTGCTCGTCGCATTTGACCACCTTTTTCTGGCTGGATTCCGCCGCGATCTCACGGGTGATGCGAATCCGGCCGTTTTCGTCCGGCGCGGTGGTCAGCACGGCCAGCTCCAGCGCGTTCAGAGCGTTGCGGCAATCGCCGTTGGCTATGGCGCAGATCGTGTGCAGAGCGTCCCCGTCAAGCGCCACGCTCAGCTTTCCAAAGCCGCGTTCCTCATCCTTCAGCGCGCGCAGCAGCGCCTCCTCGATATCCGCGCTTGTCAGCGGGTAAAACTGGAACACGCGGCAGCGCGACACGATAGCGCTGGTCATGGAGATCATGGGATTCTCGGTGGTGGAGCCGATAAAACGGACCGTGCCCTTCTCGAGCGCGGGCAATAAGGAGTCCGACTGCGCTTTGCTCCAGCGGTGACATTCGTCAAGCAGAAGATAGGTGGGCTGCCGGTAGAGCGCAAGACGCTTTTCCGCCTCCGAAACAAGCGCGCGCAGCTCCTTAACGCCGGCGGCGACGGCGTTCAGCTTTTCAAACGCGCCGCCCGTGGCTTCGGCCACGATGGCCGCAAGCGTGGTCTTGCCCGTGCCCGGAGGCCCGAAAAAGATCGAGCTTTGCAGCCGGTCGCTCTCGATGGCGCGCCGAAGGAGCTTGCCCTCTCCCACGATATGCCTTTGGCCCACGAACTCATCCAGTGTGCGGGGGCGCATACGGTCGGCCAGCGGAGCCGACGCGGCCGCATTATCGGAAAACAAATCGTTCATGCTCCCATTGTAGTCAAAACTTTGTCCGCTTGCAACAATTAACACGGGTTTCTATTTGACTTAAGCCGGTGAATGGGCTAAACTGATGTTTATATGCAGAAATCATGGTACGAAATCAACGGCGGCAACCGTCTGGAGGGAACCGTCACTATAAGCGGCGCCAAAAACGCCGCGGTCGCTATCATACCCGCCGCCGTTCTGGCGGGCGAGCCCTGCATACTGGAAAACCTGCCGCACATCGAGGACGTGCAAAGCCTCAAGACCATACTCGAGCAGCTCGGCATGACTGTGGATTTCACCTCCGGCGACTGCATGCGCATCGATCCGCGCACCGTAAGCACCACCAGCGCCGTAAGCCCCGAGGTGAGCAGCATGCGCGCCTCTTATTATCTGCTTGGCTCCATGCTCGGACGCTACGGCGAGGTCGAGCTGGCGCTGCCGGGCGGCTGTGTGATCGGCGCAAGGCCCATCGACCAGCACGTCAAGGGCATGCGCGCGCTCGGCGCGACCGTCAAGGTGGACGAAGAAAAGCATATCCTGAGGGCCAAAGCCAAAAAGCTGCACGGCGCGGAGATATTTTTTGACGTGGTCAGCGTGGGCGCGACCATCAATATCA
>CAZCAV010000080.1:0-6583 GCA_964496795.1 uncultured Oscillospiraceae bacterium
AGACGGTGCTGACCGCAACGCCGCAATACTGCGCGATATCCTTGATGTTCGTCATGTGGGCACGCTCCGTTCATCTTCTGAAACGTAAGACCGATGCTGAGTCTGGAAACGTTACTGGAAACGTTTCCAGAACTCGCAAAGCTATTATATTCGCTCTTTTGCAGCTTGTCAACCCGAGATTGTCATATATATTATTTTTTGGGAAATGATCAGCGCTCAGGCATAGGAGAGCACGGTCGCGGCCTCCGGGAACGCATCCTCCAGCGCGCAAACAGCCAGCGCATAGCCGGGAAAATCGAAATAACGTTTGAAATGATAATCGCCGCCGCCAAGCAGGCTGGCTCCGTCCCGTCCCTCCGGCAGCACGGCAAAGCTTGCAGGCGACACCGCAAAACCGCGTCCGAGGGCCTTAACGTAGCTTTCCTTGAGAGACCAGATGGTAAAGAAACGCTCCACGGGGTCGGCGGCCTCGGCCAGAACGGCCTGCTCCCCGGGATGATAGAAGCGCCGCGCCAGCGCCGCAGTATCGGCGCGCCGCCAGCGCTCGATATCCACGCCGATTTCCGTTTCCGACACCGCCAGCACGGCATAGTCGCCCGCATGCGACAGGTTGAAGCAGGGGCCGCCTGTCAGCATGGGCTTGCCGTAGGTGTCCCGCACGATATCGGTTTTGGCGCGTTTTTTAAACACGGTATCCAGAAGCAGCCCCGCAGCCAGGCAGCGGAGCCGATCCGTTTCGGATTTTAAACTGTTCATGCGCTGACGCCGTTCCAAGCTCAGGCGTACGTCCAGCTCGTCGGCACGGCCGGCAAGCTCGCGCATATCGGCCGCATACAAGCGGATCAAATCAAGACGCCTCCCCCCAATAAAACCATGGTCATCATACCAAATCCGGCGCGCGCGGTCAAATGGGCCGCGGCGGATGATCGCCGTTGGCCCGTTTATTCCTCCGTCGTCTGCGGCACAGCCGCCAGCGCGCGGTAGCGTGCCAGCGCGTCGTCCACGATGCGATCCCAGGATAGGTAGATGCTCCTGCGGGCGGCGCGTCCGACCAGACGGTTCTGCGCCGGATCGGCCAGCGCGCCCTCTATGGCGGCGGCCAGACTCCGCTCCTCATCCGCGCAGAGATAGCCGTTTTCAAGGTCGCGGATAGGCTCTGCGGCAGCGCTGTTTCTCACGACCACGCTCGGCGTCTGCATGGCCGCAGCCTCCCGAACGACCATGCCGGAGGTATCGTATAGCGAAGGAAACACAAACAGATCCGCGCACTGATACAGCCCGTACAGATCGGTTTCATCCGTGATATGGCCGGTGAAGCGCACGCAGTCCCCAAGGCCCAGCGCCTTCGCCTTGTCGGCGATAGCGCGCGCGTCAGGCCCCTGTCCGGCCAGCACCAGCGTAAAGCGCAGGCCGTCCGCACGGCAGCGCGCGCTGGCCTCAAGTATGCGCAATATATTCTTTTTCCAGTTGATCTGACCGCAGTACAGCAGTATGGGCCCCTCTGGAAGCTGGAAACTGGCGGCGGCCTTTTTGGCGCGCTCCTTATCGGGCCGGACGTTCGGCGTGCCGTTCGGCATGACGATGATGTTGCCTGCATAGCCGTAATCGTGCAGAGTCTCGGCGGCGCTCTGCGATACGGTCCAGACCTCGTCGCAGCGCTCATAGAAATTCACGATAAACCGCACAGCTATGTTGGCCAGCATCTCCGCCCGCGTCAGCTTGTAAAAGTCGTCGTAGTAGCGCGAATGAAACGTGCCCACAACGGGAATGCCGCGCCGCCGCGCCAGCCTCAACGCCTCCTGACCGGCCACAAAGGGGCTGTGCGCGTGCAGTATGTCGAGCGGAATCCTGGCCATACGCGCGTCGTAATGCGGGTCGAGCAGCGGCAGGCCGGAATTATACTGGCGCTGCACCGGAACCTTGGCGCTGATAAATTCGATGAGCTCGAAGGGCATGCCTCCGCGATAGCCACAGTCCGCCATCGGCGCGATCACATAGCTGTGCTCGCCTTTTTTAGCCAGCGTAACGGCATAGTTGTGCACTACGCGGCCCACGCCGTCCACGATGGGCAGAAAGGTATCGGAAACCTGCGCAATATTCACGCTTATCACCTCGTACTGCCCATTGTATCACGCTATGCGTCTGGTAGCTACTGCAAAAAAGCGCGAAAACCGGCACAGCCGGCTTTCGCGCCGTCAATGAACCAGGTTTTATGACAGGCTGCGCTTTATCTCTTTGCCATACGCCTTATGCCCCGAAGCGGACGCCCGTTCAGAATATCCACTATGCCGTTGAGCCGCTCCGACGTCACGGCGCCGCCTCCGGCCATAAGCATCATGCGAAGCGGCGCATCGTTCAGCATGGCCTTGGCCATGCGCCGCACGTCCGGATCGTTTCCCAGCATTTTTTGAGCGGCAGCTCCGATGATCCGGCTGAGCATCCGTCCAAGCCAGCAGCTTCGGATTTCCGCCACGGTGGAATTGACGGTGTATGGATCGTCCTTCTGCCGCCGGCGCTGGGGCAGCGGATGGCCGAGCAGCGCAGAAAAGGATGCGTCGGAGGGGCTCAGTCCCTGCGACAGATCATAATAGCAGGCGGCACAGACGCGATAATCCGGCGCCGAAGCCGGCTTGTCCGCAGTCAGCAGAACGCTCCGCTTAAGCCGGACGTCGCGGCTCGACGCCGCGGCGCGGATCTCATAGGCGCCCGGTTCCACCGTCCAGCCGTGAACAGCCGTATTGTAGTAAGCAAAGGCGCGACGGTCCAGCATGAACGTTACGCGCTTTGTTTCGCCGGCTTCAAGCCGAATCTTTTCAAAGCCCCTGAGCTCCTGCGCAGGGCGGAAAATGCCGCCGGACGGAGGCGCGACATAGAGCTGCACGATCTCGCTGCCCGGCCGGGCGCCAGTGTTTGTGACCTTGAGCGAGACTTTCAGGCCGTCCTGCTCCGTTATGGCCTCCCTGTCCGGTTCCAATTCGGAATACGCAAACGTCGAATAGGAAAGGCCGAAGCCAAAGGGCCAGCGCACATCCCTTCCGGCCGTATCATAATAGCGATAGCCGACAAATACGCTCTCGCGATACTCGACGCTCTGCGGATAGCCCGGAAACTGCCCATAGGATGGATTATCGGACAAAGACCTGCACCAGCTTTCCGCCAGCTTGCCGCATGGATTTTGACGGCCAGTCAGAATATCGGCGGTCGCGCCGCAGGCAGCCTCGCCGCCAAGATATTGCAACAGAACCGCCTTTACGAACGGTTCCCACGGGCATTCCACCACGCCGCCGGTTTGCAGCACGACGACGGTATGGGGGTTGACCGCCGCCACGCGCTCTATGAGCCGGACATGGCTGTCCGGCATCGCCAGACTCGCGCGGTCAAAGCCCTCGGATTCATAGCGGTCGGGAAGACCCGCGAATATGACGGCCACGTCCCTGCCGCGCGCAGCCTCGCACGCCGCAAGCATGCGCTGCTCGTCCGGCTCGTCGCTGTCAATATCGTAGCCCTCCGCATAGACGAGCGCAAAGCCCGCTCCGCTCAGCGCGTCCAGAGCGCTGTCCACCGTATGCGGGTGGATTTTGGAGCTGCCGGCGCCCTGATAACGCGGTTTATCCGCCATGGCGCCGATTACTGCCAGCGTCTGGCCCGCCTTCAGCGGCAGAATCCCATCCTGATTTTTCAGAAGCACAGCGGACTCCGCGGCCGCCCTTCGGGCCAGCGCGTGATGCGCTGCCTGATCATAGGCCGCAGCCTCGCGGGCCTTGCTGCGCAGTATCAGCTCCACGGCGCGTTCGGCGATCCGGTCGAGGTCGTCCGGCGGAAGATCGCCCCGCCTGACCGCTTCCTCCACGGCGATATCTCCCGCGCGCGAGAGGGCGGGCATCTCCACATCCATACCCGCATGCGCGGCCGCCACCCGATCGTTGGTCGCGCCCCAGTCGCTGACGACCAGACCGTCAAAGCCCCATTCTTCCCGCAGCACATCTGTCAGCAGCCAGCGGTTATCGCTGGCATACCGGCCTCGCAGTCTGTTATAGGAGCACATGACCGTCCATGGCCGCGCTTTCTTCACAGCGATCTCAAACGCGGTCAGATAGATCTCCCTCAGCGCGCGTTCATCCACGACGGACTCGATCGTCATGCGCAGCTTTTCCTGATTATTGGCGGCAAAATGTTTGAGCGACGTGCCGACGTTCTGCGACTGCACGCCGTTTATAAACGCTGCGGCCAGCTCGCCGGCAAGCAGCGGATCCTCGGAAAAATACTCGAAATTGCGCCCGCACAGCGGGCTGCGCTTGATATTGACGCCCGGACCCAGCAGCACCGCCACGTTCTCCTGACGGCATTCCTCGGCGATGGCACGTCCGATCTCGCCGAGCAGCTCCCGATCAAAGGAGCAGGCCGTCAGGCTGGCCGTCGGAAAGCAGGTCGCGGGAACGCTGTCGCTGATGCCGAGATGATCCGCGCTCTTAGCCTGCTTGCGCAGTCCGTGCGGGCCGTCGGTGACCATGATCGAAGGCAGCCTCAGCCGGTCTATCGCCTTGAGATGCCAATAATCTTCTCCCGAGCACATAGAGGCCTTTTCCGCAAGCGTCATACCGGCCACGAGAGTCTTTGCCTGTTCGCGATCGTTCATCTTTCACTCGTCCTTTCTCAACGCAGACCGGATACAGTATACGGCATCGCTTTGCGCGGCGAGTTGGGTTGGGCCACGCTGATCACTTCCTATATTTCCTGGTACTCCATGTGGGGCGCCAAGGACTTCGAAGTAGTGGACTGCAAACTGTCCGCGGTAGTCAACAGCCCCGAGGCGGTGGAAATGACCGACTGGTACGTTAACCTCATTAAGACCGGCGGCTCCCCGACCTGGGCCTCTGCTACCTGGTATTCCGCCGGTTCCGAGCTTGGCTCCGGCGCGGCGGCAATGCTCTGCGACGCGACCAGCAACGGATTCTCCCAGGCGCAGCCCGGCAAGTCCGAGCAGGCCGGCAACATCGCCTATACGTCCATTCCGCTTCCGGACGGCGCTACCGAGCTTAAGACCAATCTCTGGGCCTGGTCCTATGCGATGAACTCCGCTTCCGAGAATAAGCTTGCAGCCTGGCTGTTCCTCGAGTACTTCTGCGGCAAGGAATTCTCGCTGAAATCCTGCGTACAGGATGGCACCGTTATCGCTCCCAGGCAGTCCGTCGTCAATGCCCCCGAATATCAGGCGCTGTTTGCGGACGTAGACAACTACATTGAGACCAACGCCGTCATGCTGCCCGCAACCCAGATGCTCTTCACGCCGCAGCCGCATATCTTCGAGGTTCTGCAGGAGTGGTGCTCCACGGTTCAGGAGCTTGTGGACGGCAAGTATGCCAGCACGCAGGAAGGCATGGATGCGCTGAAGGTAACGCTGGACGCCATCGTTTCCGATGTACAGATCCTTGACTAGCGTTTCGTAAAACAGGATAAGCACTAGTATCCGATTATCGTTCGGATTCGGAAGAGGATGCTGCTCCGGATACGATCCGGAGCAGCATCTTCGCATTAACAGATGGAGATGTGAGTAAATGAAAAAGAAAAATACAGACCTTGGAGTGCTGCCGGAACTCACAAAAAAGCCGTTACGTCTTCGCATCAGGCCATGGCTGATTCTCTTGCCGACCATACTGGTTACGATTGGCATTTTCTATCCATTTATCTCGTCGATCGTATATTCGTTTACGGGATATTCGTTTAAGAAGCCTGTCGCAAACTTCGTGGGCCTCCGCAACTGGATTTCCATGTTCAAGGATAAGAATTTCTGGACGGCATTGGGTGTTACGCTGGAGTTCGCAATTTCAGCAACCGTTATCGAGATGGTTTTCGGCTTGCTGATCGCCATGACGCTCAACAAGGATCGTTGGTATACCAAGCCTTTAAAGGTCATACTGATTTTCCCGTTGATGGTTGCGCCGGTTATCGCCTGCCTTGTATGGCAGCTCATGCTGAATTCTTCCATCGGCATCGTAGAAAAGCTTTTGAACATATTCGGCGTATATGGATTTCCATGGACAGCTTCTTCCAAGACTGCAATGATGACGGTCGTAATGATCGACGCATGGGTCTACATCCCGTTCGTGATGCTTCTGATGCTGGCCGGACTGCAGTCTATGCCGAAATCACCTTTTGAGGCCGCTCAGATCGACGGTGGCTCCGCATGGTTCAATTTCCGCACGCTTACGTTCCCAATGCTCAAGCCGGTGTTCATCATCGCGTTGGTATTCCGGTTCATGGGCTCTTTGCAGGAGTTTTCAGTACTGTATTCCATGACGAAGGGCGGGCCGGGCAACACGCTGACCAACCTGTCCATTCTGGCCTACCGCATGGTGTTCCAGTATTTGAAGCTGGGTGAAGCAATGCCGTATCTGCTGATACTCTGGATCATGATCTACATCATAGCAGACAGGCTGATCAAGCTTTACCTCAAGGCCAAGAACGAAACCAGCGGAATGTAAGGAGACTCACTATTAAATGTCAAGCATGAAAATGAAGGAATTAACCCAAAGACCGCCGCCCATGACAAACAGCATTCAGATGCTGAGGATATAACAGCGAG
>CAZCAV010000081.1:0-6092 GCA_964496795.1 uncultured Oscillospiraceae bacterium
GAGCCGGAACAACTTTAAGGGGCTGCGGCCCCTTAACAACCCTAAAGGGCTTTTTTGACAGACTAAAGAGAGGAGCATAGGTTCCTCTCCTTTGGCATAGCGTAAGTTTCTTTTTGCTTCTTTTCCTTTTCAAAGAAAAAGAAGAGCGCCATCCTCCTCAGGCGATCTCGAGCGCGACGCGCATCATATCGCGGAAGGCGTTTTGACGCTGCTCGGCGCTGGTGACCTCGCCGCCCTCAACGAGATCGGATATGGTGCAGATGGCGAGCGCCTTCCTGCCGGCGCGCGCGGCGTTCATATAGAGTGCGGCGGACTCCATCTCGACGGCGAGCACGCCCATCTTGCGCCATGCGAGCGTGCCCTCAAGGCCTTTATCGCCATAGAACAGGTCGCTCGAGAGCAGATTGCCGACCTTGTAGGGATAGCCGTGCGCCTCGCAGGCGGCGGCGGCGCGGGTGAGCAGGCCGAAATCGGCGATGGGCGCGAAGCTGCCGGACAGGCCGTACTGCGCGGCATAGTGCGAGTCGGTGCAGGCGCCCTGCCCGAGCACGATGTCGAAGAGCTTGAGCGCGGGATCGATGGCGCCCGCCGAGCCTACGCGGATAATGGATTCCACGCCGAAGAAATGGAACAGCTCGTAGGAATAAATGCCTATGGAGGGCATGCCCATGCCGCTGGCCATGACGGATACGCGCTTGCCCTCAAAAAAGCCGGTGTAGCCGTGTATGCCGCGCACGTCGTTGACAAGCTCGGCGTTTTCAAGAAAGTTTTTGGCAATGAACTCGGCGCGCAGCGGATCGCCGGGCATCAGCACCGTGGGCGCAAAATCCTCGGGGCTGCACGCGATATGCGGAGTCAGATTGGCAATTTTCATTTTCACACCTCCGTAAAACAGTATACCATGTCCGGCGCGGATGCGCTCCACATTTTATCAAGCGGCAAAAAATCGGAAATATATACCAAAACCTGAACGCAAAGCTAGACCGTATGCTAAACTTTGGTATAGGTCGTATGCTTGACATTGTCACGGCGCGTCATTACAATGTAATTACTAATATATATTGCACATAGTATGCGGTAATACTGCCGCGGGGAGGCGAGAAGAGCGTGCCGACGCATATTCCGGCGGGATACGCGAGTAAACTGGGACTGTATGAGACGCAGAGCGCGATCGATTACATCAAGAGGAGCTTTCAGGATTCTCTGGCGGCGCTGTTAAGGCTCAAGCGCGTGTCGGCGCCTCTGTTCGTGGACCCCGCGGCCGGCCTCAACGATAATCTGAACGGCGTGGAGCGTCCCGTCTCCTTTGACATTCCGGCCACCGCCTCGGTGGCGGAGGTGGTGCACTCGCTGGCCAAGTGGAAGCGCTGGGCGCTGGGCCGCTACGACTTTCGCGCGGGGCGCGGGCTGTATACGGACATGAACGCCATCCGGCGCGACGAGGAGCTGGACAATCTGCATTCGGTCTATGTGGATCAGTGGGATTGGGAAAAGGTGATCCTGCCCTCGGAGCGGAACCTCGACACGCTCAAGGCGACGGTGCGGCGCATCGTGGACGCCGTTTATTATACCGAGCAGGTGATCTGCGCCAAGTACGAGGGGCTTACGCCCATGCTTTCGCGCGAGCCGAGCTTTGTCACGAGCGAGGAGCTCATCGCCCTGTACCCGGGCTGCGCGCCCAAGGAGCGCGAATACCGCTATGTCAAGGCGCACGGCACGGCCTTCATCATGCAGATAGGCGGCGTACTCTCCGACGGCCGGCCGCATGACGGGCGCGCGCCGGACTATGACGACTGGAGCATGAACGGCGACCTGCTGGTCTATTATCCGGTGCTGGACTGCGCCATGGAGCTCAGCTCCATGGGCGTGCGCGTGGACGCGGCGGCGCTGGCCAGACAGCTGGGCGATGCCGGATGCGCGGACAGGGCGGCGCTGCCCTTCCATCGGATGCTCCTTGAGGGGCGGCTGCCGCAGACCATCGGCGGAGGCATCGGGCAGTCCAGACTCTGCATGCTGCTTCTGCAAAAAGCGCATATCGGCGAGGTGCAGTCCTCGCTCTGGGATGCGCAGACGCTCGCGGCCTGCGCGGACGCCGGCGTCACGCTGTTGTAGCCCCAAAGACCGGCTGAAGGACGGTTTGCGGCCAAAAAGCAACGCCCATGTAACAGTTTTCGAAAAAGCGGCGGTTTCGAACCAAAAAGAAGCAAAAAAGGAGAAAAAAACCGTTAAAAAAAGTTGGAAAAAACGCAAAAGGTAACAGAGATGTAACAGCCTGTGATTATAATAGCAGTGTAGCAGCTGTAGGACTGCCAACAGGCATGCCTATATAATATAAAAGGAAGAAACACGAACCCCAAGGGAAACCTTTCACCGGCCGGCAACGGCCATGACCATGACAGGAGGTCAATATACTATGAAAAATTCTCTGAAAAAGCTTTTGAGCGTCATACTCTGCGCGGCGATGCTGATCACGCTGCTGCCGACGGGCTTTGCGCTCGCGGAGGGCGAACCGAGCGAATCGCCCGCGCCGACCGAAACGCCGGCGCCCGCGTTTTCCATCACGGGCGGCTCGGTGGCTCCGGGCGGCACGCTGCAGATGGGGACAAAAAACAGGACCGATGGCGACAGCATCACCTGGGAAAGCCTGAACGAGGATATCGCGACGGTCGATTCAAGCGGCCTTGTCACCGGCCAAAGCGAGGGCGAGGCGACCATCCGCGCCACGCGCGTCTATACGGACGCGGCGGGCGAATCGCAGGTCGAAACGCGCGACGCCACGGTGACGGTCGTTATCTATTATACCGTCAGCTTCAGCATTCCGGAAACATACACCTATCCGGAAGGAACGGAGCGTCCGGTCTATTCCAACCAGACGGTGGCCAAGAACGCCGCCGCCTCCAATCCGGGTACGCCGGCGGTGCCTGAGGGCTACCGCTACTTTGTGGCCTGGAAGCTGAATGGCGCGGCCTATGATTTCTCCTCGCCGGTCACGGCTGACGTCACGCTCGAGGCGGAATTCTCCGACCTCTGCCTTGTAAGCTTTGCGGACAAGGACGGCAAGATCATTCACACGACCGCCGTGGCCGTTAACGGTAGGGTCGACCAAAACGAAGCGGACGCGGCGGAGGCGTTTGTGGTGCCGCCGACGAATCAGGCCTTCACGGGCAAGTGGCTGCTGAACGGAACGGAATTTGAATTCGGTGTGACGCCCGTGACAGACAGCATCACGCTCAGACCGCAGTTCAAGGATACCTATTATGTATTCTATATCACCAACGGCTCGCCCATCACCCCGACGCTGGTGACGGCCGGCAACACGGTCAGTAAGCCGACGACGGACCCCAAGCGCCAGGGATACACATTTGTGGAGTGGCTGGATGAGGGCGGAAACGCCGTGAGCTTCCCGCTCACGATCGACAGTACCCGCACGCTGACCGCAAAGTGGACGCCGGCAGAGGTGGATTACAGCGTGGTCTATTGGCTGAAGACTATTGGCGGAGATTATGCCTATATAAAGACGGAGACCAAACAGGAGTATGCCGGAACGACCGTGAGCGCAGCGGATGTGATTTCCACCGAGAACATTTATGTTACGAGCGCGGATAAATATACGCTGTCGGCCGGCGGTGGTGGCGGCGGTTCCTCCAACAAAGCGATCGCGTCCTTCAGCGGCGGCAACAGCGCGGAGATCGTGGGCTCCGGCACGACGGTGATCAACGCTTACTATGATTTGATCACCTTCACGCTGAAATTCGATCTCGTAGGCGGCACGATGGTGTTTCCGTCGGTTGGCGGTACGACCTACACCGGCACGGGCTATTCCTTTACGGCGAAATACGGCGGGAATATCGAAGAGCAGTGGCCTTCCAGCGCCAACGCCACCTTCACCAAAACTGGACAGGGTGGTCAAACGCAGGGCTTCGACGGCTGGGGAAACCTGATCTCCAAGCGTTTTACGCTCAACTACGAGCTCCTGCCCTCAAGCGGAAATAAGTCCATTACCTTTACAGCCAATTGGGGGGCGCTGCGCACCGTGCAGGTCAATTACTGGCTCGAGGTGCTGGCGGGCGTAAGCTATACGGAAGAAACCAAGACGGTTAATTCCGTTACCTATTATAAGAGCGCCGTACACAGTCAGACACTGCAGCTAGGCACAAACAGCACGCTGAGCTCCAAGGATATCGCCGGCTTTACCAATCCGGATACGAATGGCGGAAAAGCCGATGAATACAATTTCTATTACCGCCGCCAGAACTTTACGCTCTCCTTTGATACGCAGCTTTCAGGCGTGACGGTGGATTCCATAAGCGGCATTCCCTACGGAACGGCCATGTCCGGCAAAAAGCCGGCCGACCCGACCCCCCCTCAGAGCGTCAGTGCGGAATTTAAGGGCTGGTATCTGGAGGCGGAGTGCCAGACGGCCTACGACTGGACGACGGCTGCCATGCCGGCCGGCGATCTGAAGCTCTTTGGCAAGTGGTCCTACGGCGCTTACACCGCCACCTTCTATGACGATACCGAGGGCAGCAGCGAGAAGGGTACGCAGGAGTCCGACATCAACAACCGCTTCAGCGATCCGAACTACTATTCCGTCGGCGAGTTTGTCGAGGGCAAGGGCGTGTTCCTCGGTTGGTACTGGCAGCTTCCCGGCAGCGCCGGACAGCTCAGCCTTGTGGCCTACTCCTTCGATACCGTGGTATCCGAGGACGTGAAGCTGTACGCCAAGTGGAAGACCGACGGCTTTACCGTGACCTATGACGGCAACGGCCATACCGGCGGCGCCGTGCCCGTGGATGCGAATACCTATGCCTACGGCGTCAGCGCGGAGGCAAAGGACAAGGGCGATCTGGTCAAAACCTATACGGACTGGGAATGGCAAGGCGGTTACTTCGGCTCATGGGTTGAGGTGACCAAGAACTATGTCTTTGTCGGCTGGAAGATCAACGGCACGGGCGCTGCCTACTATCCCGGCAGCCATATCGGCATTGCGGGCGATATGACGCTTGTGGCCCAGTGGGCAAAAGAGGGTGAAGTTACCAGCTTGACCTACGACAACAATCTCACAGGCAGTGCGCATGATACCGTGGTCTGGTCGCCGCTTCAGAAGGGCTCGACCATCACGCTCGCGGGCGGCAGCCTGTTTGTGCGCGACGACGGCTACGCGCTGGTCGGCTGGAATACAAAGAAAAATGGCGATGGCACGACCTATGCGCTCGGCGGCGAATACACCGTCAGTAATTCGGCAAAGACCCTCTACGCCATGTGGGAGCTGTCCAAGTGGACGGTGACCTATGAGGCGGGAACAGCGGCGAACGATCCGACGCTCGCGGGCATGCCGGCTTCGCTGGAGGAAACGCATACCTATGATCAGAACGTTACGGTCGCCACGGGTGTGCCGACGGTCACGGGCATGGTGTTCACCGGCTGGAAGACGAGCCGCAAGCTGTCCGATACGATCGCCGCAGGCAGTCTGGTTCCGGCCGGCACGGGCTTTAAAATGCCCAACGGCAACGTCGTACTGACGGCCCAGTGGAGGATACAGACCTTTACGGTCAGGTTCGTGGACGGCTATGATACGAACGATACTCTGATCAAGTCGCAGACCGTAAACTATAACGGCAATGCCGCTCAGCCTGCGAGCACCGACATGCCCACGCATGACGGTTTTGAATTCGATAAGTGGGTGATGGTCACCGGTTCCGGCGAAGCAGAGTTTTCCGTAACGCAGCTCCTGCTCGTCAAGGGCGACCTGACCTTCCGCGCCAAGTGGAAGGAAACGACCTATACCGTCAGCTATCAATGGGATGGCGACGCGCCCGCGGGCAAAGATCTGCCCGCTTCCGTTACCGGCAAGAAAACCGGCGACGCGGTGACGGTGGATACGGCCTATGTGGCCGGCCAGACCTATCCAGATGCCAGCGGCAAGGAATGGGTGTTCCAGGGCTGGGATAAGTCGGGCACGATCACGATCGCAGGCGCGGACGTCGTCATCACGGGTGCATGGCTGAAGAAGGGCACGGCGCTGAGCGCGACGGATTACAGCGGCGACTATGACGGCGCAGCGCACGGCATCACCGTGACGAATGCGACCG
>CAZCAV010000082.1:0-5150 GCA_964496795.1 uncultured Oscillospiraceae bacterium
CGCTTCTATTATACCAAAAAAGCTAGACTATGCCTAGCTTTTTTGACAGACTGACGGCGGCGAAGCGCGGTGTATCCGCGCTTCGCCGCCGTGTCATATTCTGGCTGTTTACAGACGGCGGAATAAATGGCTATAATAGCAGTATTCTTGTTTTGGAGGCGCGTATTGCTCGAGAAGGCGTTTAAGTGGATATTCATCATGCTGGCGGCGACGCTCGTTGTGATCGCCGTGCTGGCCGTGATCGACTGGCGAATGGAAAGCACGCCGGTCATTATGCGCGCGGAAACGCCCGCGCCAAGTCCAAGCTTCACGCCCACGCCCAGCCAGAGCCCCACGCCGACGCCCACGCCCAGCCCGAGTCCAACGGCCACACCGAGTCCGACGCCTCTAAGCGATGAGGCGCGCGTCAGCCTGTACATGCAGACAATGAGTCTGGAGGAGAAGCTCGGTCAGCTTGTGATATTCGGCTTCACGGGTTCGAGCGCACCCTCCTCCGAGTTCTCATCCCTGTTTTCCGAATACGGTATCGGCAACTTCATGCTCTACGGCCAGAACATACAAAAGGACGACGGCGACGGCGGCTTCGGCCGCGCCGGACGGTTGACGGACGCGCTTTGCGGCGCGGTGGAAGACGGCGTGACGCCTTTGATCGGCATAGACGTAGAGGGCGGCTCGGTGGTGCGCTTCCGCTGGGACGAGTGGCCCTCCTCCGCGCGTACGCTCGGCAAGAGCGGCGATACGGAGCGCGCGCGGGAGCAGTTTGCGTCCATCGGGCGCGCGCTGCTTGACTGCGGCGTCAATCTCGACCTTGCGCCTGTTCTGGATATTTCTGAAAACCCGATGAGCACCTTTTTAACGACGCGCATCATCAGCAGCGACGCCGAAACCGCCGCTGCCATAGGCGCCGCCTGCATCGAGGGACTGCATGAGGCCGGCTGCCTCTCTGTGGCCAAGCATTTTCCGGGACATGGCGGCACTGCGGCGGATTCGCATTCCTATACGCCCGTGATCGACCGTTCGCTGGAAGACATGCTCGGATATGATCTGATTCCCTTTGCGGCGGGCGTCGAGGCGGGCGCGGACGTGATGCTGGTGGCGCACATCTATTATCCGCAGCTTGACGCAACCGATATTGCAAGTATGTCCTATCCGATCATTACCGAGCTGCTGCGTGAACGCTTGGGCTTTTCGGGCGTGGTGATGAGCGATGATTTCCGCATGGCGGGTCTTACAAGCCGCTATTCCGCCGCGGATGCGGCCGTCCGGTTCCTTCTGGCGGGCGGCGATCTGATACTTTGCGGCGCGCGCGCGGATACGCAGCGCACGATAATGAACGCGCTGTATGCCGCAACGGCGGATGGACGGCTCAGTGAAGAGCGGATCGATGAGAGCGTGCAGCGCGTATTGCTTTTGAAACTGCAGGGCAGGTTCTGGACTCCGGATAGTTCGGCATAAATTCCGTATAGCTGCATATAGTATTCCCATATGATGAGGGAAAGCGTCAAGTATAAGCTGAAGGTGTACGCGCTGTCCATCGCTCTCTGTCTGGCGGTGGGCGGCCTTGGCGCGCTGGCCGGCATGCGCGGCATGCGCGTCTATTCCGAGCTGATCCAGCCAGAGCTTGCGCCGCCAGGCTGGGTGTTTCCTGCGGTCTGGACGCTGCTGTATACGCTCATGGGACTTTCGGCCGCCATGATCTATCTTAGCAAAGACGATTGCCGCCGCGACGCGCTGAGGGTGTTTCTGCTGCAGCTGTTTTTGAATTTGGGCTGGACGGTGCTGTTCTTTGCCCTGTCGCTCAGGCTGGCGGCTTTTGTCTGGATCGTGGTGCTCGAGGCTGTGATCGTCGTGATGGTCGCAATGTTCTTTGCCATACGGCCTCTGGCCGCCTATTTGCAGATACCCTACTTTTTCTGGGTGGCCTTTGCAGCCTATCTCAATTTCGCCTTTTGGTGGCTCAACCGCTAATAGTATGTGGGCTTTCGGTACCGTGTCCAGGATCGCTGTGAGACAAGCTTTCCGCTGAGGAAATTCCAGCCCGTCCTTTCGGCGATGCGTGTGAGCTGGCAGCCGTAGGCGCCGCCTAGCCATTCCACCGCGTAGCCGCCGCCCGCGCAGAGACCGATATGTCCGCTGCGTCCGACCCAATCGCCGGCGCGCAGCTCGTCGCGGGTACAGGAAACTGAGTGCCGGACGCTGCAAAGCGAGTCCGCTGCGGCGTCGAAATGCGGCTCGACAAGCCGGAAGCGGCGCATCAGTCCTACGAGACCGCCGGAGCAGTCCGCGCCGGTGATATCGGGATGAGCCTTGACGGCGGCGAGCATGAATTCCCTGCGGCCTCCTGAATAATAGGAGGGCTGCCGCATGGCGCCTGCTTCGATGCGCGCCGCGTCGACGGTATTCAGCGTCAGATCGGTGTTATAGAGGTTTCCGCCCCAGATATACAGCGAGAGCGGATAATCGCGGAGGATGGCGGGATCGTAGGCATAGGAGAGCGCCTCAAGCGTCAGATCGCGCCGCATCTGGGATACGCTTTCGAGCGCGGGCGCGATATTGGCTGCTGCGCCGGCGCCGATGTTGCCCGGCAGGGACAGCGCGGCCTGCGGTGGCTGCGCGGCCTCCACTGCGGCCCAGGTTTTGGCTCCGATCACGCCGTCTACGGTCAGAGCCGCACCGCTTTCATCGCTGTGTCCGCGCTGGAACAGGCGCACGGCGCCGAGCGTATCGTCGCCAAAAACGTCCTTTTTGATGACGGTCACGCCTGATCGGTAGCTGCCCGTAAGCAGCAGCAGCTCCTTGATATACCGCACATCCGTGCCGCTCATGCCGCGCCGCAGGTTCCGCTTAAAATTCATGAACCCTCCTTGCTTCTATGTTTACCATATCTTATGCTATAATCGCGTGGGAGGTATCGTTATGGAGTTTTTGCGTATTCTGGAGGGCCTGCGCCGCCCGTTTTTCGACGCGCTGTTCTCGGCGGTAACGCTGCTTGGCGAGGAAACGCTGTTCATGGTCGCCGCCATGATCGTATTCTGGTGCCTGGATAAGCGTAAGGGCTATTTTCTTCTGTATATCAGCTTTCTAGGCGCTGCGGTCAATACGTTTTTGAAGATTATTTTTTGCGTGCCGCGGCCATGGCTGCGCGACCCGGGCTTTACCATTGTGGAGAGCGCCCGCGACGCGGCCACGGGCTATTCCTTTCCAAGCGGGCATACGCAGAGCGCCGGCGGACTGTTCTTTGGCGTCGCACGCATGGAGAAGCGCGTTTGGGTGCGGATAGTCTGCGTGCTTATCGTGCTGCTGGTGGGCTTTTCGCGCCTGTATCTTGGCGTGCATACGCCGGCGGACGTGTGCGTGTCTCTGGGCGTGTCGCTGCTGCTGGTACTGGTCTTTGCGCCGCTGTTTAAGCTGGCCTGGAACAATCGCCGCTGGTTTGGGCTGATCATCGGCGGACTGCTGGCGGTGGGCGTCATGCTGACGCTGCATGCGGAGCTTTCGCCGCTGCCGCAAAACGCGATACCGGAATTCAGCCAAAACGGTGTTAAAACCGCATATTCCATGCTGGGCGCGTCGCTTGGCTATTGCCTTGTGCTGATCCTCGATCAGCGGTTCATTCGTTTTTCCACCGAGGCGGTCTGGTGGGCGCAGATATTGAAGGTCGCGCTGGGACTTGCGATCGTCGTCGCTCTGCGCGTGCTGCTCAAGGCGCCTCTGCTGGCGCTTTTTGGCGGACATAACGCGGCGCATGCGATCCGTTATTTTCTCATGGTCGCCTTCGGCGGCGCAATATGGCCGCTCAGCTTTCCGCTTTTTCAAAAGCTCGGACATAAAAAAGCCGCGGCCGAAGCCGCGGAATAGAAGCGTTGTATAAGGCTCAGGCGTCCTTGTGCGGATCAGCCTGCTCCGGTTCGTCGAATTCAAAGGCGGATACGGGCAGGCTGTGACCGGTCTGCCGCGGATCGGCCGCCGCAGAGCCGCCGCCTGCCGCGGCAGCCTTCTGGGCTTCCTTGTCGGTCATTTTTCGCATGACGACGATGAGCACCACAACGCCCGCCAACACAAGACCCATGCAGACATAGGTGAATATGTTGAACGCCTTTGGCGTAAGGAAGGTGAAGGAGCCGAGGTTTTTGCCCTCCTGTAATACCCAGGAGCCGGCGGGCAGCGCTTCTGTGGCTGCATCGGTGCCGATCTGCTCATAAAAGTAATTCTTCAGAAGCGAGGAGCCGCCGTTGAACAGCATCAGTATGCCCATGGGAATGTACAGGGCGCGCAGCGTTTTTTGCAGCTTTTCCTCCATGCCCTCCTTGATGTGCTCCATCGTAAAGAGCCGGCCCTTGCCGCGGATGCCGCTGATCAGCACATAGACGCCGATTGCGAGCAGTAAATAATCCATCAGTGAACCCATAGTAATCTCCTTATATGTATTTCCTTACAGTTTTTTGAGCTTCGGCCCCTGAGGCGTATCCTCCACGGCAAAGCCCATGGCCTTGAGCGCGTCCCTGAGGCTGTCGGCCTTCTGAAAATCCTTTGCTTTGCGCGCGTTTTGCCGTTCCTCAAGGAGCTTTTCCGCTTCGGCGGGTATGCCCGAGGAGGCCCGATGCTGTAAAATCCCCAGTACGCTGCAGAGCTCGCCATACAGCGCGCGCGCCTCTTCGACGGCCTCTCCGCCGCGCGGAACGGTAACGAATATGTTGATCGCGCGCGCCATTTCAAAGACGACGCCCAGCGCGTCCGCGGTGTTAAGATCGTCGTCCATGGCCGTTTCAAAGCGTGTCTTGTAGTCTGCAAGCGAGTCGATAAAGGCCGCGTCCTCGGACGTGCCGCCCGCGTCGATCTGCGCCCCGTCCAGCCTTTCACGGGCGGTCCGCAGCCGTTCGAGCGCGTTTTGCGCCTGCTGAATCAGCTCGCGCGAAAAATTGACCGGATTGCGATAGTGCACGCCGAGCATGAACAGCCGCATGGCCTCCGGATCAAACTCCTCGGCGATTTCCCGCACCGTAAAGAAATTACCGAGGGACTTGCTCATCTTCTGATTATCGACGTTGATATAGCCGTTGTGCAGCCAATAGCGCGCGAAGGGCTTGCCGGTCGCGGCCTCGGACTGCGCGATTTCATTCTCATGATGCGGGAAGATCAGATCCTGTCCG
>CAZCAV010000083.1:0-4963 GCA_964496795.1 uncultured Oscillospiraceae bacterium
CTCCGCTTTCCAGAGCGCAAAGTCGAGCGGGTCGTGCTTCGACTCGTCCGGATCGACGCGCGCGCCGTTCTCCAGATCGTCTATGTTCTGGCCGGAAAGCTTGCCGTAGCCGGGGAAGCTGCGTACGGAAAAATAGACGTCACCGCTTTCGGTGGCATAGGCGTGGCCCTTTTCGATGAGGGTCTTTACAAGCGCAATGATCTCGTCGATATGCTCCGTGGCGCGCGGGTTGGCTGTCGCGCGCTCAATGCCGAGCGCGTCCGCGTCGGTGTAATACTCGCGGATAAAGCGTTCGCCAAGCTCCCTGACGGTGACGCCCTCCTCGTTGGCGCGGCGGATCATTTTATCGTCGATATCCGTAAAATTCTGCACGAACCTGACCCGATAGCCGCGGTAGCTGAGGTAGCGGCGCAGGGTGTCGAACACGATAAACGGGCGCGCATTGCCAATATGGAAATAGTTGTAGACGGTGGGCCCGCAGGCGTACATGCTGATCTGGCCCGGCACCAACGGCACGAGCTCTTCCTTTTTGCGGGTCATAGTATTATAAAGCTGCATATCAATATGCCTCCTGATGAGACAGTATAGCATAGGAACGGACGCTTGTCCCTTACTTTTTTAAAAAATACGATTCAATCCGTGCTTGGCCGGATCTCTGTGCCGCCGGCGGGTCGGATCTCCAGCCGGTAGCAGCAGCCCGTTCCGAATACGCGCTCCATCTCAGCCTGATAGGCGCCGAACTCGCCTTCGGGCATAAAGGACAGCGTCGTACCCGCAAAGCCGCCGCCGTGCACGCGCCATGCGCCGCGATCCCGGAGCTGCCGGCGGGAAAGCGCCAGCGCCAGCGCCAGAGCGCGTTCGCCGGGCTCGCTTGGACAGACGTTTTCAAGAAGAAGCTGCGAGGATTCGCCGGAGGCGTTCAGAAGGCATGCAAAGCGCGGCATATCTCCGGCCCGCAGCGCTCCGGACAACAGGGGCACGCGCGCATCTTCATCGAAGAAGTGCATAGCGCGCAGGATCGCACGGTCGCTTACGCGGCCCCGCAGGGCGCCGAGCGCCGCGTAAAACTCCCGTTCA
The DNA here is from genome assembly GCA_964496795.1 of uncultured Oscillospiraceae bacterium. Classification (GTDB taxonomy): domain Bacteria; phylum Bacillota; class Clostridia; order Christensenellales; family CAG-138; genus CAZCAV01. The sequence goes on from CAZCAV010000083.1 coordinate 1,078, forward strand.
TTTATTTCCCGCAAATGTGTTTTGCCAAAATAGGCCGCCACGCTGCCCATCTCCGCGGGAATGGCGGCATACTCGTCCGTAAGCCTCGCATGGCTGCCGCCGGGCGAAACGATGCACGCGGTCCAGCCAAGCGTCGCAGGGTCGCAGTCTATGTGCTCGACCGCAGGATGAAGCGGATCGGCAAAGTCGATCTGAACAAAGCCGCCCTCGGCGCAGGCCATCTGATCCATGAGCCCGCTGGGCTTGCCAAAGTACTGGTTTTCGGCATGCTTGGCCGCAAGCGCCAGAGAAAGCGGCGGTACGGCGCCGTCGTTGTACAGACCGGACAGGATGCTGCCTATCAACACGCTGTAAGCGGCGGAGGAGGACAGGCCGGAGCCCTTGGGCACGTCGGAAACGACAAAGGCGTCGAAGCCGCCTATGGAAAATCCGGCGCGCCGGAGTCCGTCGGCCACGCCGCGTACCAGCGCGTGCGAGCCGCCCCGTTCGTGCTTGCACGGGGACAGCTCGTGCGTATTGACCTTGATGAGCGGATAGCCGTCGGATTTCATGCGGATAAGGCCGTCGCTGTTTTTGGATACCACGGCCAGCATGTCGAGCGTGACGGCGGCGGCAAGCACGCGGCCGTTCTGATGGTCGGTATGGTTGCCCGCAATTTCGCTGCGGCCCGGCGCGGAAAAGAGCCGGAGCGCATCGCGCCTGCCGTAGCAAGCCTCAAAGGAGCGCAGAACCTCGCGCACGCGAAGCTCCTGAAGCCCGGCGCGGCTGCCGTAGAGACGGGAAAAGGTCTTAATAAAGGCGCCCTGCTCAAGCGCGCTTGAAAGGCTGTTCTGCATTTTTATCCTCCGATCCACCGCATGAGGAGCCCCGTCCCAATGCCGAGATAATTGCCGATGGCATAGCCGAGTATGCCGCAGATCAGGCCGGGCAGTATGATCTCGTCATTCTTCATGGCGCCTGCCGTCGGCACGATGAAGGCCGGACCGTAAATGCCGGCCGTAGAGGTGATCAGCGCCGTATCGCCGTCTACGCGCGCAAGCTTGCACAGCAATAAATGTACGAGCACTGCGCCAAACTGCGTTGTGGCGAATATGGCCAGCAACAGCAGGGATTCGCGGTCGATGCTGGAGAAGTCAAAGGCGAGGCCGATGCCTATCGAAAACATGTAGATCAGGTATTGACCGGCCGTGAAGGAGCCCGGGGCCTCGCGCACCTTTTTGATAAAGGAAAAACCGATGCCGCAGGTGGTGACCACAAGCATGATGACGATCACATTGAGCGAGCCCGTGATCAGCAGCGCGGCGCCGGCCGCGATGGCCAGCGAGACGACGCCGAGCAGCAGTATCGGAACGCGCCGGAATATCATGCGCAATGAAAAGCGCTCCTTGCCGGGTACAAAGTTCTTTTCAATGCTTTCCGCTTCGGCCTGTCCGGAGGGTGAAACGGGCGTTCCGGCGGGCGTAAACGGCGTCAGAAAGCGGCGCGTAAGCCGTGGCATGACGGAGATCAGAAGCAGGAAATAAACGCCGCCCACGACCACATCGGAGGCGTTGGCAAGCACGATGCTGGAATCCGAGGCGCCGAGCGCATAGCCGATGGCCATGAGATTAGGCGTGCCGCCGGTATAGAGGCCGATCATCATGCCGGCATAACGGTACATGCCGGGCAGCAGGCCGCGATAGATGCCGTAGGACGCGAAGGCGACGAGAAATACCGCCACGATCATCAGCAGGAAGGAAACGAGCATGGGCCTGGCCAGACGCTTGATGCTTGAAAGATCGGCCGAAAACAGTATCAGCGGAATGGCTATCGGCACAAGAATCTCGGATATGTCCATGGCCAGCGAGGCATCCGGAATAACGAGACTGAGCAGTATTCCAAGCGCATAGCAGAGAAACACGGGCCCGAGCATGCCGAGCACCTTGACGCGGCCGGCCAAAAGCACCATCAGGCGCGGGCCGATCAGGATGATAAGAACGATCAGGATATTCCAAACGAGCTGCATGAGAATCCCCCAAAATAAAAGTATGCCCACCGTTATTTTAAAACAGCGGCGGGTATAAGGCAAGTTTAAATCCGCATATCAGTGACAGGCCACGCATTCGATCTCCACGAGACCGCCCTTGGGCAGAGCGCTGACCTCGACGCAGCTTCGGGCGGGCGGGTTTTTGGGGAAAGCGGCCCCATAGACGGCGTTGACCTCTGAAAAGGCGGACAGATCGGTGAGGAAGATCGTAGTTTTGACGATGTTTTCCATCCGAAAGCCCTCGCCGCGCAGCAGCGCTTCGATGTTGCTCATGATCTGAGCCGTCTGCTCGGCCGCGGTCTCGCCTACGAGTGCGGCGCTGACGGGATCTATGGCGAGCATGCCGGAGAGATACAGCGTTCCGCCGGACTCGACGGCCTGGGAATAGGGCCCTATGGCGGCGGGGGCTTTGTTGGTGGCGATGATGCGTTTCATGCTTATCCCTCCAATACGGTGTTCACAACGCTGGGCGGAAGCTCCAAAAGCCGCGGGTCGGCCATGTATTGCTTGAGACGGCGGCATACCGCGGCAAAATAGCTGCCGGAGCAGATGCGCTCGTCCATGACTATGCCGAGCGGTATACAACGTTCAAATTCGATCTCGCCGTGTACGCGGCGCGGGACCTCACGCATGTTGCCCATCGTGATAAACACGGAGGAGGTGCCGAAATCGTACAGATGGTGATAGATATAGTTGGTGCGGATACTCGCAAGGTTCGAGAGCACCAGACTGTTGTGGAAGGGACTGGCCTGTATGATGCTCTTTGGCAGCAGGCCGTAGCGATCGAGCAGCTTGAATACGCCTACGCCCAGATTGCACAGGCCGGGTATTTTGAGCAGCGCCGTGATGAGATCGTCCGTGGAATTGACGTCGCCCTGCTGACGGTTTTGAGACACATATTCCTCAATGACCTCATGGACGCGGAATATATCGTCCTCCATGCGGAAGTACATCTTATTCATGGTGCCGTCCGCTTCGCCGGGTTTTAAAACCACCATTGCCACGGAAAACTCGTTGCGCTGATAAATGCGCTTGTTGACAATGAAACGGTTTAAAAGCGGGTATTCCGCCGCGGTGCGCAGATAGGCGGCGATCAGCACGCCCATGTGGGAAAAGCTGCAGCCCTTCCTGCGCTTCTCGTTCAGGTAGGTCTGTACCGGTGCTGTGGGCAGATCCACTTCGATCATGTTCATGGCGTCGTAGCGCTTGGGCATGATATACGGCACCACCGTATACATGGGATTTGCGTTTTTGACGCGGATTCCGTCTTTTCGCATAATGCGTCTCCTTACAGCGACATAGAATAATGACATATAATTAATATATTTTACATGAATCGACGGAAAAACGCAAATAAACAATAAACACGATTTTTGCCTTGCATGCCGCGCGCTTTTCCGGTATGATGTAAAAGAATCAATATGGCATGCGGGGCTTACTCCACTTCTTAACCCCGTATAGCGACAAGAAGGAGGCAACCCATTCCGCAGGACTTGCGGTGCGGCAGCGTGGAGACCTGTCGCAAGGCGGCGCTTCCGTGGCGGAGCGTCCGCGAGACAGGCGGTTAGCGAAGGCTGCGCCTGCCAAAGTCAAAGAAGATGGCAAACGTAACGCTCAAGAACATCAAGAAGATCTACGACAAGAACGTGGTCGCGGTGCAGGAGTTCAATCTTGAGATCGCGGACAAGGAATTCGTGGTGCTTGTCGGCCCCTCCGGCTGCGGCAAATCCACGACGCTTCGCATGATCGCCGGCCTCGAGGAGATTTCCGAGGGCGAGCTCTATATCGGCGACCGTCTGGTCAACGATGTGGCGCCCAAGGATCGCGACATTGCCATGGTGTTCCAGAACTACGCGCTGT
>CAZCAV010000084.1:0-4787 GCA_964496795.1 uncultured Oscillospiraceae bacterium
CGCAACTGTCCAACGTCTCCGCCCCGCGGTGTCCAACCGCGCCGACATATTCAGCGCATGGAGAAGATCGCGTATCAGCTTGAACGGCATATGAAGCGGATCGGAACGCTACTCAAAAGCTGGGGATAAACGCGCATCTTACAAAGCCCGCAGAGCCACAGCTTCTCTATCGGGCGCTCTCGGAGGCAATTACCCCGGCTGAATGCAGCGGCAAGCGAGTGGAGGATAAAACAATGATGAAACGGACGGTGCTCATCGTAGACGATGAGAAGGTTAACAGACGAATCCTCGGAAAACTTCTGGAGAATGAGTATAACATTATGGAAGCGACCGACGGGCAGGAAGCGCTAAAGATTCTTGCCGCAAACACGGAACTGGTGTCGGCTGTGCTGCTTGACATTGTCATGCCGGTCATGGACGGTTACGCGGTGCTGCAGGCCATGAATGCCGATCTCGAATTATCAAAGATCCCGGTCATAGTATCCTCACATAAAAGCGGAGATGAGGCAGAGGTCAAGGCGCTGTCGCTGGGCGCGCAGGACTTCATAGCAAAGCCGTATAAAGCGGAGATCATCCGGCGCAGACTATCCAATATCATTAAATTCCGTGAGACTGCGTCCTTAATCAACAAGGTGGAGCGCGACGAGCTTACAGGGTTGTATAACAAGCAGTTTTTCCTGAAAAATGTCGCAGACTGGCTGCGTCAGCATTCGGAACAGCGATTCGATTTGATGTGCATTTGATATCGTTAGGATTGTAGAGCCGGGTGAAACGTTTCAGTCTCAGAAAATCGAAGTCTTTGGAGCGCGTTTCAAAGGTATAGGTTTTGAGCCGTTTGACAAACGCGCGGGTACGCTCTCTCCCTGGTGTGTCGAACACCTGCGTTGGAGAGCCTTCCTCATAAATAACGCCCTCCGCTAACTCGGCTTCCCCGTCGCGTAGCGTCGTTTCCGATTCGGACAGCTCCTGCCTGGAGCTAGCGAGCGCCTGCTTACCCTCCGTCAGCGTCTGCTCTCCTTGCCGAAGCTTCTTGCGGCCTTCCATAAGGGCGGTCTGCGCCCTGGCCAGCTTATGGCTGGCTTCCGTAAGCAGCTCGGAGCTGTCGATGTATTCGTCGACATAGTTGCGAAGCGCAGTTAGCTTTTCGATGCCGTCCCTGATCTTTGTCAGGCCTTCTGCGGCCTCCTTTTGCTTGGCGGCGAGCCGTGGTTCTGCAAGGGTAAGGTCGATGAAGGTAACGGGAGCGTCCCGCATGCCTTGTAACAGCGTTTCTACATCCTTCGAAGAAAGTGATGTCGGATCGGTTTCATATTTGGACAGGATTGTTTGCAGCTCTTTATGCGCATTTGTAACCATAGGCAGCTTATGCGTGTGCAGCTTTTTCCGGCAGCTTTGTACTTCCACGTAAACTGTATTTCAATATATAATAGCACAAAGCGTGCAAGGATTAAACAAACATGTAAGAAAAAACCAAAATTCAACGCACGAGCGTCAAACATAGGGTTGAACTGGTTGCAGGCAATATAAAACGATTGTCCAATCGATAAAACATCGGTTTGTACCTTTGCGGCGACTGCGTAAAAACAACTTGTCCGTTACGCCATCGCTTTCTTAACGCATTTACGAAGGAGCCACCCGCATGATCAAGCGCGGCTCGACCATGCGGATGCGCCGCTTTAATAGCTTCTTTATAGGATCGACCTTCTTCTTAACTAGCCTCTTGCATATGCCTATCTTATAATGATGTCACAATCCTGAATCAGACGATATCCTTTGCTCACAAAAAAATATGCAGGAGGTAATGAATCTTGAACACAGAAGAAACGCGCTTTGCCGGCTATCTGCCGCAGGAAAGACCCCCCTTCATCAAGTTGCTGCTGTACGCGCTGCAACAGGTTGTCGTTATGTTCCCGGCTACGATTGCGGTCGCGCTGATCACCGGGTTTCAGGTTTCCACGACGATCTTTGCCAGCGGCCTTGCGACCATTTGCTTTACGTTTATTACCGGCCGCCGGATTCCTATGTATTACGGCTCCAGCTTTGCGTATCTGACGGCGATCATGAGCCTTGTGACCAGCGAGGCGATCATGGCCAAGATGAGCCCGGAGGCCTGCGCGCAGGTTGCCGCGTGGCAGCAGGGGCTATCGCCCGTCATGCCGCGGGAAGCAATCCAGTACGCGCAGTTCGGCATCGTGATGTCCGGTCTTGTTTCGATTCTGGCCGGCATCCTTGTCAAATTCGCCGGGCGCAAATCTGTGGAAAAGCTTTTGCCGCCGACGATTACCGGCTCAATCGCCATGGTCATCGGCTTAACGCTCGCTGCCAACGCGCTTGGCGACGCCATGCCGAAGGCCGGCGCGGAGGGCATTACCGGCACAAACCTTGTTTGGGTCGTTTCGCTTGTGACACTGTTGATTACCGTGCTGGTATCCCGCTATGCCAAGGGGCTGTTAAGCCAGCTTCCGCTGTTGATTGGCGCGGTTGGCGGCGTGCTGACAGCCGTGATTCTGGGCTTGATCACCGGCGACTTTACGCTGTTCCGCTCCATCGATACCAATGCGCTTGAACCGCTTGCAACCTTTGGCCCGTTTGCAATTCCGGCGTTCTCGCTGCCAAAGTTCTCATGGGAATCCGTTCTTGCAATCATGCCGATCGCCATTGCTACCATTCCGGAATCTACGGCGCATATCTATCAGCTTGATATCTACGTCAACGATATTGCGAAGAAGAAGGGCAAGGGCGACCAAGGCCTTGCAAACCTGCTGCCGAACAACCTGGTTGGCGACGGTATCTGCGATATGATCACCGGCTTAATCGGCGGTCCGGCCGGTACGAACTATGGCGAGAACATCAGCACCATGGCGATCACCCGCGTGTTCTCCGTGCCTGTCATGTTCGCAGCCGGCATTATCGCTATGATCATTTCCTGCTTTACGCCGTTGATACAGGGCATTTACGGTATCCCGCTCGCGGTCATCGGCGGTTTGGAAATCTATCTGTTCGGCGCGATTGCCGCGCAGGGCATTGCCATCATGATCGACGCAAAGGTGGATATGTTCAGCGGCAAGAACATTGCGGTCATTGCTGCCATCATGATCTTTGCCATCGGCGGCAACTACCTCTGCGGCGGCAATATCCCGATGTTCGGAATAGAAGTTCCCTGCATCGCGGGCGCGGCCATTATCGGCATTCTGCTCAACGCGCTGCTTTCTATCGGAGAGAAGAAACATACGGAACAAGAGGCGTAATGCGCCGTATCGATTCCAAATTCGGTGGACTGTGCGGAGACGAGCGAAACTCGTTTTCGCGCAGTCCCTTTTTGCCGTTCACCGGCGCATAAATACGCTGTGAAAACCATACGAAATGCTATAAAGGAAATGCAAAGATGAACAGCGCCACATTGCGGGCAATAAGCGCAGAATGCTACGCTAAAATGGCAAAGCGTACCGCCGTGCGGCTTGGATGAAATCGTTTTGTATACTTTGAATAAGGAGGGAGCACGATGGCACAGACGGAGAACCATGTTCACACGGGCGCCGCAATACAACCGACGATCGACCTGGATACCTTTGAGATGACGGAGGAGCAAGCGGCGCAGCTTGAGGCGGAGCAAGTTTTGGAGAAATACGACAAGGAGTCCGCGTTTCGAAACCGTCTGCCCAATTCACTCAATTACGGGATCAGCGCAATTTTGATTGCGTTTTCCCTGTTCCAGATATTTACGACCATCTGGACGATTCCCCCGCAGATTTTGCGCCCGACGCACCTTGCGTTTGCCGTGGTGCTTGTGTTTCTGCTGTATCCGGCCGTGCGGCACGGCAGCAAAGCCTCCATCCCTTGGTACGATTATGTGCTGGCGGCGCTTGCGCTCTGCTGTATGCTCTATATTCCGATGCGCTACGAATACGTGATCGCAAACGTTGGCAATTTTTCGCCGTTCGATATTGCCGTGGGCGTGCTGGGCATCCTGCTTCTGTTCGAGGCGTGCCGGCGCGTGGTCGGCGTGCCGATCATGATTGTAGTGGGGCTGTTTCTTGCCTACGCGTTTCTTGCGCATCTGATTCCGGGCAAGTTCGGCTTCCGGCAAATGAAGCTTAAGCAGATCGTCAACCATATGTTCTTTACGCAAAGCGGGGTATTCGGCACGCCGCTCGGCGTATCCTCGACGTTTATTTTTCTGTTTGTTCTGTTCGGCGCGTTCCTTGAAAAAACGGGCGTCGGCAAGCTGTTTATTGATATTGCCAACGCCATTGCGGGCAAATACGTCGGCGGCCCGGCCAAGGTGGCTGTCATTGCTTCCGCGCTTGAAGGCACGGTTTCCGGCAGCTCGGTGGCCAATACGGTCGGCTCCGGCTCGTTCACGATTCCCGCAATGAAACGGCTCGGCTACAAGCCGGAGTTTGCGGGCGCGGTCGAGGCCGCAGCCAGCACAGGCGGGCAGATCATGCCGCCGATTATGGGCGCGGCTGCGTTTTTGATGGCGGAGAGTACGGGTTTTCCGTATTCGATGGTCGTAAAATCCGCAATCATTCCGGCAATTCTGTATTTCTCCGGCATTTTGATTTCCGTGCATCACGAGGCAAAGAAAATCGGCCTGCGCGGAATGCCGCCGGAGGAAATCCCGAAGATCGGCCCGATCCTCAAGGAACGCAGTTATCTGCTGCTGGCGCTGGCCTTAATGATCTATATGCTCGGCAGCAAAACAACGCCCGCTTACGCGGCGCTCGGCGCAATAATGACCTCGCTGATGGCCTACAGCCTGCATTGGTGGTCGCTTGTGCCGATTG
>CAZCAV010000085.1:0-4551 GCA_964496795.1 uncultured Oscillospiraceae bacterium
CACGCCGCCAGCGTTCGTCCTGAGCCAGGATCAAACTCTTGAGTTCAATCTCTGATCGGCTTCCTCTTCCTCTTCCTGCCTCTCGGCACTCCGATTCCGTCTCCGCCGTTCGCTCACTTACTTTCGCTTGCTTCTCAAATTCATTGCGCGTTTCCATTTCTTCGCTCGGGTTCCTCCCGCCCAGGACTTTTCATCCCTGCGGCTTCCCCCTCGCGTTATGGTGCTCTTTTTTCCTGCACTATATAGTTTTCAAGGTGCCCCGCTGCCCTCGCGACAGCTTTTATATTGTAGCAATCTCGGTCACATTAAACAAAGAACTTATCGTGCCTTAAAATGCGACAAGATTCGATGGTTTATTCTGCCAAATGATTATTTGATTATTTAGTAGTTGTTTGTTCAGATGCTCCTGTTTGCTCCGTTTTCCTCCGTTTTCTGTACAATATACAAAAATGATTTTGGGTAACAAAAAACGTCTCTGATCGAGACGTATGTGTGACGGCATACACCGAACCGGGCGTTTCCGGTTTTCCGGGGTGCGCGCCTTGTCAGGTATTGTTCAACGCCTTGATCAAGGTGTTAAAACGCATTGCCTATGGCTACCGCAGCTTTCACAACTTTCGACGTCGAATCCTCCTCACCCTCAATGCAAAGGAGCCATCCGCTCCTTCACGAATGACTCCCCATGTTGCTTAGTCTACTGGCTCTTACCCCAACTATTGACATTGAACCGTTATTTCGGCGTACCGTGCGGGCGCTTTATATTTGCGCTATTTCTGCGGCTTCATCGTCGGGAAGAGCAGCACGTCGCGGATGCTCGCGGCGTCGGTCAGCAGCATGATAAGCCGGTCCACGCCGATGCCCATGCCGCCGGTAGGAGGCATGCCGTACTCGAGCGCCGTGCAGAAATCCTCGTCGATCATCATGGCTTCGTCATCGCCCTTCTGGCGCTCCTGCGCCTGCTGGACAAAGCGGCCGCGCTGATCGACCGGGTCGTTGAGCTCTGAGAAGGCGTTGGCGTACTCATGCCCGCCGATAAACAGCTCGAAGCGCTCGGTTATCAGCGGATTTTGCGGGCTGCGCTTGGTCAGCGGCGAAATCTCCACGGGGTAGTCCGTGATAAAGGTCGGCTGGATCAGCGTGTCCTCCACAAATTCGTCAAAGGCCACGGCCAGCATCTGGCCCTTGGTGGCGGTCTTGTCGCGAACCTCAAGGCCGAGCGCCTTCGCCTTTTGACGGGCCTCCTCGTCGCTGGAGCAGCCGTAAAAATCCACGCCGGTCTTTTCCAGCACGGCTTCATTCATCGGCAGGCGGCGATAGGGCGGCGTCAGATCGATATCCACGCCCTGATAGCTGATGTTCGTTTTGCCGTTGATCACCATGCAGCAATGCGTGATAAGCGATTCCGCAAGCTCCATCATGCCGTGATAATCCGTATACGCCTGATACATCTCGATGGTCGTAAACTCGGGATTGTGCATGGGATCCATGCCCTCGTTGCGGAACAGCCTGCCGATCTCGTATACGCGTTCAAGGCCGCCCACGATGCACTCCTTGAGATGCAGCTCGGTGGCGATGCGCATGTACATGTCGAGGTCGAGCGTGTTGTGGTGCGTCACAAAGGGGCGCGCGCTCGCGCCGCTGGCGGTGGTGCTGAGGATGGGCGTTTCCACCTCGATGTAGCCCCTACCGTCCATGAAGCGGCGGATCTCGGAAATGATGCGGCTGCGCTTTTTGAAGGTGTCGCGCACCTCGGGATTGACGATCAGGTCCACAAAGCGCTGGCGGTAGCGCAGCTCGGGGTCCTTAAGGCCGTGGAATTTCTCGGGCAGCGGCCGAAGCGACTTGGATAAAAGCACGACCTTCTGCGCGTGCACGCTGGTTTCTCCGGTCTTGGTGGCAAACACAAAGCCCTGAACGCCGATCACATCGCCGATGTCCCAGCTCTTGAAGGCTGCGTAATCCTCCTCGCCTACGTCGTCGCGGCGGACGTAGACCTGTATGCGGCCCTCCGCGTCCTGCAAATGGCAGAAGCTGGCCTTGCCCATAACGCGGCGCGAAATCATGCGGCCGGCGACGGAGACCGTCTTGCCCTCCAGCTCCGCAAAGCCAGCCTGTATCTGCGTGCTCAGGTGCGATACGTCGTAGGTTGTGTGCCGAAACGGGTCCTTGCCCGCGGCCTGCATGCCAAAGAGCTTGTCGCGGCGGATCTGAAACTGCTCGGAAAGCTGTTCGGCGGTCAATTCCTGTTCGATAGGCGGTTGTTCCATATTCTTTCTCCCTTTCCCTCTCAAAAAATGAAAAAACGGGGTGTCCCCCGTTATTTACCGATGGCTGTCACCTTGAGGCGCAGCGTGCCGCCGGGGGTCGCGACCTCGACCACATCGCCGGTTTTATGCCCCAACACCGTCTTCCCTATGGGCGACTCGTTGGAGATACGCCCCTTGGCTGGATCGGTTTCCGCGCTGCCGACGATCTGGAATTCCAACTTGCTTTTATCCGCCATATTGGTCAGCTTGACCGTAGCGCCGACGCTTACGACATTTGTGTCGATGGCGTTTTCGTCGATGATCTTGGCGTTTTTGAGCTCGTTCTCAAGCTGCACGATATCGTATTCATTTTTGGCCTGCTCATTTTTGGCCGCGTCATATTCCGCATTTTCGGAAAGGTCGCCGAAAGCGCGCGCCGTTTTGAGCGCTTCCGCGATCTCGAGCCGCCGCGCGGTTTTCAGATGCTCGAGCCGTTCCTCACGCTTATTGATCTCCTCCTGCGTGAGCCAAATCTCCGCCATGCCATTCACTCCTTTTTTTCACAAACGCCCATCCGGCGCAATGCTTGAGATAATATTATATGTGCGCGCCCATGGCCTGTCAAGACAATATTTCCGCAAGCTGCTCATAGTTTTGGGCTGCGTTGACCTGTACGCGCAGCGCGGCGGCGCCCGGTACGCCGCGGATATACCACGCCAGATGCTTCCGAAGCTCTATCAGCGCGTGCGGGCCACCGGCCTCAAGCGCCATGCGCGCATGCTCCAGCGCGCCCGCCCGCCGCACTGCCTCCACGGGCCGTAAATAGTCTGTCCCGTCCAGCTCCGCATGAATCTCTGAAAATATCCACGGGTTGCCCAGCGCCGCGCGGCCCACCGCCACGCCGTCGCAGCCCGTTTCGGCACGCATGGCCAGCGCGTCCGCGCCGGACGTGATATCGCCGTTGCCGATCAGCGGGATTCTGAGCGCCGCCTTGACCCGCGCGATCATATCCCAGTCGGCCCTTCCGCCGTAATACTGCTCCCGCGTGCGCGCATGGAGCGTCAGCATGTCCGCGCCGCTGCCCTCCAGAATGCGTGCAAATTCCACCGCGTTCTTTTGCGTCCCGTCCCAGCCGATACGGCATTTGGCGGTCACAGGTACGCTGATTGCCGCCCTGACCGCCGCCACGATGCGGCCGGCCAGCACCGGCTCCTTCATCAGCGCGCTGCCCTCGCCGCCACCAGTTATCTTGGGCGCGGGACAGCCCATGTTCAGATCGACGGCCAGCAGGCCCGCGCCAAGCACATCCGCGCTGATGCGCGCCGCCTCCGCCAGTATCTCCGGCTCGCGGCCAAAGAGCTGAACGATGACAGGCTGATCCTCAGGGCAGGAGGCAAGCAGCGCCCGCGTTGCGCGCGCGCCGTATACCAGCCCCTTGGCGCTGATCATTTCGGTCGTTGCAATATCCGCGCCCTGACGCCGGCACAGCAGACGAAAGCACAGGTCGGTGTAGCCGGCCATGGGCGCAAGGCATATGGGAAAGTCAAAGAAAAGTCCGTTAAGCCGCATCGTCCGCCTGAGGCGTGGGCGTCGCCATGGGCCGCGGTGATTGATTGGGATCGGGCGTACCCTGAGCCTTTGTTTCCGGATCGGCCTCCACAAGCTCCAGCGAGGAGATGTACCAGCGGCCGTTGTCGTTCAAAAAGCGTATTTTGTAACGCGCGCACGTCCATTCCGGCAGTGGATAGCCCGTCGCGGATTCGCCCTCGCCCAGTTGATCGGCGCTGATCTCACCCTTAAGTGTGACGCGCTCCACCGCCGTCACAGTCGCGCTCATGCTCCACGGCAGCACCCCGATGCGTTCGATGGACAGATCGTAATTATAGCTGGAAATGGTGTAATGATCGTATCTGCCGTCCGAAAGCGCCGTATCGCTCTCCAGAAAGGTCAGGGTAAAGTATTCCTCCAGATCGCTCTTGGAGCCGTCCTGAAGAATGCAGCCGGCCCTCAGCGCCATGCCCTCGGAGGTGAGTATATATAGGTTGGATACGCGCTCCGCCGTCAAAAACGCCGCGATACACAGGATCAGACCCATGATGATGAACAGCAGCGTGCGCACGATATACATCATCGTGCGCCGTGCCGTCGCCAGCCTCAGCGCGCCCCTGTCCGCTTCATTGTTTATCCTCCGCTCAGCCATAGCGCTATCATAGCACATCCGGGCGCGCCTGAAAAGTTAAGTTTCTCTGACTTCTTTCTCTTTCAAGAGAAAGAGAAAGAAGCAAAGAGAAAGCTCCCCCTATTC
>CAZCAV010000086.1:0-4480 GCA_964496795.1 uncultured Oscillospiraceae bacterium
CAAAACACCAGAGGATCGTTTCATACTGTTGCACCGATTTCAACAAATTTCGTTTCATTATATCGCGTTTCGCCGGATAATCAACAGAAAACGCGCAATCCTAAAAAAGCGAGGGCAAGGCGCACCCGCGGGTTTGCTCTTTCAAAATTCTCAGCCCTTGACCGCGCCCTCGACCACGCCCTTGATGATGTATTTCTGCGCGGAGAGATAGAAGACGACGATGGGGACGATGCTGATGACGATCAGCGCCATGACGGCGCCCAGATCCACATGGCCATAGCTGCCCTGCAGATATTGAATATGGATCGGGATCGTCTTGTATTTTGTGCGATCCAGCACCAGATAGGGCAGCAGATAGTCGTTCCAGATCCACATGATCTCCAGCACGCCCACAGAGATGAGCGTCGGCCTGAGCATGGGAAATACCACGGAGAAGAATGTGCGTACGGGCCCGCAGCCGTCGATGGCGGCCGCTTCCTCGATCTCGAGAGGAAGGGACTTGACAAAGCCCGTAAACATGAATACGGCCAGTCCCGCGCCAAAGCCGAGATACACGATCGGGATCGTCCATGGAGTGTTCAGATGCAGCGAGTCCGCCGTGCGCGAAAGCGTGAACATGACCATCTGGAACGGAACGACCATAGAGAATACGCACAGGTAGAACACGATCTTGGCAAACAGGCTGTTCACGCGCGCGATGTACCAGGCCGCCATGGAGGTGCACACCAGTATCAGCGCCGAGGATACGATCGTGATAAACAGACTGTATCCGACGGACTTCAGGAAGGGATAGTTGCCGAAGGTCATGCCCTTGATATAGTTGCCAAAGCCCATAAAGGTATCCGCGCTCGGCAGGGCGAAGGTGTTGAGGTTGACAGCGTTATTGGTCTTAAGGGAGTTGATCAGAACGATCAGGATCGGTACAAGATACAGCGCGGCCAACACCGCAAATACAATGGTCAGCGCCATTTTGCCGCGGCGATCCTGCCGCATGGTGCGCATATGCTGCTTTCCGGCCATTATTGCTGCACCTCCTTGGAACGGGTCAGTCTGAGCTGAATGAGGCCGATAGCCACGACCAGAACGCAGAAGATCACAGCCTTGGCCTGACCGATCCCGCGCGTTTGCAGATTCGAATTGAAGGAGTTGACGATATTGAGCGCCAGCATCTCCGTTGTTTTGATCGTCGCGCCGCCCGCCTGCATGATAAACGGCCGTCCCTCGGTCAAGGCCAGGTTCTGGTCAAACAGCTTGAAGGAATTGGTCAGCGTCAGGAACGTGCAGATGGTAAACGAGGGCATGATGTTCGGAATCGTAATGCGCCAGAGCGACTGCCAGCCGTTTGCGCCGTCGATCTCAGCCGCCTCCATCATGTCGCCGGGCACGGCCTGAAGCCCCGCGATATAAATGATCATCATGTAGCCGATCTGCTGCCAGGCCATCAAGATGATCAGGCCCCAGAAGCCGTACTTGGTCTCAAGCAGGATCGAGGTGCCGTACGCGTGCAGTATGCCGTCGAATATCATGCTCCAGATATAGCCCAGCACAATGCCGCCGATCAGGTTCGGCATGAAGAACACCGTGCGGAACAGATTGGAGCCCTTGATGCCGCGCGTAAGCACATAGGCGACGGTGAACGCCAGCACGTTGATAACAACGAGCGACACGGCGGCGAACAGGGCCGTATACCAGAACGCGTGCAGATAACCCGGATCGCTCAGCGCCTTTACATAGTTGCCTAAGCCGATCCATGTCCAGTTGCGGGTCGTTTTGAATTTACAGAACGACAGGAACAGT
The DNA here is from genome assembly GCA_964496795.1 of uncultured Oscillospiraceae bacterium. Taxonomy (GTDB): domain Bacteria; phylum Bacillota; class Clostridia; order Christensenellales; family CAG-138; genus CAZCAV01. The sequence goes on from CAZCAV010000086.1 coordinate 1,798, forward strand.
CCCTGCAGGAACGGCCAGACAAAGCCGATGCAAAAAGCGCCGAAGGTCGGCAGCAGGAACAGCCAGAATAACCGCTGTATGGGCCGACGGATCAGTACGGAATTCAGCACGGCGCTATCCGGCTTTTTTACCCGTTTTTTCATTGCGACTCCCCTCACTTCCACAGTAGTGTTTCCATTACGGGCATACGAGCCTCATTCCGCTTATTGGCCGCGAAAGGACGCTCCTGTGCCCGTAAAGCCAACCAGGCGGGGCGGGCGAACCGCCCGCCCCGCCGGAAATATCGCTGAAAACGTTTCAGCCTTGCGCGTTACGCAGCGTTCTCCTGCGCATACTGATAAGCCCAACCGTCCACAAACGCGGTAACGACCTCGCTCCACTCGCCAGCGCCGGCGGTGTACTTGGTCAGCGCGTCCACGACGCCCGCACGCCAGTCGTCAACCGCAGGCGTGAAGTTGAAGGCCCAGGTCACAACGTACTTGCCGGCCGCGATATACTCGTTGGCATTGGCAAAGAAGACGTTGTCGGGGGTCTTGGCGGCCTTGAACGGGATAGGGCCAAACTGCTCGGCCATCATGGTCGTGCCCTCCTCAGAGGTGACAACCCATTTCATGAAGTCTAAGGTAGCCTGAATATCAGCCTTTGAGGCGTTCTTGTTGACGGACCAGCAGTTCTCAGTGCCGCAGCACAGAGCCGCATTCTCTTCGCCATCCACGCCGCAGTAGATCGGGATCATGGCGAGATCCGCCGGATTCAGACCCGCTTCCACGAGGCCCGCGTATTCCCAGGTGCCGTTCTGATAGAAAGCGGCCTTGCCCTCTTTGAACTCCGCGCTGGACATATCGCCCGTAGCGGTGGTCAGGTCTGCGCCGTTGGTCGCGGTATCGGTGATGTAGAGATCCCAGATGTTCTTGTAGTTGTCAAGATACGCGCCGGTGATGGTCGCGGGCTGGCTGGTAACGCCGTCGTCGCGGAACTCATAGAACAGCGGCATATTGGCCAGATGGCCCGAGAAACGCCAGGACGAGGAGCCGTCGAGGCCGGAGGAGCTGAAGGCGTCGAAGCCAAGCTCTGCGGCGCGGGCATGAATGTCGTCGGCGACGGCCTTCAGAGAGGCGAAGTCCACGATCTCATCGATGGAATGGCCGGCCTTCTCCAAGAGCGCCTTGTTGACGATGATTCCAAAGGCCTCGTAGCAATAGCCGGCGGCCAGCAGCTCGCCGTTCTCGCCATAGAGGTTGAAATCGTCGGTGGTCATTTCCTTGTAGAAATCAGAGCCGGACAGATCATAGCAGTACTCGCCAAATGTCTTAATCGCGCCCTGATTGCCGCACTGGAACATGGTGGGGGCTTCAGCCTTATCCAATTCCGCTACAAGCGTATTGTTATACTCACCGGAAGCGGCGGTCAACACCTTGACCTCTACGCCGGTCTGCTCGGTATAGGTAGCGGCCAGCGCCTGCCAGGCTTCGTCGGCCTCGGGCTTAAAGTTGAGATAGTAAACTGAGGCTTTGTCAGCCTTTTTGCAGCCGGCGAACAAGCAGGCAGTCATAACGAGAACCAAAATCAGGGCCAATGCTTTTTTCATGATACGTTCCTTCCTTTTCTTGATTTTATTTTTATGCGCAATGCTTGCGCGCATAAACCGTAGCTTGCGGCCTTTTTAAGACAGGGCGCGCACCGAGCCGCCGTTCCTCAGCGCGGGGACCAGCAGCGTCTGACGATTCTCCCCGCGTCCCTCGATGCGGTCGGCCAGCATGTCCGCACAGGCGCGCCCGATCTCCTCAATGGGTTGCTTGAGCGTCGTGAGTACCGGCAGCGTATAGCCCGTTATATTCAGTCCGTCTATCGAAATGACCGAGCAGTCCTCCGGCACGCGGCGGCCGTGGTCGTACAGCGCCTTGATCGCAGCCACGGCCATCAGATCGGCGATAACGAATACCGCGGAAAAGTCCGCGCCGCTTTCGATGAGCGCGCTTGTAGCGCGATAGATCGCGCCGAGGTCTGAAAAGCTGTGCGCGCAGGCGACCAGCGAAGGATCGAAGCCAAGGCCGTGCGCTTTCAGCGCGTCGCAGTAGCCGTTGAATCTCAGCTCGGATATCGATCGATCGTTTTCGGAATCGGCCAGTATCGCGATTCTCCTGTGTCCAAGCCCGATCAGCTCCTCCACCGCGCGGCAGGCGGCGGCACGGTCATCGATGGATACGGAGGAGTAGCACTCCGGCGAAAGGCTTCCGAAGCTGTTGGTATAGGTACACATCACAAAGGGCGCCGAAATGAGCGCGACCTCCGAGGGTTCATAATTGAAGCGCCCGCCAAGGAAAAGAACGCCGCGCGGCTTCCGCTCGTTGATCAGCATGCGCGCCGCCCTGAGCTCGTCCTCGTGCGTATCGATCTGATGCAGCTCAAGCGTCAGCCCGTGTCCCCTGGCGCCCTGCTCGATGACGCGGGTAAGCCGCGAAAAAAACGGATTGGATATGCCGCGCATCAGCGTCAGCACGGAATCCGAGCTGGTCCTGACCAGATTTCGCGCGCTGTTATTGGGGATATACTGAAGCTGCTCGACGGCGGCCATAACCTTCTGCCGCGTTTCCATGCTGACGTCCGGATGGTCGTTCAATACACGCGAGACGGTGCTGACCGCAACGCCGCAATACTGCGCGATATCCTTGATGTTCGTCAT
>CAZCAV010000087.1:0-4368 GCA_964496795.1 uncultured Oscillospiraceae bacterium
GCGGATCATGAAGGGCGGCACGCAATAGGTAAAGCCGCGGTCGATCATAAAATCACGCGCGTAGGAGAGCACGGCCGAGTGCAGACGCGCGATATCGCCCATCAGATAATAGAAGCCGTTGCCGGAGGTCTTGCGCGCGCTGTCGAAATCGACGCCGCCGCGCGCCTCCATGATCTCGGCGTGATAGGGTACCTCGAAGGGCGGAACGACCGGTTCGCCGAAGCGCTCCAGCTCTACGTTTTCCGTATCGTCGCGGCCGATGGGCACGGAGGGGTCGATGAAATTCGGGATCACCAGCATGCGCCGCCGGATCTCTGCGGCCAGCTCGTCACGCTTCTGATCGAGCAGGAGCATCTCGTCGGCCATCTCCTTGACCGCGCGCTTCCTTTGCTCCGCCTCGTCCCTGAGGCCCTTGGCCATCAGAGCGCCGATCTCCTTGCTGATGACGTTACGGCGGTTTCGCAGCTCGTCGCTTCTTGCGATCGTTTTGCGGTGCTCCTCGTCGAGCTCCAGCAGCTCGTCCACAAGCGGGAGCTTTGCGTACTGAAATTTCTTTTTTATGTTTTCGCGCACGGCGTCCGGCTCGGCGCGAAGACGGCGAATATCGATCATGGGATTTCCCTCCTTAAGGCTGTACTTTTTCTTTCGCGGGAAAGGAACCATACCAAAAAGAAAGCAGGGCCTACATCCGCTCGGGCGCTTCCAGACCTAAAAGATACAGTCCGTTTTGGATGGTCTGGCGGGCGGCCTCCGTCAGGGCGAGGCGCGCGTTCCTGAGCTTAGGCTCATCGGCCATAATGCGCTGCTCGTAATAGAAGCGGTTGAAGGCCTGACACACGGCGATGACCTGTCTGGAAACGAGGTAGGGCTCGTTCTTCTGAAGAGCGTCCAGCACGGCGTCCGGGAAGGCCGCTATGGCGGCGATCAGCGCGGCGGACTCGTCGTCCGAGAGGAGCGAGCAGTCCACGCCGGCAAGCTGGGGCTTTTCCTTGCGCAGCACCGAGCAGGCGCGCGCGTGGGTATATTGCGCATAGGGGCCGGTCTCGCCCTCGAAGCTGAGTATCTTTTCCCAGGAGAATACGATATCCTTGATGCGGCTGTTATACAGCACGCTCCAAATGACCGCGCCCACGCCCACAATGCGCGCGGCGGCGGCCTTGTCCTCCAGATCCGGACTCTTTTCCTCAATGATCTCGCGCGTTTTGTCCATGGAGGCCGCAAGGACGTCCTCAAGATAGACCACGTTGCCGTGGCGGGTCGAGAGCGTGCCCTCCTCCATGGAGACCATGCCGAAATTGACATGCGTGCAATCCTTGACCCAGGTCTTGCCCATGAGCTCGAGCACCTTGAAGAACTGCATGAAATGCAGGTTCTGCTGATAGGCTACGACATAGAGGGATTTGGCGAAGTCGTAGGTCTGCTTGCGGTAGATGGCCGCGGCCAGGTCGCGCGTGGCATAGAGTGTCGCGCCGTCGGATTTGACGATGATGCAGGGAGGCATATCGAAGGCGGAAAGATCCACGATCCGCGCGCCCTGATCGGTCTTCAGAAGGCCCTTTTCGTCAAGCTCGTCGATGACGGCCTGCATCTTATCCTCATAAAAGCTCTCGCCGGCGTAGCTGTCGAATTCCACGCCGAGCAGCTTGTAGGTCTCGCCGACCTCCTTGAGCGTGAGCGCCTTGAATTTCTGCCATAGCTCGACGGCCTCCGCGTCGCCCGATTCGATCTTGCGGAACCATGCGCGCGCTTCGTCGTTGAGGCTCCCGTCGCGCTCAGCCTCCTCATGGAAGCGCACATAGAGCTTGACCAGCTCGCGCACAGTGGATTCCTCCACGGGCTTGTCGGCCCATTTTTTATAGGCGACGATCATCTTGCCGAACTGCGTGCCCCAGTCGCCCAGGTGATTGATGGCCACAGTCCGGTAGCCCGAGGCGCGGTAAATGCGGTTCAAGGAATTGCCGATGGCGGTGGAGGGCAGGTGCGCGATGGAAAAGGGCTTGGCGATATTGATGGAGGAAAACTCCACGCAGGCCGTCCGGCCACGGCCCTCGTCATTGCCGCCGTAGCGCTCCTTTTCGGAAAATACGCGCGACAGCACGGCCGAGGCCAGACTGCTGCGGTCGAGTGTGAAATTGACGTAGGGGCCAACCGCTTTGATCCCCCGAACACCGGCGGGCGGCACGAGCGACTCCGCCAGCTCCGAGGCGATCAGCGGCGGCGCCTTTCGAAGCGTTTTGGCAAGCCTGAAGCAGGGAAAAGCAAAGTCCCCAAGCTCCGGATTGGGCGGGGTCTCCAGCATATCCGCGATCTCCTGCGCGGAAAGCTCTGTTGCTGCGGCCAGCGCCGCGACGATGCTGCTGCGAAAATCCATGGTTCCTCTTCCTTAATAAAAGTATCCACTATTATAGCAGAATCGACGACGCGTGAACAGACTGTATTTTATTCCGCGTTATTCCGCGCAGGGCTGCTTTAGACGGTTTTCAAAACCCACCGCCCTGTGATATACTGTCCTCACAACAATCAGAGCGTAGGAGGGAAATGCCATGATCTGTCCAAAATGCGGCGCAACCGTCGCCGATGATTCGCGCAGCACCTGTCCCTATTGCGGCGCGACGACCGCGCCGGAAGAGGCCGTGGCCTATGCGCAGGTGAACAAAAAGAAGATGGTCGCCTCGCTGGTGCTTGGCATCGTATCGGTGGCTTTCGCGTGGTTTGGCTGGATATCCGCCGCCGGCGTCGCCGCAGGCGTGATCGCGCTGGTGTTCGGCGTTCAGGTCAAAAAGCAAGCGCCGGAAGGCGCCGCAATAGGCATGGCCAAGGCGGGCATCATTACGGGCGTGATCGGCCTTGCCATATCCGCAGTCGCGCTGATACGGGTCTTATAAGCGCGTTTGCGGCGGAGCCGTCCTGTTTTGCACCTGCAAACGCTTTTCAAGGACGTATTTCCATGGTATGATGGCCATAGGTCATCCAGATTATAAAAATGGGAGGGGAAAATATGAACTGTCCATCCTGCGGCGCCCCGCTGAACGAGGGCGCAGCCTTCTGCCAGAACTGCGGTCAGGCCATACAGATGCAGTATCAGCAGCCCGAGCAGGGCGCATACCGGCAGCCCGAGCAGCCCGTGCAACCGCAGCAGTATCAGCAGCCTGAGCAGAATGCGTACCAGAGCCAGTATCAGCAGCCCTATCAGAACCAGTATCAGCAGCAGGGCACGCCGGTCAAGGCGGGCGCCTATCTTACCTGGTCGATTCTTGCCACCGTGCTTTGCTGCTGGCCCTTCGGCATTCCGGCCATCGTCAATGCGTCGCGCATCAACGGCTGCAACGAACGCGGCGATTTTGCCGGCGCCGAGGACTGCGCGAAAAAGTCCAAGAAGTGGACCATCGTATCCGCCTGCGTGGGCGTCGCGCTTGGCATCATCGTAGCCATTGTCAACCTCGCCAACTCGTAAAAAGCTTTTCAGACGCTTGCTGCTGGCCGCGCTCCTGCTTTGCTGCGGCACAGCGCTTTGCGTACTCAGCTATCGGCTGGACGCGGGCAAAACGCTGCTGTTTTGCCCGCAATTTCGTTTGACCGGCCTCTACTGCCCGGGCTGCGGAAGCATGCGCGCGCTTGGCCATCTTCTGCACGGCCGCTTGGGAGAGGCCTTTACGGCTAACCCGCTTTCGACGCTGCTTATGCCGCCGTTGTTTGCGCTGCTTCTGCGCTGGCTGATCGGCTATGCCGCGACCGGCCGTGATATCGTGCTGTATCGCGTGCCGGCATGGCTGTGCTATGCCGTGCTGGCGGCGCTGTTTCTGTTCGGCATTCTCAGGAATATACCGTCGCCCCTGTTCGACTGCCTGCGCCCGATCGGCTGAAAAAGCTTTACAAAGCGGGGAAAAGCCGTTATAATCAGCAGGCAAAGCGATGAACGGGACAGGCTTTTTGCCCCTTCTCCGATCAGCGAGCCGCGATGGGTGCAAGGCGGCGCGGAAGGACAAAGGGTATCGCCCGCGAGCGCGCATAAGAAAGGCGAGGGCCGAATAGACATGCGCCGTTTCCCGCGTTAAGGGCTGTAAGCGGCCGGGATCCGTTCCGGCAAGGCGGGTGGTACCGCGGAGAGCATTTGACTTTTCGTCCCGATAGGGGATGAAAAGCCTTTTTATTTGGAGGAGCTATGTATAAAAAAGTCACTACGGATCTGAATTTTGTTCCGCGCGAAAAGGAAGTGCTGGATTTCTGGAAGAAGAACCGCATCTTCGAAAAAAGCGTCGAGAGCCGGAGGGGCGAAAAGCCCTACACCTTTTTCGACGGCCCGCCGACCGCCAACGGCAAGCCGCACATTGGCCATGTGCTCACGCGCTCTATCAAGGATATCATACC
>CAZCAV010000088.1:0-4354 GCA_964496795.1 uncultured Oscillospiraceae bacterium
CTCCGTATCCTCCGGCAAGCTCAGGCGCTACTTCTCCTGGAAAAATTTTTTGGATCCCTTCCGCGTGCTCAAGGGCCTCGGGCAATCGAGAAAGCTTATGAAGCGGCTCTCGCCCGATCTGGTGTTCTCCAAGGGCGGCTATGTTTCCGTGCCCGTGGTCATGGCCGCCGGCAAGACGCCCGTGGTGGCGCATGAAAGCGATTTTTCGCCGGGCCTGTCCAATCGGCTGGCAAGCCGCTTTACTGATCGCATCTGCGTATCCTTCGAGGATACGCTCGACGCGGTGCCCGGGCACAAGGGCGTTTTCACGGGAACCCCCATTCGCTCCGAGCTCTACGGCGGCGACCGCGGCAGAGCGCTCCGCTTCACCGGTCTTTCCGGCGCCAAGCCCGTTTTGCTGGCTATGGGCGGCAGTCTCGGCGCGCAGCGGCTCAACGAGCTTTTGCGCGAGGCGCTGCCGATGCTCCTTCCACGCTATGATATCATCCACCTCTGCGGCCGCGGAAAGCTAGATAAAGACCTGCATCCGGTCGGCTATGTGCAGTATGAGTACATCGACGAGGAGCTGCCCGACCTGATGGCGCTTTGCGACGTGGTGCTTTCCCGCGCGGGCGCGAATGCCGTGTTCGAGCTGCTTGCCCTCAATAAGCCCGCGCTTTTGATCCCTTTGCCCAAGGCAAGCACCAGAGGCGATCAGATATTGAACGCCGATTATTTTGAAAAGAAGGGCTACGCGCTCAAGCTGGATCAGGACAAGGCCACGCCGCAGGAGGTCGCCCGCCTGATCGACGGACTGTATCAAAGCCGCGAGCGCTTCCAAAAGACCATGGAGCAGGACACCCGCGCCGACGGTACGGAGAATATACTCGCCATTATTCGCGATACGGTGAAGCCATGACCGCTTTAGAGGACAATCTTTCCGCGCTCTGCGCGGAGGCCAAAAAGCCTGCCGCGCGCGCAGAGATCGATTCTGCCAACGCCGACCGGCAGGCGCTTTATGCGCTTTTGACGGCGGAGCGGCCCAAGACGCGCAAAAACGCCGCGCGGCTGCTCGGCGCGCTGGGCCGGGAGCGCGACAGCGCCGCCCTGATTGCGGCGCTCAATACAGAAAATACGCTCTTTGTGCTTCCCTCCGTGATCCTGGCGCTCGGCAGTACGGGCGGAAACGCGGCGCGCGCCGCGCTGTCCGCTTATGCGCCGCCCTCCGCCGCAGAGCCCGCCGAGGAAAAGCATATCGCGGCCATTTCGGACGCTCTTGTGAGCGCCCGCGCCGCGCTCAATACAGAGGCGCTGCCGCACTATACGCTCTCTCAGCCGCGCAGGCTGCTGGCCGTATCGCCCGAGGGCTTTTCAGACGTGCTGTCTGCTGAGCTTGTTTCGCTCGGCTATCGGCCTGAGACGGTCGGGACAGGCTGCTATGTCAACGCCTTTGACTGGGAAAAGCTGTACCGCGCGCGCTGTATGAGCGAGCTTTTGATCCCGTTGGCCGAGCGCCTGCCGCTCTCCGCCGAGGCCGTCGCTGAAGCGGCGAGGGCTGAGCTCAGCGTGCCCTATCGCATAGAGCTTACCGGCTATACGGGCGATCGAACGCGCTTCCTAAAGGAGCTCAGAAGAGCCTGCGGCGGCGAGAACAGCCCGTCGCACTATGCGCTGGAGCTGCGCGTGAGCTGCCGCGGCGACGTATGCTCGCTGTATTTAAAGCCCTCCTGTGACGAACGCGGCCGCTATGCGTGGCGGGCCCGCGCCATCAGCGCGTCCGTGAAGCCCGCGCTTGGCGCCTGCCTCGCGCGCTATATCGCGCCGCGCGTCAAAAAAGATCCGATCGTGCTCGATCCCTTCTGCGGCAGCGGCACGCTGCTCTTTTCCTGCGAGGAGGCCTTCCCCTGCCAAAGCCTTCTCGGCGTGGATATATCGCTCAGCGCCGTACAGGCCGCGCGCGAAAACGCCGCCGCAGGCAGGAGCCGCGCGCGCTTCGTGCAGAAGGACGTCTTGAAATTCGTCCCGCGTGAGCGCGCTGATCTCGTCGTCGCCAACCTTCCCTTTGGCAACCGTGTGGGCACGCACGAAAACAATACCGCGCTCTATGCGGCCTTCCTCGCCAGACTCCCGTCCCTGATGGCGCCCGACGGTCTGGCGCTGCTGTACACGATGGAATACCGGCTCTTGAACGAGCTTTTGCAAAAAAAAGACGCGCCGGCTCTCATCGAAACGCGGCGCACCGAAGCGGGCGGACTGCTGCCCTGGGTATTTGTGCTCTCCTAACGGCGGTTCGGCAAGCCCCCCCGCGCGCTTCGAAGCGCTTTGCACAGGCTAACCGTAAGCTTGTCACGCTCTTTGAAAGAACCGCTGCTGACTTGGGCATCCGGCACAAGCTCATTCGATCATTCACGCACAGACACAACTGCAAGGTTGCGCAAGCCATCGGGAGGATCAACGCCGCTTCTACTCGTTTGCTGATTTTGATGCAAAGCTGGCTGTGCATCAAAGAACCTCCAATAACCGTTCCAAGCGTCCTTTACAGTATGACTCTCCCGCTGATTCCCTCCGTGTCTATACTGTCCAACATGTTTGACAAACCTACATTCTTTGAAATTGCCGTTGTTTTTTCGTTGTTGACCCATATTAGCCAAAGCTATGTTCATTGTCTTAGCAATGGTCTATCATCAGTGGCTTCGCCAGTCGTAAGCCATGGCGTCGGTCATTCGCACTAGACCGTTTTCCCATGCTTCCTCCCAGCCCATTTCCTCAGGCGGCACAAATGACCAGATTAGCGTATTACCCTCAATTTCCAACGTTACTTCCGAATCTGTACACATATAATTCGCGTCTGAAAATTCTTCCAATAGTGACGTATCCATTTCAAACAACGTCATGCTTTGCGCAGACTCTCCTGGAAGTTTATAATGACTAGTGCTGACCAGATAGGATTTCGAACCAATATAAAACTCTATTTGCCAGCAATAGTCGGTATAGTAATCCTTAAGTTCAGCAGGATTGGCTGCATAGCTATTTTGCAAGCTGCTGCATTCCAGAGAAAAAACCGCTTCACCGTTTACATAGGACATATGGGCCGTCGTACCGTTTCTTCCATCAATGGAGGCATCATAAAAGGTCTGGTATATTAAATCGTTATCTTTGGCATATTGGAGTGCATAGCTTTTTATCGGCACATAAATGGTAAGCCGCGGGCAGCGATGAAACGCACCCTCACCTATCTCGGTCACGCTGGCGGGAATAGTCAAGCTGGTTAGGGCAGAGCACTGCCAAAATGCATAATCTCCAATATGCGTAACACCCTCCGGCAAGGTCAACTCCGTCAATTCCCAACAGAATTGAAATGCTTCATCCCCAACGGTTTTAAGACTTCTCGGAAGATCAACGTTTGTTAAGAGGCTGCCTCGAAAACAACCGGCATCTATTGCCGTAACTCCCTCAAGAAATATAACGTCTATACTGCGCAGAATTCTGTTAACAATGCAGGAAAAGTCAACAGGGCCCATATCTGGAGTTACCACTATTTTATCGCCACTCCAACCAATATAAACAGCTCTTCGGTTTTTTCCGAGGTATAACCAGTCCGCATGACCGGTCTGTTCAGCCGCCGCATCCAACCATGGAGTACATGAAAAGACGCCGCAGCCTATATTGATCTGATCGATTCCACCAAGGAAATTGATTTCAGACAGCTTCTCGCAGTCGCCAAACGCTCCAACATCAATGTCCGTTACACTTTCCGAAGCGGTCACAGTCCTAAGACTCTTGCAAAAGAAAAAGGCCCGCATCCCTATAGTGGTCACGCCGTTAGGAATGACAACGCTTTCCATTTGTTCGTTGTCATAAAACGCATAAGAGCCAATAGCCGTAACAGGCACACCGTCAACGTTGTCCGGAATGACGACGTCCGCATCCTGTCCAGTATATCCGGTAATGGTGATGCCGTACGAAGTGCTTTCGTAGGTATAACTCTTATCCACAAACTCCGCCGGTATCGGCACCAACGTGGGTGTTGGCACCAGAGAAGGTGTTGGCGTGTACGTCGGTGGAGGCGCGGAGGTAGGCTGGGGCGTGATTTCTGCTTGTGATTCTTTGGAAAGTGCCTGCTCATCGCGTGCAAACACTTCTAATCCACCAGCGTTTGGTGTTATGAACACAAACAGGGCTGCGGCCAACACGCCAAGACCTGCGGCTGCCGCCAGTAATACCGCAACACGGCGGGAGGGCTTCTTTTTGGAAGCTGTTTCCGGCTCTGGCACGGATTCGGGCGCTTTCGCGGACTTTTGTACAGGCGGCGCGTCCAGTTCCGCCATGAGCTCTGCCATGCTCTGCTGGCGGTCGCGGCCGCGGATGGACAGGC
>CAZCAV010000089.1:0-4037 GCA_964496795.1 uncultured Oscillospiraceae bacterium
GCCGATGAGCGTGCCGCCGATATCCATGCCGAGATCGGCCTTGCCGAGCAGGCTTTCGACCATCGTTGGCTCGCCAAAGCGCCGCGCAGCTTCGGTGATAAAAGCGCCGCCGGCGTGCAGCCAGGGCTTGACCCAGACCTCCGGCAGGCCGCAGCGTTCCATACAGGCCCGTTCCACGCAGAGCGCGCGGTTGATGTGCTCGCAGCCTTGTACGGCAAGGTACAGCTCCGCATCGGCCACGGCCGTCAAAAGTCCGTCCATGACAGCCTTGGCGGCGTCCTCGCTGGAGGCGGAGCCGATGCGACGGCCCATGACCTCGCTGGTCGAGCAGCCGATCACCATCAGCGAGCCGGGCCGCGGCTCGGCGGAGTCCAGAAGGATATGCACGGCCTCGCGCATCTGCCGCGTCAGTTCGTTCCAATCCACAGGGATCATCCTCTTCCTTATTTTAGTCGACACTATTATATCAGATCGTGCTATACTGTAAACATGGATTTTGCCGAAAAGCTTCTTGTCTGGTACGATCAAAACGCGCGCGCGCTGCCCTGGAGGGCGTCGGGCGATCCCTATGCGGTCTGGGTCAGCGAGGTCATGCTGCAGCAGACGCGCGTCGCGGCGGTTCTTACATATTATAATCGCTGGATGGAGGCGCTGCCGGATATCGCGTCGTTGGCGCGCGCGGATGACGACAGGCTGCATAAGCTCTGGGAAGGACTGGGCTATTACAGCCGTGCCCGCAACCTTAAGCGCGCCGCCGTCGAGATCATGGAACGCTTTGACGGCAGCCTGCCGAAAAGCTTTCGCGAGCTTAAAACGCTGCCCGGTATCGGAGACTATACCGCGGGTGCCATCGCGTCGATCGCCTTCCATGAGCCCGTGCCGGCGGTCGACGGCAATGTGCTGCGCGTTTTTGCGCGCCTTACGGACGATCACAGGAATGTGCTGGACGCAAAAACCAAGGCGGCGATCTCCCAGACCGTCGCGGCGCTGATCCCGGCTCAGGCGGCGGGACGCTTCAACGCGGCGCTGATGGAGCTTGGCGAGACCGTATGCCTGCCAAACGCCGCGCCGGACTGCGCGCGCTGTCCGCTGAACGGGGACTGCCGCGCCTGTCTTTTGGGTACGGCGGGCGCTCTGCCCGTCCGCTCCCGTAAAAAAGCGCGTCGCATAGAGGAAAAGACGGTGTTTGTGCTGATGGAAAACGGCCGGCCGGCCGCGTACCGCCGTGCGGATACTGGCCTGCTGGCGGGGCTCTGGCAGCTTCCGGAGACGGCTGGGCTCCTGACGGCGGCGGAGGCCGCCGAAACGCTTTCCCTCTGGCGCGCGCGGCCGCTTGGCGAGCTGCGCGTCTATGAGCGCCGTCACCTGTTTACGCATATCGAGTGGCGCATGCGCGTGTATGCGGCGGAAACAGAGCTGAACCTGCCCGAGGGCTGGCAATGGCTGGACGGGAGCATGGCCCTGCCCGCCGCCTATCGCGTCTGCCTGCCGCCGGAGGCGGCCGCATCCCATATCTAGCCCCTTTTTCCGATCCGAGATCCCTTCCTGCAAATCATGTTTCAGCATATATCTACGCTTTATCGCCTGTCAATCGACAGAACTTGCACGAGCAAGCGCGATGATAGTCAAAATTATACCATCAGGAAAGAAAATACTATACCAATTATACAATTCAGGTATTCTCAGGAGGTGTTTTTCGCAGTACGCTATGCGTAACAAAGAAAGCGAGGAAAACACCATGCAGATTCATATCGCTGAAAACATCCGCGCGGAGCGCAAGGCGAGGAGCCTGACGCAGGAACAGCTTGCTGAAGCGCTGGGCGTTACGGTAGGTGCGGTATCCAAGTGGGAATCGGGCGCGTCGGTGCCGGAGATCGGCTTGATTGTGCGCTTGGCGGAGTTTTTTGAGACCTCAGTGGACGTACTGCTCGGCTATGACTGGCGGGGAGGCGGCATGGGCCTTGCGGTCGAGCGAATCCGCGCGCTCCGCAACGAAAAACGTTTCGACGAGGCGACGGTGGAGGCCGAGAAAGCCCTGCTCAAGTATCCAAACAGCTTTGTGGTGGTTTATGGAAGCGCTTTGCAGTATAGCCTGAAGGGAGTGGAGCGGCGATGCAAAAAATCTTACGCGCGTGCGCTGACGCTCTTTGAGCGGGCGTTGGAGCTGATCGCGCAGAACACCGACGAGCATATCAACGAATGGACAATACGCAATAATATCGCGGACGTTACCCTGTGCCTTGGCAAAACGGAGCGGGCGCTGGAGCTTTTGAAAAAGAACAACGCGGACGGCTTGAACGACGGCGAGATCGGCTACCTGCTGGCTTGCGAGGAGCATAAGCCGGAGGAGGCGCTGCCCTATCTGTCGAACGCGCTGATTCACGGACTAACGCAGATGTTTCGGAGCGTAACGGGCTATTTCAACGCCTATTGCGATTTGAAGGATCACGATTCCGCTCTGGCGGTGATGCAATGGATGTGAGCGTCATGGAGGGCTTGAAGCCGCCGGACAGAAGCACCTATCTGGATATGCAGGCGGCACAGCTTTTGACCGGCTGCGCGCTGGCTTCGGCGCTCAAGGGCGATGCAGAAGCGGCGGAGGAATACCTGCGGCAGGCCATGGAGCAGGCGGCGCGCTTCGACGCCACGCCCTGTTATCAGCTTACCGGAATACGCTTTGTACAGAATGAAAAGAGCTTTACGGCCTTTGATGACTTCGGCGGCACGGCAACGGAGGGCATAGGCCGCACGCTGACCGATAACGGGGACGATGCCGCGGCGTTGTTGGCGCTGTGGCAAAGCTGGCAGCGAAAAAAACAGTGAGGGAGTACAGAATTATGAATTACGGATATGAGTATATGAACAATAATGGCTCTATGATATATCATGCGACGAAGGACAGCTCCCCTTGGGCTATGGAGCTGCGGCAGTGGCAAGGCAGCGAGGGAATCTGCAACTGCACATGCGCGGTCAGGCAAAACCGCGCAAACGTTATAAAGCGTGTTGTAAACGCTCTTGGCAGGATCATGCGGACGCCGGGCGCACCGGTCGTCGCAAAGAAGCGCGCCGGCGATGGCGCATAAAACCAGGGCCTGTTTCAAAACTATGTGGGCGCATTTCCACCGCAGCCACCTGCACAGCCTCGGTAAAAGGCCTGGCCCAGCATCGCTGAGCCTGCGTTTTGCCTCGATCTGCAAGCTGCAGCAACAAAACTGTATTCCGCGGGCTTCAGAAACGCGTCCCGTCCTTCCACAGCCGGCAGGACTTTGATTGAAGAGTTTTTGAGACCTGTCGCCCATGTTTTACTGAGTTCAGCTGCGCGTCGGTGCTACCATATTGAATGCTTGTTTTGATTCGAAATCTTTGTTTCGTTCACATTGACGGCCGGATAACTTCTCGAATAACCGTCTTTTTTATTCCTTCAATGAATCTTTCAATGCGTTCAAAATCAATTTCTCCACTTGGCACTACTGGCAGTTTTACATTCATTGCTCTTGCTACGTCTCGATTGAATTTGATTATATAATCAAAACGATTGGCTGCCTGTGCCTTAAAAACCGTAACAAAATAGAGTAACGCATTTTCGGACCAATAAATCTCATTCAGTGGATACAGTCCTTGTACATGAGAATACCCTATAAAGTCATATGGTTGATAAAAGATGCCATCAATCATATTATAATCAGGACTCTCTGCCATTTAGGAGTTAAGCGTGTAGTACCCCGTTTAGCGCATACGTCCCATGCCACACATCAGAAACCGCTATTTTAGGGACTTTTCGAGGTAGTAAGTTCCACGGCATAAATCGAAAAACACCTCAACGCAGCCTCTAAAACTCGCCCCGATTTGCAAGATATTTGCACGGGTAATATGAAAAGGCGAGTGTACTTCCACCAAAACAGGGCTATTTCGCCCCCTCCAATCGCACAGAGAGTAAGAGAAGCACCTATGCTTGGTGCTTCTCTTTTCATTTTCCGCAATGCCATGTATGCCGATATAAAAGAGCGTCTTTGCCCTCCTTCAAAGATGCTCCATTA
>CAZCAV010000090.1:0-3587 GCA_964496795.1 uncultured Oscillospiraceae bacterium
ACCGAGAGGATCTTGTACTATACCGGCAAGATCCACAAGCTCGGCGAGGTGCATGAAGGCGCGGCGACCATGGACTATATGGTGCAGGAGCAGGAGCGCGGCATCACGATCACCTCGGCTGCGACGACCGCCTATTGGCGCGGCTATCGCATCAATATCATCGATACGCCGGGGCATGTGGACTTCACCATGGAGGTGGAGCGCTCGCTGCGCGTGCTTGACGGGGCGGTGGCTGTGTTCTGCGCCAAGGGCGGCGTGGAGCCCCAGTCGGAGACCGTGTGGCGGCAGGCCATGAAATATGGCGTGCCCTGCATCGCTTACGTCAACAAAATGGATATCACGGGCGCGGATTTCTCCCGCGTCTGCGACATGATGGTGGAGCGCCTTGGCGCGAACCCCGTGCCCGTCCAGCTTCCGATCGGCAGCGAGATGGAGTTTCGGGGCATCATCGACCTTGTGACAATGAAGGCGGAGGTCTATTACAACGACGATGGCACGGATATCCGCGAGGAGGAGATCCCCGCGGACATGCTCAAGGCCGCCAAGGAGCAGCGCGCGAAGCTTCTCGATCAGGTCATCGACGAGGACGAATCGCTCATGGAACGCTATTTTGCGGGCGAGTGGTTCTCCGCCGAGGAGCTGATCCCCTGTATTCGCAAGGCGACGCTGTCCGGCCGCGTGGTTCCCGTCTGCTGCGGCACCTCGTACCGCAACAAGGGCGTGCAGCCGCTGCTCAACGCCATTGTGGACTATCTGCCGAGCCCGCTCGACGTTCCGCATGCCAAGGGCACGTCCAAGGACGGCACGAAGGAGATCGAGGTCGAGACGCGCGACGACGCGCCGTTTGCGGCGTTGGCGTTCAAGATCGTTACCGATCCCTATGTGGGCAAGCTGGCCTTCGTCCGCGTATACGGCGGCACGCTGAAAACCGGCTCCTATGTTTATAACGTTTCCAAAAATAAGCGCGAGCGCGTGAGCCGTATCATGCTCATGCACGCCGACGCGCGCACCGAGGTCGATGAATGCCATGCGGGCGATATCGTGGCCATGGTAGGGCTCAAGGATACCGGCACGGGCGATACGCTCTGCGTCGAGAACCATCAGGTGCTGCTTGAGAGCATGGACTTTCCCGAGCCCGTGATCCGCGTAGCCATCGAACCCAAAACCAAGGCCGGACAGGAGAAGCTGTCCATAGCGCTTATCAAGCTCGCGGAGGAGGATCCGACCTTCCGCACCTATACCGATACGGAAACGGGCCAGACCATCATTGCCGGCATGGGCGAGCTGCACCTTGAGATCATTGTGGACCGGCTGATACGCGAATTCTATGTAGAGGCGCGGGTCGGCAATCCGCAGGTGGCCTACAAGGAGACCATCCGCAGCTCCGTCAAGGTCGAGGGCCGCTATGTGCGGCAGACCGGCGGGCATGGACAGTTCGGCGACGTCGTGGTCCAGTTCGACCCGCTTGAGGCCGGTTCCGGCTTTGAGTTCGTGGATAAGATCGTGGGCGGCGTGGTGCCGCGCGAGTATATTCCGGCGGTCGGCAAGGGCATACAGGAAGCGCTCAAGTCCGGCTCGCTCGGCGGCTACGAGGTGGTGGACGTTCGCGCTACGCTGGTGGACGGCTCCTATCATGAGGTGGATTCCTCAGAGCTGGCATTCTCTATCGCAGGCTCTCTTGCGGTCAAGGAGGCGCTTGAAAAGGCCAAATGCGTACTGCTTGAGCCTATGATGAAGGTGGAAGTGCTTGTGCCGGAGGAATATCTGGGCGATATCATGGGCAACCTGACTGCGCGGCGCGGCAAGCTCTCCGGCATGGAGGCGCGTCAAAACACGCAGGTCATCCATGCGGTGTGCCCGCTTTCGGAGATGTTCGGCTATGCCACGGATCTTCGCAGCCGCACGCAGGGCCGCGGAACCTTCACGATGCAGTTCTCGCACTATGACGAAGTGCCGCAGTCGGTGGCCGAGCAGGTGCTCGGGAAATACAATTACCGTTTTTAATTAAATGAAGAAATAAGAAGGAGAAATCAAAAATGGCAAAGGCAAAATTCGAGAGAACGAAACCGCATGTCAACATCGGAACGATCGGACATGTAGACCACGGGAAGACGACGCTGACGGCGGCGATCACGATGGCGCTGGCGCAGCAGGGGGAAGCGACGCCGATGCGGTATGACGAGATCGACAAGGCGCCGGAAGAGAAGACGAGAGGGATCACGATCAATACGGCGCATGTGGAGTATGAGACGGAGCACCGTCACTACGCGCATGTGGACTGCCCGGGGCACGCGGACTATGTGAAGAACATGATCACGGGCGCGGCGCAGATGGACGGAGCGATCCTGGTGGTGAGCGCGGCGGACGGTCCGATGCCGCAGACGAGAGAGCATATACTGCTGGCGCGGCAGGTGGGCGTACCGTACATTGTGGTATTTATGAATAAGACGGATCAGGTTGACGATCCGGAGCTGCTGGAGCTAGTGGAGATGGAGATCCGGGAGCTGCTGTCGAGCTATGATTTTCCGGGCGACGACATACCGATCATCAAGGGCTCGGCGCTGCTGGCGCTGGAGGCGCTGACGGAAGGGAAGCAGGCGAAGGAAACGCCGGAGTGCGCGTGCCTGTTCGAGCTGATGGACGCGGTGGACAGCTATATACCGACGCCTGAGCGTGCGTCGGACAAGCCGTTTTTGATGCCGGTGGAGGACGTGTTCTCGATCACGGGCCGCGGCACAGTGGCGACGGGCCGAGTGGAGCGCGGCACGGTGAAGGTGAGCGACACGGTGGAGATCGTGGGACTGACAGAGGAGACGCGCAGCGTGGTGGTCACGGGCGTGGAGATGTTCCGGAAGCTGCTGGATCAGGCGATCGCGGGCGACAACATCGGCGTGCTGCTGCGCGGTGTGCAGCGCACGGATATCGAGCGCGGGCAGGTGCTGTCGAAGCCGGGCTCGATCCATCCACATACGCACTTTCACAGCGAGGTGTACGTTCTGACGAAGGAAGAGGGCGGACGGCATACGCCGTTCTTCTCGGGCTACCGTCCGCAGTTTTATTTCCGCACGACGGACGTGACGGGAACGATCAAGCTGCCTGACGGCGTAGAGATGGTGATGCCGGGCGACAATATCGCGATGGAGATCACGCTGATCACGCCGATCGCAATGGACGAGGGACTTCGCTTCGCGATCCGCGAGGGCGGCCGCACGGTAGCGTCCGGCGTCGTGGCGAAGATCGTCGAGTAAAGGAAAGAGACCGTACTTTTCATTGAAAAGAAAAGTAAAAAAAGAAACTGTGACCATACAAACGGAGAGGGGCTATTGCCCCTCTCCGTTTTAGGCCGTCAAAAAACAGTGTTTTTTGACGGGTAAACCGCTTTTTGCCTGCGCCATACATGGCGCGGCCGGCAAAAAGCACAGGGAAACCGCCCATACATGGGCGATCCGTTCCGGCGGATGAACCGCCGGAGCCGGAACAACTGTAAGGGGCTGCGGCCCCTGAACAACCTAAAGGGCTTCTTTGACCGGCTGAATAGGGGGAGCTTTCTCTTTGCTTCTTTCTCTTTCTCTTGAAAGAGAAAGAAG
>CAZCAV010000091.1:0-2979 GCA_964496795.1 uncultured Oscillospiraceae bacterium
GTGCCGCCGCTGACCTGATGGATCATGATCTCGGCGTTGGGCAGGGCCTTACGCTTGCCTTTGACGCCAGAGGCGAGCAGGAACGCGCCCATGGAGGCGGCAAGGCCGATGCAGATCGTGGATACGTCGCACTTGATGTACTGCATCGTATCGTAAATGGCGAGGCCGGCGCTCACGGAGCCGCCGGGGCTGTTGATATAGAAGTTGATATCCTTGTCGGGGTCCTCGCTCTCCAGAAAGAGCATTTGCGCGATGATAAGGTTGGCGCTCTCGTCGTCCACCTCACCGCCAAGGAATATGATGCGATCCTTCAGCAGCCGCGAATAGATGTCGTAGGAGCGTTCGCCGTGACTGGTCTGCTCCACGACCATGGGAACGAGATTCATGCTTATTCTCCTTGCTTTTCCTCAGCCTCGGGCGCAGCCTTTTGCTTGGCGGGCGACTTCTTGGCCTTGGGCTTTTCGGGCTTCTTTTCCTTGACCGTCGCGTTGTCCACGATCAGGCTCACGCTCTTCTCGGACACGACGCGATCCCTAAGGTATTCGCGGTCGTCGTCGCTGATGTTCTTTTTGAACTCCTCAAGCTCGGCGCCGCTCTGCTCGGCATATTCGGCGATCTTCCTGTCAAGCTCCTCGTCCGTGGCGGCTACGGCCTCGGCCTTGCCGACGGCGTCGATGACGAGCTGCATTTTAACGCGGGATCTGGCGCCGTCCTGATAGCTTTCGCGGAGCTTTGCCATATCGGTGCCGACGTATTTGCAGTAATCCTCAAGCGAAATGCCGCTGCTGCTGAGACGGTAGGCCATGTCCTGAAGCATGTAGTTGACCTGACGGTCGATCATGGCCTGAGGGATCTCCAGCGACGCGTCCTCCGTGACCTTTTGCACGCAGGCGTTTTCGATGGCGTTTTTGCGGTTTTCCTCCGCCTCGGCGGTCATGGTCTTGAGCTTATCGGCCTTGAGCGCCTCGAGCGTATCGAATTCGGATACGTCCTTGGCAAACTCATCGTCGAGCGCGGGCAGCTCCTTTTCCTGTACGGCCTTGATGGCGACGGCGAACACCGCGTCCTTTCCGGCCAGCTCCGGCGTATACTCGTCGGGGAACTTAACGGTGATATCGCGGCTTTCGCCGGTCTTCATGCCGGTCAGCTGCTCCTCAAAGCCGGGGATGAAGGTGCCGGAGCCGACCACGATGGTCTGATCCTCGGCCGTGCCGCCTTCAAACTTTTCGCCGTCCACGCTGCCGGAATAATCCAGCACCACGCGGTCTCCGTCCTTGATCTCGCGCTCCACGTCGATGAAGCGGGCGTTCTTTTCGCGCTCCTTATCCAGCTCGGCGAGCACCTCGGCGTCCCCGACAGTATATGAGGGGACTTCAACTTCTATACCCTTGTACCGGCCGAGGGTAACGGTGGGCATGAGCTGCACCTCGGCCGTAAACACCACGCCCTCTTCGACGCTGATGGTGTCGATATCGATCGCGGGTTTATCCACCGCCAGGAGCTCGTGCTCCTTGAGCGCGGCGTCGTAGGCGTCGCCCCAGATCTCTTCGAAGGCGTCCTCGTAGAATACGCCCGGGCCGTACATGGTCTCGATCACCTTGCGCGGGGCGTGGCCCTTGCGGAAGCCCGCTACGTTGTAGCGTTTTCCCGTCTTATGGTAAGCTGTTTCGAGCGCGGCCTGAAAGGCCTCGGGCTCTACGCTGATCGTAAGCTTTGCGCGGTCGTTTTCCAGCTTTTCGTACTGTGACATTTCTATATCCTCCACTGCTTGCCTCTTATTGCATAGTCTGAACATTTTAACATACTATATGGCGCATTGCAAGCAAAAGCCCTTGACTTTGCGGCGGTTCGCGGCTATACTGGCCTTAATTTCCACGGAGGATTCGGGAAGCAGTAGCGCCCGCTTCTCCGTCCGGCCATCAGAGAGCCGCGCCCATGCTGGAAGCGCGGCGGCGGACGGGGGCGCAAAGACCGCCCGAGGACGCGGAACGGGTGCGCCCGATAGCGCGCAAAAGAGCGCCAATAAGGGTGGAACCACGGCAACACGTCGTCCCTGATACTTTCAGGGACGTTATTTTATTTTTAGGAGGCAGAAATGATCATTACATTTCCAGACAAAAGCACCCGCGAATTCGAGGACGGCTCGACGCCGCTTGAGATCGCCCGCTCCATCAGCCCGAGGCTCGAGAAGGCCACGCTTTCCTGCGCCATAGACGGCGTGCATTCGGACGCGTTCCGGCCCATAAGCGGCGATCATGAGATCCGTTTTTATACCTTTGACGACGAAAACGGCCGCTGGGCCTACCGTCACACCGCCTCGCACCTTCTGGCGCAGGCCGTCAAACGGCTGCATCCCGCCATCAAGCTGGCTATCGGCCCCGCTATCGAGAACGGCTTCTATTACGATTTTGACGCCGAAACGCCCTTTACGCCCGACGATCTTGCCGCCATCGAAAAGGAAATGGCGCAAATCGCGGAGGAGAATTTTCCGCTCGAGCGCTTTGAGCTGCCGCGCGCGGAGGCGCTCGCCTATATGGAAAAGGTTCAGGAGCCCTACAAGGTCGAGCTCATCCGCGATCTGCCGGAGGACGCGGTCATCAGCTTCTACCGGCAGGGCGAGTTCGTGGATCTCTGCGCCGGCCCGCACGTCGCCGCGACGGGCAAGGTCAAAAACTGCCGGCTGCTGAGCGTTGCGGGCGCCTACTGGCGCGGTTCCGAGAAGAACAAAATGCTCCAGCGCATCTACGGCACCGCCTTTGAAAAGCGCGCCGATCTCGAGGCCTATGTCACGGCGCTCGAAGAGGCGAAAAAGCGCGACCATAACAAGCTCGGCCGCGATCTTGAGTATTTCACGACCGTGGACGTGATCGGACAGGGCCTGCCGATACTGCTGCCCAAGGGCGCGCGGGTCGTGCAGCTTCTTGAGCGCTTCGTCGAGGACGAGGAGCAGCGCCGCGGATATCTTTTGACCAAAACGCC
>CAZCAV010000091.1:2989-3540 GCA_964496795.1 uncultured Oscillospiraceae bacterium
CTTCATGGCCAAGCGCGAGCTGTACAAGATCTCCGGCCACTGGGATCACTATCGCGACGGCATGTTCGTTATGGGCGATACCGCCGATCAGGACGACGAATCCAAGGAGATATTCGCTCTGCGGCCCATGACCTGCCCCTTCCAGTTCATGGCGTACCTCAACCGCGCGCGCTCCTATCGCGATCTGCCGCTAAGGTATAACGAGACCTCGACGCTGTTTCGCAACGAGGCCTCCGGCGAGATGCACGGCCTTATCCGCGTGCGCCAGTTCACCATTTCAGAGGGGCATCTTGCCTGCCGCCCCGATCAGGTGGAGGACGAGTTCCGCGGCTGTCTCGATCTGGCGCGGTATTTTCTGGAAACGCTCGGTCTCAGCGAGGACGTGACCTACCGCTTCTCCAAGTGGGACGAAAACGACAGGGAAAAGTATATCGGCGACAAGGCGGGCTGGGAGAGCACGCAGAACATGATGCGCGATATTCTCAACGATCTCGGCGTAGAGTTTACCGAGGCCGACGGCGAGGCCGCCTTCTATGGGCCCAAGCTGGACA
>CAZCAV010000092.1:0-2796 GCA_964496795.1 uncultured Oscillospiraceae bacterium
CCCATGGGCGTGTTTGAAATGCCGGCCTTTGCTTTGGGCACCGACGCTGTGGCCAGAGCCTGCGCCGAAAGCGCAGCCGTAACGATCATCGGCGGCGGCGATTCGGCCGCGGCCGTCAAAAAGCTTGGCTATGCGGATAAGATCACGCATATTTCCACCGGCGGCGGCGCGTCGCTGGAGTTCCTCGAAGGCAAGACTCTGCCCGGCGTGGCCGTACTGATGGACAAATAAAGCAAGGAGCGTTAGCGATGAGAAAACCGATTATTGCCGGTAACTGGAAGATGAACATGACCCCCGGAGAGGCCGAACAGCTTATCATGGAGCTGATCCCTCTCGTAAAGAACGCCAGATGCGACGTGGTGGTCTGTCCGCCCTATGTTGACCTTGTCACGGTAGGCAAGCTGCTCGCCGGCACCAATATCAAGCTCGGCGCGCAGTCCGTGCACTGGGCCCCCAAGGGCGCGTTTACCGGCGAGATCTCCGCCGATATGCTGCTCGCCACCGGCGCAAGCTACGCCATCGTGGGCCACAGCGAGCGTCGGCAGTACTTTGGGGAAACCGACGAAACGGTCAACAAGCGCGCCCGCGCGGCGCTCACCGCCGGCCTGATCCCCATCATCTGCGTGGGCGAAACGTTGGAGCAGCGCGAAAAGGGCGTCACCGACAAGATCGTATCCAAGCAGACGATCGCGGCCCTCGCGGGCTTCGACGCAGCAGAGGTGCAGCGGATCGTCATCGCCTATGAACCCATCTGGGCTATCGGCACCGGCAAAACCGCCACCGCGGCGGACGCCAACGCCACCATCGGCGTGATCCGCGGCGCGATCGCCAGCATCTACGGCAGCGAGACCGCCGAGGCCGTGCGCATACAGTACGGCGGCAGCATGAATCCCAAGAACGCGGCGGAGCTTATGGCCGAGCCGGAGATCGACGGCGGACTCATCGGCGGCGCGAGCCTGAAGTCCGAGGATTTTGCGAAGGTCGTGAACTATTGATGAAGCCTGTTACCGCGCTCCTGATACTCGATGGCTTCGGCTGCTCAAGGGAGCAGGATTTCAACGCCGTTCGTGCGGACGGCGCGAAGCATATCACCGCGCTCTATCGGGCCTACCCGCACACAGCGCTCAGAGCCAGCGGACTCGACGTGGGCCTGCCGGACGGCCAGATGGGCAATTCCGAGGTCGGGCATCTGAATATCGGCGCCGGCCGCATCGTGTATCAGGAGTTTACCCGCATCTCCAAATCCATCGAGGACGGCGATTTCTTCTATAATCCCGCTTTCCTCGCGGCTATTGAAAACGCCAAAACACACGGCACGTCCCTGCATCTGCTTGGGCTCTGCTCCGACGGCGGCGTACACTCGCACATCACGCACCTGCATGCGCTTGTGAAGATGGCGCGCGAGCACGGCCTCGAGCGGGTCTATATCCACTGCTTCATGGACGGCCGCGACGTACCGCCCTCAAGCGGCCTCGGCTATGTCGCCGCGCTCGAACAAAAGCTTTCGGAGCTCGGCTGCGGCAGGATCGCCACGGTGATGGGCCGCTACTGGGCCATGGACCGCGACAACCGCTATGAGCGCGTTGAAAAGGCCTATGCCGCCATGACCTGCGGCGAGGGAGAAACGGCCGGCAGCGCCGTCGAGGCCATGCAGCAGAGCTACGATCGGGGCGAGACCGACGAGTTTGTGCGGCCCACCGTCATACTCGATCACGGCGCGCCCATAGCCACGATATCGCCGAACGACTCGGTCCTATTCTATAATTTCCGGCCCGACCGCGCGCGTGAGATCACAAGGAGCTATATTTTCGAGGACTTCGACGGCTTTCAGCGTCAAAAAGGCTTCTTCCCGCTCTGCTACGTTTCGATGACGCAGTACGACAAGAGCTTCGAGGGCAAGCTGCTAGTCGCCTTCAGCCCCGAAAGCCTTGACAATACGCTCGGCGCCTACCTGGCCAAATGCGGCAAGACCCAGCTTCGCATCGCGGAAACCGAAAAATACGCGCACGTCACCTTCTTCTTCAACGGCGGCGTGGAAGCCCCAAGCGAGAACGAGGAACGCCGGCTCATTCCCTCGCCCAAGGTCGCAACCTACGACCTGCAGCCCGAGATGAGCGCGCCCGAGGTCGCCTCCGAGGCGGTGAAGCTCATCGAAAGCGGCCGCTTCGACGTGATGATACTCAATTTCGCCAATCCGGACATGGTAGGACACACGGGCGTGATGGAGGCGGCCGTCAAGGCCGTGCATACGGTGGACGGCTGCGTGGAAAAGGTTATAAACGCGATACTGGCCACCGGCGGACGCGCGATCATCACCGCCGATCACGGCAACTGCGAAAAGATGTGGGACGAGGCCGAGAACGCGCCCTTCACCGCGCATACCACCAACCCCGTGCCCTGCATTCTCGTGGACAATGCGCGCAAGGACGTCCATCTGCGCGGCGACGGACGGCTCTGCGATCTTGCCCCAACGCTCTTGGAGCTTCTCGATCTGCCCGTGCCGCCCGAAATGACGGGCCGCTCGCTGATCGAAGGCTGAAAACCGGACGGAAGGCAACCAAAAGGGCTGCGCCGATGAGGATCGGCGCAGCCCTCTGTGTATTCGCTTACGGTCGTTTTGCGGCGCGACCTCTTGTCTGCTTATGGGAATATATCCGTTCATACATCCTAACTATTCTAAGCAATTCATTTGGCGCTTCTTGTTATCAATGCAACGCACTCGACATGGCTAAAAGCGCCGGTTTGAATATGTCGGCGCGGTTGGACACCGCGGGGCGGAGACGTTGGACAGTTGCG
>CAZCAV010000093.1:0-2647 GCA_964496795.1 uncultured Oscillospiraceae bacterium
CATAAACGCATGCAGACCGCCCGCCTCACGCACCAGCTCGTGTCCCGGCCGCAGATACAGATGATAGGTATTCGCCAATATGATATTGGCTCCTACGTCCAGAAGATCGCGCGGCGACATGGCCTTGACGGTCGCCTGCGTGCCCACGGGCATATAGCAGGGGGTCTCAATATCGCCGTGCGGCGTATGCAAAAGGCCCAGCCTTGCGCCGGTCGCGCGGTCAGTTTTCAACAGTTCAAAGCGAAACAGCTTGTCCATAATTCCTCACAGTATCAGCATCGCGTCGCCAAAGCTGAAAAAGCGATAGCGCTCCTCGACCGCGTGCGCATAGGCGCGGAGCGCCTCCTCCCTGCCCATGAATGCCGAAACCAACATCAAAAGCGTAGACTCCGGCAAATGAAAATTCGTAATCAGCGCATCCACCGCCTTGAAGCGATAGCCGGGCGTAATATAGATGTCTGTCCAGCCGCTGCCGGCGTGCACCGTTCCCGTCTCATCCGTCACGCTCTCAAGCGTGCGGGTCGATGTGGTGCCTACGGCAATGATACGCCCTCCGCCGGAGCGCGCGCGGTTGATCTCCTCCGCAGCCTCCGCCGACACGGCGTAGTACTCCCTGTGCATGACGTGATCCTCAATGTTTCTTTCGCTCACCGGTCGAAAGGTGCCAAGGCCAACATGCAGCAGCAGGTCTACGATCTTCACGCCCTTTAGGCGAACGTCGTCCAAAAGCGTCTCGGTAAAGTGCAGGCCGGCCGTCGGCGCGGCAGCCGAGCCGGACACGCGCGCATAGACCGTCTGATAGCGTTCCCTGTCGTTCAGACGCTCAGTGATATACGGCGGAAGAGGCGTCTGTCCGGCGCGATCGAGCACCTCCTCGAATACGCCGTCGTACAAAAGCTCCACGACGCGCCCGCCATCGGCCTCAGTTTCTCCGAGAACACGGACGGAAAGCTCCTGATTGATGCAAAATACCAAACCGGCTTTCGCGCGCTTAGCAGGTCTGCACAGGCATTCCCAGACGTCGTCCTCGCGCCTGTGCAGCAGCAAAAACTCCATGCGGCCGCCCGTTTCCGTACGCTCGCCGATAAGGCGGGCCGGAATCACACGCGTATTGTTGCGCACAAGCACATCGCCCGGGCGCAGATAGTCCAGTATGTCCGAAAAATGTCTGTCGGCTATCGTACCGTCCGTACGCCTGTACACAAGCAGCCGCGAATGCGATCGGTCGGCAATCGGCGTCTGTGCGATCAGTTCATGCGGAAGTTCATAATTAAAATCGCTTGTCTGCATGCAGCAAATTTCCCTTTCCGCCGTATTATAGCGGAATCTGCGGCCGCATGCAAGCTTAGCTGCTTTTCAGCCTCTGCATGCCGTTATTGTCGATTTCCGTTTCACCGGAGAGCAGCAGCTCGGATACGGTGACAAAGCTGAATCCCTCCTGCTGGGCATGCTCGATCAGCGCAGGCAGATAGTCGCGGATACGAAAGCCGTTGTTGTGGCAGAGTATGATACTGCCGGCGGAAAGCTTACTGTTGACCGTGGACAGTATCGTTTCAACGCTTCGCTCCTCTTTCCAGTCGATCGTATCGATGTTCCATTGCACGACCTCATAGCCTATCGCGCGCGCAGCCTTGACGACCGTATCGTTGTACTCTCCAAACGGTGCGCGAAACAGCGTGGTCCTCGATCCGGTCAGCGCTTCGATCTCATCGTCGAGCAGGCTGATCTCTTTCTGCACTCCCGCCTCGTCAAGCTGATTCATATGCGGATGCGTCAGCGAATGATTCCCGATCTCATGTCCCGCCCTGGATATGGCCTTTACCTGCTCGGGATAGGCCTCCACCCAAACGCCGCACAGAAAGAAGGTCGCCTTGATCTCATAACGCTTGAGCGTGTCCAGAATAAAGGCTGTTTTGTCGTCATCCCATGCCGCGTCGACAGTCAGCGCCAACACCTTATCCTCATGCTCAACAGAATATACCGGCAGCTCCCGCGACTTTCCCGTCAGTACGTTCAGCTCATACTGCTCGATCGCCGTATAGCCGCTCATCGCCGGTTCGTCCAGAGCGGGCTCGCAGCTCAGGCAGGCGATCAGTATCAGCGCGGCGATCACCAGTATTGCGGCAAGCAGCATCAACAGGGTCCTTTTCTTTACAATAATAACGCGCATAGATTCACCCTCCCGTGTAATCTATGCGCCGCTTGCTCCGTTATGCAGGCCGACTGCGTCTTCATGCGCCCGCATGTTACATGCCCGTCTTGCGGGCTGATAAGCCGGGCGGCGGCACGCAATGCGCAAAGCGTATATTCCAACTTATATTTTCTATATTATTTTACATTTTGCATAGTAACCGCATTATAGATGTGTTATAATTATACATAAAATGAAGATTTATCCAGTGAAAAGCTGTTACATTGTAATTATATGTTGCAGCATTTATCCGAACGGTTTTGTTAAAATAATGGGAGACGTGTATGAAAGACTTCTTGACCCGCAATCTCGCTCAGCGAGCGGCCGCTTTGTTTCTCTCAGCGATTATGCTGCTTGGCTGTTTTCCCTTCGGCTCTTCTTCGGCGATGGCATTAGGCGAAGGTGCCCCTATTCCCGAATTGATGGACAAAAAAGCATTCGTTATAATGGAAAGGA
>CAZCAV010000094.1:0-2440 GCA_964496795.1 uncultured Oscillospiraceae bacterium
CTACGCAAAGAACCCGATCTGCGCTTAATGGATCGGGTTCTTTGACAGACTGAAGGCAGCGCTTTATGCGTTGCCTTTTCTCGAACCGGATGCTAGAAATTCAGCTTGTCGGTCGGGTTGTTCAGAACGCCGAACACGACCAGCATATTCAGAATGCCGGTAACGGCGCCCTGAATAGTTTCAGACCAATCCGCGCCGATCACGTCAAGCGTAACCAGCATGGAAAGGATGAACGACGCGAGCGCCGCCCACGTTACAACGGACTTAAACCTATTCTGCATGGTCTAGCTCCTTTCTTCTGTAATGCGTTTTATCTTCCAACACATGAATGCGTGTTTCATGATCGTTGAGCGTTTTGTCTTGCTCGTCGTTCTTTTCCCAGATCCGCTTATGCGCCTCGGCGTTGCTGTCGTTGAGCGTTTGCAGCTTATCGCTCACATGCTCGAGCGTAACGGTGAGGCGCGTCATAGCGCGTATCTGTTTGACAATGGGGCCTGTAATGGCCGCAATCAAGCCGACCAACGCGATAATGACTACAACGATATCCCACTTTTCCATGCTCATGCCCTCTCAATACACCTTTGGGTCGCCATAACCGGACCATGCGCTCTTGGCGTCCAGCCTGCCGGTAAGGTAGTTATAGGCGCGCCTCTTGCTGATTCTGGTGAGCTGGCAGCCATAAGCGCCGCCTACCCATTCCACGACGTAACCGCCTCCGACATACACGCCTATATGTCCGCTGCGCCATGCCAGATCGGCAGGCTGCGGATCGCCGGTCGGCGTGCAATACTTGTTGTACAGATCGTTTGCGGTGGCGTCGAAGCCGACCTTCACAACGCCCTGATGCAGCCAGAGTCCAACGACGCCGCCTGAGCAGTCCGCGCCGGTGATCGTGAATGCGGACGCTTCGGCCATGCGCTGCATGAGCTCCTTTCGGCCGCCGTCGTAATACTGACTGTGCGCGCTGTTTGCAAAGTAGCTGCTCAGCTTCGACTCGATCATGACGTTGAGCGCCAGCGTGTTCTTGTTGTACAGGTTCCCGCCCCTGATATAGAAGCTGCGCATGGTATCGCCTGGCTCGGACGGGTCGACGGCCCAGCGCAGAGCCTCGAGCACGATCGCCTTGCGTGTGGAAGACACGCCTGCCAGCGCGGCCATGATCGCCGCTGCCGCCGTGTTGACGATATGCGCCGGTATCTCGTCGCCGATCTCGTCCGTAGGCGGGATCTCCTCGTTGACCGCGTCGAGGAGCGCTTCCTCATTGACGATCTCCTCCGGCACGTTTGCGCCGGCCGCCGGCGCGGCGGTGCTGTCTGCATCATCGAAAAGGGCCGCCCATGTGAGCGGCCCTACAATGCCATCAACGTCAAGTCCACGGTCTGCCTGGTATCTTCGTACCGCTGCGTGCGTATCCGATCCGAAGCGGTTGTGCGTAGATGCCCGCAGGTAACCAAGCTCAACAAGCCTGTCCTTCACATGGCGCACATCCTCGCCGGTCATTCCGCGCCTAAGTAAGCGAGTGTAATCCATATCACGCACCGGCGGCCATTGCTCCGGAAGCGATCAGCGCATCCAGCAATGCCTTGAACTCCGTAGCCGTAGGCGCGTTGCCCGCGGCCTCCGCGACGTTCGCGGCCATCTTGACGCCGCCTAGGGCGGAGGCTGAGGCTGCGGACAGAGCCGCCGCATACAGCTTCCCGTCCGTCCCGATCTTGCACTCGACCGTATCCGTGGAACTGTCGCGGACAGCGGCCTTGACGCCTCCGAGCGCAGAGGGCGTCGCCGCTGAAAGCGTGAAGTTATTAAACCCTGTGAACGCGCCGTACAGAGCCTTGCCCTCTTCGGAAGCGGCAAGCATCTGCTGCCCGTTACCGTCCAGCACAGAGCCGTCCGGCTGCAAGGAATACAGATCACCGTTGGCGCCGGCGCTCACGCCGATTCCGTGCTCGAGGCCGTATTTGATATCTCCAAGGTTTCTGGGATTCATAGTTATCTCCTTTCATTATTCCGGCGTTGCGTCGGTATACTTAGCGATAATGTCCCTGTAACTCTGCGGCATGAGCGCCCAGAGTGTTTTGAGCGCCGTGATCCGGCCAAAGACGGTAAGAATATCAGCGCACGTTTCTTCGCGCTCGGCAGCGAGGCTTGAACGCTCCGCCTTTATCTCCCGAATGCGGGCAATGATCTCGTCCTTATTCATTCAGCGCCTCCTCGATCTCAGCCAGCGCCGCTTCCAACTCCTCGACGCGCGTCAGCACTTCCGCTCCATCACGGTAGAACCTGCCGCCAGAATATGTATCATTCAGTGCTACGGGCCTGTCCGTGATCGGAACCGCCAAAGGAAAATCATGCGCATTCGATGGACTAAGCCATATGATATTTGTTACGACGCCATTCTCGATCCATGCGTAATTCATGCTTCCTCCTTATGCCGCCCTAT
>CAZCAV010000095.1:0-2247 GCA_964496795.1 uncultured Oscillospiraceae bacterium
TTCGAGCCCCGTTTCCCGCTCCAAAAAGAGGCCTATGGGCCTTTTTTGCTTTATATTCGATCATGTGATTTGAAGCAACATGCAGTGCGCGTAGTGCTTGAGCGTTTTTCACAGGCATGATATACTATATCTGAAATATAGGAGATGCACTGCTATGCCGATATTTGCGCGGGGCGTTACAAAGGATAAGCTGACGATACTGTATTTTGCGCGCGTTTCCGATCTGGACATCACGCGCGAGCAGCTATATCGCGCTATGATCGAGAACGACTGCATGTCATATTTTGATTTTCAGACGGCTATGCACGAGCTGGAGGAGGACGGCTTTATCGCCGCCATCCCGCGCAGCTTCGGCCAGGGATACCGCGTGAGCGTTCGTGGAACGGACGCTTTGGATATGTTTCAGGAAAGCCTGCAGGCGTCGCTGCGCATGCGGCTCGACGCGTACGCTTCGGATAACCGCGAGACGATGCGCCGCGAAACGCAGTTGACCACCGGCATGGAGGAGCAGCAAAGCGGCGGTTATCGCGTGTGCCTGAAGGCGCAGGAACAGAGCGCCGTTGTGTTGGAGATCAATATGCTGGTCGCTTCTCGCGAGATGGCTCAGCGCATTCGCGCCAATTGGGAGGATGCGTCCGGCGATATATACAGCTTTTTGCTCGCCAATCTGCTCAAGGAAAAGGAAAAACACACGGTTTAACATGACAGGGGGAGAAAAAATTGAACGAGGCCAAGATCCTACAGGGGTACTCTTACGCTAAGGACTGCTATGCAGAACATAACGTTGATGTGGAGGCAGCCTTGCGGCGTGCGGATAGTATCGCGGTGTCCATGCACTGCTGGCAGGGGGACGACGTGATGGGCTTTGATGGAGTGGGCAGCTTAACGGGCGGCATACAGACGACCGGCAATTACCCCGGCTGCGCGTCAACGCCCGAGGAGCTCCGCGCCGATATCGACATGGCCCTTTCGCTTATTCCGGGCAATACCAAGCTGAACCTGCATGCCTGCTATGCCGAGAAAGCTGGAAGAAGCATTGATCGCGACGCTTACACGGCCGAGGAGTTTTGCTCATGGATCGACTGGGCGAGAGAGCGCAATATGGGTCTGGACTTCAATCCCACTTTTTTTTCGCATCCAAAGATGGACGGTAATTTCTCGCTGTCGTCGTTCGATGAAGCCAAGCGCCGTTTCTGGGTAGAGCATGGCAAGCGCTGTCTTGAAATCGCTCACAGCATGGGCAAGGAACTGGGAAAGCCCTGCGTGACGAACTTCTGGATGCCCGACGGCTATAAGGACGTCTGCGCGGATACGGCGCTTCACCGCGAAATTATGACGCGTTCTCTGGATGAGATCTTTGCCGAAAAACCCGACGGCGCCGTCGTCCCCTGCGCGATCGAGAGTAAGCTGTTTGGCGTTGGCGTTGAAAGCTACACGGTGGCCAGCCATGAATACTCGCTGGGCTACGCGCTGACAAGAGGCATCCTGTATACGCTGGATTCCGGCCATTTTCATCCTACGGAGGTCGTCAGCGCAAAAATTTCCGCGGTACTCAGCTTTCTGCCGCGTATACTCCTGCATGTCAGCCGCGGTGTCCGCTGGGACAGCGATCATGTCATTATGCTGGACGACGAGCTGCAAAGACTCATGGACGAGATCATTGCAAATGGCTATGATGAGCGCGTATTTATCGGACTGGATTATTTCGATGCGTCCATCAACCGGATCGCCGCCTGGGCCATCGGCATGCGCAATGCCAGAAAAGCGCTGCTGTCGTCCTGCCTTGCACCGTTTGATGAAATCCGAAAGGCGGAATATAAGGACGTTCTGACGCGGCGCCTGGCGCTTCAGGAAGAGCGCAAGACCCTGCCTTTTGGCGCGGTCTGGGATTATTACTGTCTCCAAAATGACGTGCCGGGCTGCGAATGGATCAACAATGTAATGGCGTACGAGCGCGATGTGCTGAGCACGAGATAAGCGAATCATTAAGCGCGGAGAACGAGAAACTGAACATAAGGCTAAAAAACGATCCGACGGCGCCGAAGCGCCGTCGGATCGTTCGCGGAACGATATCGGTTCCGACGTTGGTACCCCCTCAGGGATTCGAACCCTGGACACCCTGATTAAGAGTCAGGTGCTCTAGCCAACTGAGCTAAGGAGGCATAAGCATGTCTTGGAGCAGGTAACGGGGCTCGAACCCGTGATCTCAGCTTGGAAGGCTAATGTGTTACCACTACACTATACCTG
>CAZCAV010000096.1:0-2106 GCA_964496795.1 uncultured Oscillospiraceae bacterium
AGCGATAATGCGCAAATGCGCGGTTCGCTTCGGCCATCTTATGCGTGTCTTCCTTCTTCTTGAAGGCGTTGCCCTGGCTGTTTGCCGCATCCATGATCTCTCCGGCGAGACGCTGCGCCATGGTGCGCTCGCTGCGCTTCCTTGCATAGGATACGAGCCAGCGCAGGCCCAGGGTCTGGCGGCGCTCAGGCCGGATCTCGATCGGGACCTGGTAGGTCGAGCCGCCTACACGGCGTGCTTTGACCTCCAGAACGGGCATGATGTTGCCCATGGCCTGCTCGAATACCTCGCCGGCTTCGCGGCCGGTCTTTTCCTTGATGATATCAAACGCATCGTAGACCGCCTTCTGGGCGACGCCGCGCTTGCCGTCGAGCATGAGCTGGTTGATCAGCTTGGTGACGACCGCGCTGCCGTAGATCGGGTCGGCCAATACTTCGCGCTTCGGGATAAATCCTCTTCTCGGCATAGTTTTGACCCTCCCTTACTTCTTCGGGCGCTTGGCGCCGTAGAGCGAGCGGCTCTGCTTGCGATCCGCCACGCCCGCGGTATCCAACGCGCCGCGGATGATGTGATAACGAACGCCCGGCAGATCCTTGACACGGCCGCCGCGGATAAGCACCACGGAGTGCTCCTGCAGGTTGTGGCCGATGCCGGGAATGTAGGCGGTGCCCTCAAGGCCGTCGGTCAGACGGATACGGGCGATCTTACGCAGCGCCGAATTCGGTTTTTTCGGCGTCATGGTACGCACGGCTGTGCATACGCCGCGGCGCTGCGGGCATTGCTTCAGGATAGGCGCGGTGGATTTGTACTCCACCTGCTCTCTGCCCTTACGAACCAACTGGTTAATCGTCGGCATGAATGTTTCTTCCTCCAAAAATCTTTCTGTTCTTGTTGATCTTTATATAATTACCGTTTCCAGCAACCCCTTGATGGAAACATTGTATCCCGGAAAAATCCTCTCCCCAATATCAGAAGGAGACGCCAAAGGTATATTGTATCAGCATTCCCGCCGATTTGTCAATCTTCGCTTTCTTCCTGCGCGGAGTCCGCGTCCTCCTCCGGAAAGACGGCCGCTGTGCCGAGGCCGCGCGCCAAACGGCTCTTGGAGAACAGAAGCTTGGTGTGCGACTGCTTGGCGATCGGCGTCCAACCCCTGTCCGTCATCTCGCGCACGACCGGATGCTCGAACACATCGGCGATCATCACGCGATTGTAGCGCCTGCGCGCGATGGAGGAGACAAGCGCTCCCACGAGCAGGCCCAGCGCCAGCATGCATGCCCAGAACAGGAACGGCGCCATGGCCGACCATGTGCTGAGCGCATCCTTCAGCGGCCGGAATGTCAGCAGCGCCAGACCGCCGGCGCCGAACAATATCGGAAACACGACCGGCGCGTACTCGATCCAAAGGAACCGCCTGCGGCAGCGAGCGCAGATGGAAAATTGCAGCGGGATCATCGTGCCGAACTGCGTCGCGCGCTTTCCGAGCAGCCGCCTTTGTATGCGGCGCGGCTCGGGATGTGCGATGTCCAGTATCGCATAGCCCTGACGTTTGCCCCTGGGCTCCTGCCGGCAGAACTGGCATTCGTGATCCAGAAACAGGCGCGCCACGCCGCCCTCGGGCAGCAGGCTCTCGTATAGATCGAGATCGGCGCGTATCTGATCCTTATCCTCCGTGTCTCGTACTGTGCAGCCTTCGCAGGAGCGCATGTTGAGCAAGGCGCAATACTTCGTTCCGCCCAGCGCGCAGCCGTTCTTTTCGTTCGTCTGCATAGCCATATTACAGCGCCGGCTTCTCGGTCACAACCACGTCGCGATACCGCTTGAGACCGATGCCCGCGGGAATCAGCTTGCCGATGATAACGTTCTCCTTGAGCCCCACGAGCGGATCGATCTTGCCCTTGATGGCGGCCTCGGTGAGCACGCGCGTCGTCTCCTGGAAGGACGCCGCCGAGAGGAAGGAATCTGTCGCAAGCGCCGCCTTGGTGATGCCCAGCAGCTTTCTCTTGGCGATGGCGGGCCGTCCGTCGGCCTCCACCACGCGCTCGTTTTCGCTCTCGAACTTGAAGATATCCACAAGCTCGCCGGGCAGCATCTCGGTATCGCCGG
>CAZCAV010000097.1:0-1528 GCA_964496795.1 uncultured Oscillospiraceae bacterium
GCGACACGTCCATATAGTCCACCTCGGTGTTCTTCACCTCGATGATCTGGTCGAGTATGCGCGCGATGACGCGGTCCTTTTTAAACCAGTGCGTCTCCTCGTCGATCGGCTCGTTGGCCTGCGCCACGATGAAGTTGTCCTCTTCGTCCGCGGTCAGATACTCGATATCGTCCGTGATCAGACGGTCCTTGGCGTCCACGCGGCGGTACGGCGCCTCGATGAATCCGTACTCGTTGATGCGCGCGTAGGTCGAGAGCGAATTGATCAGTCCGATGTTCGGGCCTTCAGGCGTCTCAATGGGGCACATGCGGCCGTAATGCGAGAAGTGAACGTCGCGCACGTCAAAGGTCGCGCGGTCTCGGTTCAGACCGCCCGGGCCGAGCGCCGAGAGACGGCGCTTATTGGTAAGCTCCGCAAGGGGGTTCGTCTGATCCATGAACTGGGAAAGCTGCGAGGAGCCGAAAAACTCCTTGATCGCCGCCGTCACAGGCCGGATGTTGATGAGGTTAGAGGGCATGGCCACGTCCATATCCTGGAGGCCCATGCGCTCGCGCACCACGCGCTCAAGCCGCGTAAGGCCCACGCGGATCTGGTTTTGCAGCAGCTCGCCCACGCTGCGGATACGGCGGTTGCCCAGATGATCGATATCGTCCGTACTGCCGACCCCGTAGGGCAGGCCGATAAAATAGGAAACCGACGCGATGATATCATCCGGGATGATGTGGCGCGGTATCAGATCGTAATAGTGTTTGCGCAGAAACTCTTTGAGCTCCTTTTCGTCCATATCGGCGGCCTCTACCAGCAGGCCCTTGAGCGTGGGCAGATGCACCATCTCGTTGAGCCCCGCCTCCATGGGATCGAAGGACAGAAAGCCCTTGGCGGATACAAAATTGTTGCCCACGACCTTGACGCGGTTTTCGCCCACAAGCACGAATACGGAGGCCACGCCGGCGTTCTGTATCCTCGCCGCCGCGTCGCGCTCTATGGTCTGGCCCTCCTCGCAGAGCAGCTCGCCCGTGGACGGGTCGATCACGTTCTCCGCCGCGATATGGCCCGTGATACGGCTCTTGAGCGCCAGCTTTTTATTGAATTTATAACGTCCCACGCGCGCCAGATCATAGCGCTTGTCAAAGAACAGCGAATTCAAAAGCTGGCGGGCGCTCTCCTCCGTCGGCGGCTCGCCGGGGTGCTGCCGCTTGTATATCTCTATCAGGCCCTCCGCCACCGAATGCGTCGGGTCCTTCTGGATGGTCGCCGTCAGACGCTCATCCTCGCCGAGCAGCTCGGTGATCTCGCTGTTGGCCCCATAGCCGAGCGCGCGCACAAGCGCCGTGATATGCACCTTGCGCTGACGGTCGATCTTGACATACAGGACGCCGTTGGAATCCGTTTCGTATTCGAGCCAGGCGCCGCGATTGGGGATCACCTGCGCGGAAAAAAGCTGCTTGCCGACCTTGTCGAAGCTGTCGGAATAATACACGCCCGGCGAGCGCACGAGCTGCGAAACGATCACGCGCTCCGCGCCGTT